>NZ_CP108039.1:4315000-4615000 GCF_036173045.1 Streptomyces sp. NBC_00299
CATGAGTCCGACGCGCTGTTCTGCATCGTCGATCTGCACGCGCTGACCGTGGACCACGATCCGGCGCGGGTGCGCAGGCTGAGCCGGCAGGCGGCGACGTTGCTGCTGGCGGCCGGGCTGGATCCGAAGCTGTGCACCGTCTTCGTACAGAGTCATGTGGATGAGCACGCTCGGCTGTCGTATCTGCTGGAGTGCGTGGCCACGGACGGCGAGATGCGGCGGATGATCCAGTACAAGGAGAAGGCTGCGCGGGAGCGGGTGCGGGGCGGGAGCGTGCGGCTGTCGCTGCTGACGTATCCCGTGCTGATGGCGGCGGACATCCTGGCGTACGGGACCGATCAGGTGCCGGTCGGGGACGATCAGACGCAGCATGTGGAGCTTGCGCGGGATCTCGCGGTGCGGTTCAACCAGCGGTACGGGCATACGTTCGTGGTTCCTCGGGCCACGCCTCCGCAGGTCGCCGCGCGCGTGATGAACCTGCAGGATCCGACGGCGAAGATGGGCAAGAGCGACGATTCCGGGCCGGGGATCGTCTATCTGCTCGATGAGCCCGATGTGGTGCGGAAGAAGGTCATGCGGGCCGTGACCGACAGCGGGCGGGAGGTCGTCTACGACCGGGCCGCGCAGCCGGGGGTGGCGAATCTGCTGGAGATCCTCGCGGCCTGTACGGGTGGGAACCCATCGGAGCTGAGCGGTGTATATGAATCGTACGGAGCTTTGAAGTCAGCCACCGCGGAGGCTGTGGTCGAGGTCCTCAAGCCCGTGCAGGAGAGGCACAGGGAGCTGTGCGCGAATCCTGGCTATGTGGAGGGGGTGCTGCGGGATGGTGCGGAGCGGGCTCGGGCGATGGCCCGGCCGGTCGTGGATGCCGCCTATCGCGCGATCGGGTTGCTGCCGGCGAGTGCAGCTACGGCTGTGGCAGCGGCTGCCGATATCGAGGTGACCGCTTAGGGGGCGCGCTGGGCCGCCCCTCGGGCGGGGCGGCCGGCGCGTCAGGCGTTGTTTCCGGAGGCCAGCTCGCGGCTGCGGTCGCGGGCTGCTTCGAGGGCGGCGATGAGGGCGGCTCGTACGCCGTGGCTCTCGAGTTCGCGGATGGCGTTGATGGTGGTGCCGGCGGGGGACGTCACGTTCTCGCGGAGCTTGACGGGGTGTTCGCCGCTGTCGCGGAGCATCGTCGCGGCGCCGATCGCGGACTGGACGATCAGGTCGTGCGCCTTGTCGCGGGGCAGGCCGAGAAGGATGCCGGCGTCGGTCATGGCTTCGACCAAGTAGAAGAAGTACGCCGGGCCGGAGCCGGAGAGGGCGGTGCAGGCGTCCTGCTGGGACTCGGGGACGCGCAGCGTCTTGCCCACGGAGCCGAAGATCTCCTCGGCGTGGGCGAGGTCGGCTTCGCTGGCGTGGCTGCCGGCGGAGATGACGGACATCGCCTCGTCGACGAGGGCGGGGGTGTTCGTCATGACGCGGACGACCGGGGTGCCGGCGGCTAGGCGGGACTCGAAGAAGGAGGTGGGGATGCCTGCGGCTCCGCTGATGACCAGGCGGTCGGCGGGGACGTGCGGGGCGAGTTCGTCGAGGAGGGTGCCCATGTCCTGCGGCTTGACCGTGAGGATCAGGGTGTCGGCGGTCTTGGCGGCTTCCGCGTTGGTGACCGGGGTTACTCCGTGGCGGGCACGGAGTTCTTCGGCTCGTTCCGCGCGGCGGGCCGTCACCAGGAGGTCGGCCGGGGCCCAGCCGCCGCGGATCATTCCGCTGAGCAGGGCTTCGCCGATCTTGCCGGTGCCGAGGACTGCGACTTTCTGGGTCATGGCTGCGGTGCCCTCCGGGGGTTGCGTTGTCCGGGTTCATCCTCCCATCAGGGGCACCTTTCGAGGTGGCGAGTCCAGTGGGCGGACGGGGTTGGGCGGACGGGCCGGACACCGGGCCCGGCCCTGGCCGGTCATGCCGTCCTGCGCCGCAGGGTTGCCGCGCCGAGGCACAGGACCAGCAGGGCGCAGCCCGCCACGATCAGGGCGTCGCGTACGAAGGCGGCGGTCATGTCGGTGTGCATGAGGACCTCGTTCATGCCGTCGACCGCGTAGGACATGGGGAGGACGTTCGAGATGGCTTCGAGGGCGGGGTGCATGTTGTCGCGGGGAGTGAAGAGGCCGCAGAGGAGGAGTTGGGGGAAGATCACGGCCGGCATGAACTGGACGGCCTGGAATTCGGAGGCGGCGAAGGCCGAGACGAAGAGACCGAGCGCGGTGCCGAGCAATGCGTCGAGCAGTGCCACGAGCAGGAGCAGCCAGGGGCTGCCGGTGACGTCCAGGCCCAGGAACCAGAGGGCGAGTCCGGTCGCCAGGGCGGACTGGATGATCGCGAGGGTGCCGAAGGCGAGGGCGTAGCCGGCGATCAGGTCGCCCTTGCCGAGGGGCATGGCGAGGAGGCGTTCGAGGGTCCCCGAGGTGCGTTCGCGCAGGGTGGCGATGGAGGTGACCAGGAACATCGTGATCAGCGGGAAGATCCCGAGGAGGGAGGCGCCGATGCTGTCGAAGGTGCGCGGGCTGCCGTCGAAGACGTAGCGCAGTAGGAACAGCATCACGCAGGGGATGAGGACCAGCAGCGCGATGGTGCGCGGGTCGTGGCGGAGCTGGCGCAGGACCCGGGCGGCGGTGGCGGTCGTGCGGGCAAGGCTCAGGGCTCCGGTGGGGGCCGGCCGGAGTGCGGTGGGGCTCGTCGTCGTGGTCATCGCGTGGTCTCCTTCGCGCGGGCTGCCGCGGTCGCCTCGTCGACCAGGTGCAGGAAGGCCGCCTCGACCGTCTCGGAGTGCGTACGGGTGCGGAGGGCGTCCGGAGTGTCGTCGGCGAGGATCTGGCCCTCGCGCATCAGGAGGAGGCGGTGGCAGCGCTCGGCCTCGTCCATGACGTGGGAGGAGATGAGGAGGGTGGCGTTGCGGGAGGCGGCGATGTCGTGGAAGAGGCTCCAGAGGTCGCGGCGCAGGACCGGGTCCAGACCGACCGTCGGTTCGTCCAGGACGAGGAGTTCGGGGGTGCCGAGGAGGGCGACCGCCAGGGAGACGCGGCTGCGCTGGCCGCCGGAGAGGTTGCCTGCCAGGGAGTCGGCGTGGCTGGTGAGGTCGACGTCGGCGATGGCACGGGTGACGTTCTCGTGGCGCCGTTCGGCTGAGGCGCGGCCCGGGTCGAGGATCGCGGCGAAGTAGGTGAGGTTCTGGCGGATCGTCAGGTCGTCGTAGACGGAGGGAGCTTGGGTGACGTAGCCGATGCGATTGCGCAGGGTGGGCCGGCCTGCGGGGCTGCCGAGCACGTCGAGGGTGCCGGTGACCTTGGCCTGGGTGCCGACGATCGCCCTCATGAGGGTGGTCTTGCCGCAGCCGGACGGGCCGAGCAGGCCGGTGATCTGGCCGCGCGGGACGGTGAAGTCGAGGTCGCGGAGGACCTGGCGGGTGCCGCGTACGACGTTGAGGGCCTCGGCTCGGATGGCGGGGGTGTCGGGTGGCGGGTCGGATCGGACGGGGGAATAATTCATCATGTGATGAATAATCCTCCGACCGGCCTATCGCGTCAAGCGCCGGGGAGGGCCGGTGGTCGGGTGTGGGCACATGGGTCGCCCGCCCGCCCGCGCCGGGTCGGGGGCGGGGCGGGCGGAGGGGACGTGACAGTCGGTCGCTGGTTGCTGAACGGCGCGGGGGTCAGGAGGTGGTGGCGATGAGGAGGTCGACGTCGTAGGTCTCCTCGATGATTCCGTCCGGGAAGGTGTCGAGAAGGAGTTGCTTTTCCTCGGTGAGGAAGGTGGTGCTCGCTTCCGGGCCGTGGACCAGGAAGAGCGAGTGGCTGCCGAGGTTCGCCAGGTGCGTGTCGAGGGGGATGCGACGGCTCCAGCGGACCTTGTGGCCGGTGAAGTCGAGGAGGCCGGTGGGGTCGGAGAGGGCGGCTCGGGCGCCGCTGCCGTTCTGCTCGACGGCGGGGTGATGACCGAAGCGCTTCTCGATACGGACTGCCTGTGCGGCGTGCCAAGGGATGTCGAGCGGGGTGGTGTTCCACCACAGGGCGAGTGCGCCGCCGGGGCGCAGTACGCGCAGGGCCTCGGGCACGGCGTGGGCGGGGTCCGTCCAGTGCCAGGCCTGAGCGTAGGTGAGGAAGTCGGCGGAGGCTGTGGCGAGGGGAAGGGCGTTGCCGTTGCCACGGACGATCGGTATGTCGGGGTGGGTGCGGCGGAACTGGGCCGCCATGCCGTCGCCGGGCTCGACGGCCAGTACGGCGGCGCCGCGCCGGTGCAGGAGTTCGGTGGCGATGCCGGTGCCCGCGCCGACGTCCACGACGCGCGCGCCGGTGAGGGAGCGGCCGGCGAGCTCTTCGATCGCGTCGAAGAGGGCGGATGGGTAGGAGGGGCGGTTCGCGGCGTACTGGGCTGCGGCCGCGTTGAAGGAACGGGCTCGGTCGGCGTGGGAAGGGGCCGTCATACGGCCATGGTGGCCCTGGTCGGTGCGATAGGCGCCGACTTTTCCGAGAGGGGGCGGGCTGCGCGCCCCGCACAGCGCCACGTGGGAGGTGGGCGGAGGTGTTGGTGCGGCTCCCGTGCTAGCCGCGGCGACGCTTCTTCGCTGGGTTGCCCGTGCGGCGGGTGGTGCGGTTCTGGTGTTGCTTGCGGGCCGCCTCGTATTCCTCGCGGTGGAGTCTCTCGCCGGGTGCCTCGGTGAGGGAGCGGAAGAAGTAGGCGAGGAGAGAGCCGACGAAGCCGATGGTCAGGAGGCCGCGCAGGGAGGCCTGGCGGTCGGGGTCGGGGCGTTTGGTGAAGCCGTCCCAGGTGTGGCGGAAGGCGAGGGCGCTGCAGACCGCGAACATCAGGACCATCAGGAGGGTCACGAAGCTGCCGATGTCGGCGATCTGGAGCCCCTGGTAGGCCAGGCGCAGCACCAGGCAGGCGGCGGCCGCGGTGGCGAGGGAGCCGGCGGACACCGCGATACGGCGGGCGGTGTAGCTGTTGTCGCGGTCGACCCAGGTCGTGCCGAAGAAGCGCAGGGGCTCGGGGCGGGGGCCCGTGGAGCCCGCGGGGGTGTCCGGGGTGCCGTTCGTCTCGCTCACGCGTCGATTATGGCTCCGGCACGGCCGCGGGCTCCGTACGGGTCACCGCATACCGGTCAGGACGAACAGCGGGGGCGGACGTAGCCGTCGCTGCCTGTCCGTACATAGGCGTCCGAGACGTACTCGCCGCTGGCGATGTTGTCCCAGATGTTCGTCGTGCCGTACGGGCCCGTCACGCGTGTGCCCGGCGTCTGGCAGTAGATCGCGACCCGGATGCCCTCGGACAGGACCTTGATGATCGGGTAGCTGGTGCCGGGGCCGCTGCGGACGTTGAGACGGACGCCCGGCGCGACCGAGTAGTACGGCACGGCCGCGGCCGTAGCGGCCATCGTGACGGCGGCATCCGCGGCCTTTTCCTCGCCGCCGTCCAGCAAATCGACACGGTCAACCGACATGAGACTTCCCCCCGTTGATCCCCATGACCGTCATGGGGTCCCGTTGATTCCCCTAAATCACGCCATGAAACAGAAGTTCACAACTCGAACGCGGAGACTAGCAAGCCGCCTCTGTATCGCACGAGTCATCGACTAGGCTCCGTGCGTCGCGCGCGCGGACGAACAGCACGGGGGTGGTCCCATGGCGCCACAGCAGAACGCCGGAGCGGGCGCGGAAGCGGAACTTCCCGAGTACGCCGGTCACTACCGTCTGGAGTCCCACCTGGGGTCCGGCGGCATGGGCGTCGTACATCTCGCACGGAGTACGTCGGGCATGCAGCTCGCCGTGAAGGTCGTGCATGCCGAGTTCGCGAAGGATCCCGAGTTCAGGGGGCGGTTCCGGCAGGAGGTGGGGGCGGCTCGCAGGGTCAGCGGGGCCTTCACCGCGCCGGTGGTGGACGCCGATCCGGAGGCCGAACGGCCCTGGATGGCCACGCTGTTCATCCCTGGGCCGACCCTCTCCGACCAGGTGAAGCGGAACGGGCCGATGGAGCCGGCGCAGTTGCGGCAGCTGATGGCGGGGCTGGCGGAGGCGCTGCGCGACATCCACCGGGTCGGGGTGGTGCACCGGGACCTGAAGCCGAGCAATGTGCTGCTCGCCGAGGACGGGCCGAAGGTCATCGACTTCGGCATCTCTCGGCCAAAGGACAGCGAACTGCGCACCGAGACCGGGAAGTTGATCGGCACGCCGCCGTTCATGGCGCCGGAGCAGTTCCGGCGGCCGCGGGAGGTCGGGCCGGCCGCCGACATCTTCGCGCTGGGGTCCGTGATGGTGCATGCCGCGACGGGACGAGGGCCATTCGACTCCGACAGCCCGTACGTCGTCGCCTACCAGGTCGTCCATGACGAGCCGGACCTGACCGGCGTACCGGAGAATCTCGCGCCGCTCATCGGGCAGTGTCTCGCCAAGGAGCCCGAGGACCGTCCCACGCCGGACGAGTTGATGCGGGAGCTGCGGTCGGTGGCGGCCTCGTACGACACACAGGCGTTCATACCGGCGCAGCGCACGGGGGATGCTCCCAAGCCGGAACGGGGTTCCGCGAAGCCGGAGCCGGATCCGCAGCCAGAGGCAGGGCCGGCCTCGACGAGAGGGCGCCTGCTCAAGCGGGCAGCGCTTGCGGGCGTGGCTCTGGCGCTTGTCGTCGTCGGCGGAGTCGCCGCTGTGCAGCTGATGGACGACGTCCACCAAGAGCGTCCGAGCCGGAGCGGCAGCGACGGAGCATCCTCCGCGTCGCCAGGGTTCGGGCCCTGGGCCGTCAAGCCGGCGCCGCAGGGGAAGGGTCTGCCCAGATGCACGTACGAAAGACCCGGACTGCTGTGTACACAACCGGGGCTGATCAGCTCGCTCGATCCCACGGACGGCAGCGTGCTGTGGCGGCATGACCTGGACAAAGGCGACTCCCCCGGCGGCCCGCCGACCCTCTCCGGTGGGCTGGCGCATGTGCTGACGCACGCTGGCCGGCGTCTGGAGGCGCTCGATCCCGCGACGGGCAAGGCGCGGTGGCAGCTGGACGTCTCGGCGTACCGCGGATTCCGGTTCGCGAGCGGCATGCTGCTGCTCAGCGGAGCCGACGGGCGGATGACCGGTGTCGACAGCGCGTCCGGCGAGACGAAGTGGTCGCGGGGGATCCCGGGGCTGAGCGAGGCGTACGTCGTGTCGTTCCCGAAGAGCCCGTGGGCTCTCGTGACGAGTACGTCCGCCGACGGGGACCGGACACGGGGCATGGCGGTCGATCCGAGTACCGGCGATGTGCGCTGGGACGTACGACTCGACGGCGATCTGACTCCCGTCGGGGTCGCCGGCGGCGAGGTGTTCTTCCTTGCGGGCGGCGGTGACTACGGCGAGGCGAAGGCCGTGGTCCGCTACAGCCCGGAGTCCGGGGCTACGCGGCGCGTGGACCTGCCCGTTCCGGTGGTTCAGGCGCAGGCCGGCGTACACGGTGGGGTGGTCTACCTCCTGGGCACCGGCGGGTCACTGGTGGCGGTCGACACCCGCGCGGGCAAGCAGTTGTGGTCGCTGGAGACAACCGTGAGCCAGGGCTCGGCGCCCGTCTCCGACAGCCGGCGCGTGTACTTCACCGCCGCCGACGGGCGGCTGCTCGCCGTCGACGCCGCCGAGGGGAAGCTCCTCGGCCAGACGCCCCCGCGCCTCAACGCGAACTCCGCCGAGGCCACAGCGGCGTTGCCGCCACCCGGCCTGGGCGACGGCGGGATCTACGCCACCGCCCCCGACGGCACCGTCTTCGCCGTGGACGCGCGCAGCCCGTCCGCCTGGTGACGACAGAGGGGGCCTGTCCGCCGGGTGACGGCAGAGGGGGCCTGTCCGCCGGGTGACGGCAGAGGGGCCCGTCCGCCGGGTGACGTGGCAGAGGGGCCGCCTCCGAAGAGACGGCCCCTCAGGAACCTCAGGAACCCTCGTAGTACCTCACGAGCCAGCCCCTGGCGGGACTCAGCCCAGCTTGGTCACGTCCCGCACCGCGCCCTTGTCGGCGCTGGTCGCCATCGCCGCGTATGCCCGCAGCGCGGCCGACACCTTGCGCTCGCGGTTCCTCGGAGCGTACGCCCCGTTCAACGCCTGCTCACGGCGTGCGAGTTCCGCATCGTCGACCAGCAACTCGATCGAGCGATTCGGGATGTCGATGCGGATACGGTCGCCGTTCTCGACCAGGGCGATCGTGCCGCCCGACGCGGCCTCCGGGGAGGCGTGGCCGATGGACAGACCGGACGTGCCGCCGGAGAAGCGGCCGTCGGTGATCAGGGCGCAGGTCTTGCCGAGGCCGCGGCCCTTGAGGAAGGACGTCGGGTAGAGCATCTCCTGCATGCCGGGGCCGCCCTTGGGGCCCTCGTAGCGGATGACGACGACGTCGCCGTCCGTCACCTGTTTGTTGAGGATCTTCTCGACGGCCTCTTCCTGCGACTCGCAGACGACCGCCGGGCCCTCGAAGGTCCAGATCGACTCGTCCACACCCGCGGTCTTGACCACGCACCCGTCGACGGCGAGGTTCCCCTTCAGAACCGCCAGGCCGCCGTCCTTGGAGTACGCGTGCTCGGCGCTGCGGATGCAGCCGCCCTCGGCGTCCTCGTCCAGCGCCTCCCAGCGCTCGGACTGCGAGAAGGCCTCCGCCGACCGGACACATCCCGGGGCCGCGTGCCACAGCTCGACCGCCTTCGGCGAGGGCGAGCCACCGCGCACGTCCCAGGTCTTCAGCCAGTCCGACAGGGACGGGCTGTGGACGGCGTGTACGTCCTCGTTGAGCAGGCCGGCGCGGTGCAGCTCGCCCAGCAGGGCCGGGATGCCGCCCGCGCGGTGCACGTCCTCCATGTAGTACGTGCGGTCCTTGGCGACGTTCGGCGCGACCTTCGCCAGGCAGGGAACCCGGCGGCTGACCTCGTTGATCTGCTCCAGCCCGAACGGAACGCCCGCCTCCTGGGCGGCGGCCAGCAGGTGCAGGATCGTGTTGGTCGAGCCGCCCATCGCGATGTCGAGGGCCATGGCGTTCTCGAAGGCCGCGAAGGTGGCGACGTTGCGCGGGAGGACCGTCTCGTCGTCCTGGTCGTAGTAGCGGCGAGTGATGTCCATGACCGTGCGGGCCGCGTCCTCGTACAGGGCCTTGCGGGCCGTGTGCGTGGCGAGGACGGAGCCGTTGCCGGGCAGGGACAGGCCGATGGCCTCCGTCAGGCAGTTCATCGAGTTGGCGGTGAACATGCCGGAGCAGGAACCGCAGGTCGGACAGGCGTTCTCCTCGATACGGAGGATGTCCTCGTCCGAGATCTTGTCGTTCACGGCGTCGGAGATCGCGTCGACCAGGTCGAGCGTACGGACCGTGCCGTCGACCAGCGTGGCGCGGCCGGACTCCATGGGGCCACCGGAGACGAAGACCGTGGGGATGTTCAGCCGCAGCGCGGCGTTCAGCATGCCCGGGGTGATCTTGTCGCAGTTGGAGATGCAGATCAGGGCGTCGGCGCAGTGCGCCTCGACCATGTACTCCACGCTGTCGGCGATGAGGTCGCGGGACGGCAGGGAGTACAGCATGCCGCCGTGCCCCATCGCGATGCCGTCGTCGACGGCGATGGTGTTGAACTCGCGCGGGATGCCCCCGGCCTCCCTGATCGCCTCGCTGACGATCCGGCCGACGGGCTGGAGGTGCGTGTGACCGGGCACGAACTCGGTGAAGCTGTTCGCCACCGCGATGATCGGCTTCCGGCCGATGTCCGCACCGGGTACACCGGAGGCGCGCATAAGGGCGCGGGCGCCCGCCATGTTGCGGCCGTGGGTGACTGTGCGGGACCTCAGCTCGGGCATCGTCGCTCGCTCCTTCAGGGACAGCAGAGACTGCGATCAGAGACTTCTGACTGCTAACGAGCGTACGCCGGTCATCCAGAGGGCGGGACGAGGTGTCCGAAATGCGGGACGCATGTCTCGCGGAACAGGCATTTGTCCCGTCACCGACCGGTGAGGTGCCCCTGCACGACGGGCGCCACGCGCGCGATGATCTGCTCCACGTCCACCGAGGCGATCGGCTCGATCTTGATCACGTACCGCATCATCGCGACGCCCACCAGCTGCGCGGCGGCGAGCTCGGCGCGCAGCTCGGCGTCCGGGGCGTCGAGCTCGCCGGCGAGGCGCCGCAGCAGCTGGGCGGAGACGAGCCGCCGGAAGACGGCGGCAGCGGCCTCGGTGTTGACCGCCGACCTGACGATGGCGAGCAGCGGCTTCCGGGACACCGGGTTCTCCCAGAGCCCGAAGATGAAGCGCGTCATGCGCTCACCGACGTCGTCGAGAGGCCCCTGAAGCACCACGTCCCGCACCTTGAAGGCGGGCGCGAAGGCGACCTCCACGGACGCCTCGAAGACCTGCTCCTTGGTGCCGAAGTAGTGGTGCACGAGCGCCGAGTCCACGCCGGCCGCCTTCGCGATGCCGCGCACGGACGTCTTCTCGTAGCCCCGCTCGGAGAACTCCTCGCGGGCGGCGCTCAGGATGCGGTCGCGGGTGTCTGCGGATTCCGTACGCGGGGGTCGGCCACGGCGTCGGGAGCCCACCCCGCCTTCGCCCGAGGTGATGCCGGTCACGGCCGGGACACCTTCATCGCCGAGGCCAGATGCAGTCGCGTGAAGGCGAGGGCCTCGGCGAGGTCGGCCTCGCGTTCGGCGCTGGACATCGCGCGGCGGGTGTTGACCTCGATGACGACGTGACCGTCGAAGCCGGTCAGGGCGAGCCGCTCCAGCACCTCGGCGCAGGGCTGGGTGCCGCGGCCCGGGACGAGGTGCTCGTCCTTCGCCGACCCTCTGCCGTCGGCGAGGTGGACGTGGCCGAGCCGATCGCCCATGCGGTCGATCATCTGCAGGGCATCCGTCCGGGCGGTCGCCGTATGACTGAGATCGATCGTGAAGTGCCGGTAGTCGTCCTTCGTCACGTCCCAGTCGGGGGCGTACGCGAGCATCTCGCGGTCGCGGTAGCGCCAGGGGTACATGTTCTCGACGGCGAACCGCACATCCGTCTCGTTCGCCATCCGCCAGATTCCCTCGACGAAGTCGCGGGCGTACTGGCGCTGCCAGCGGAACGGGGGGTGTACGACGACGGTGGCGGCCCCGAGCTTCTCGGCGGCCGCCTGGGCGCGCTGGAGCTTGGTCCACGGGTCGGTGGACCACACGCGTTGCGTGATCAGCAGACAAGGGGCGTGGACGGCGAGGATCGGGATGCGGTGGTAGTCGCTCAGCCTCCGCAGGGCCTCCATGTCCTGGCTGACCGGGTCGGTCCACACCATGACCTCGACACCGTCGTACCCGAGGCGCGCGGCGATCTCGAAGGCCGTCGCCGTCGACTCCGGATAGACGGAAGCCGTCGACAGAGCGACCTTCGCATCCGGGATGCGCACCACTGGTTCTGCCACGGGGACAGCGTACGGGGCGGTGCTGGGCGTCGGGGAACTGATGGGGGTGAGGGCTCTGGGAGGGGGTGCAACCGGCCATGGGTGCGAACTGGGTGTATGCCGGGGGGTGGAGTCGGGGGGTGTGGCGGGGTTCACGCCGCGAGGGGGGTTCGTTCGGGGCGGGCGTCGACGCGGGGCGGGTTCCAAGGGGTGCCGCTCGGACCCGGGCTGAATGATCCTGGCCGGCGCCGAGAAGGACCGTTGGCGCTACGCGAACCCCCACCGAAACAGCCACAGGCCGCCGCAGGCATCGCGCCGCCCAACCGCCGGAGGCAACCGGCACTCACACCGACATGTGATCCAACTTCCGCAGAATCACGCCCTCCCGCAACGCCCAAGGGCAGACCTCCAGCGTTTCCACCCCGAACAGATCCATCGCCCCCTCGGCCACCAGCGCCCCCGCGAGCAACTGCCCCGCCCGTCCCTCGGAGACCCCCGGCAGTTCGGCGCGCTGGACCACCGTCATCCCCGCCAGTCGGGGAACCCACGCCTCCAAGGACTCCCGCTTCAGCTCGCGCTGGGCGTACAGGCCCTCCGCGGAGCGGGCGGCGCCGGCGAGGCGGGCCAGTTGCTTGAAGGTCTTGGACGTGGCGACCACGTGATCAGGCGCGCCGAACCGGGTGAATTCGCCGACCGTACGGGCGATCTGCGCGCGGACATGCCGGCGCAGCGCGCGTATGTCCTCCGGCTCGGGCGGATCACCCGGCAGCCAGCCGGCCGTCAGCCGCCCCGCGCCCAGCGGCAGCGACACCGCCGCGTCCGGCTCCTCGTCGATGCCGTACGCGATCTCCAGGGACCCGCCCCCGATGTCCAGCACCAGCAGCTTCCCGGCGGACCACCCGAACCACCGCCGCGCGGCGAGGAAGGTCAGCCGAGCCTCCTCCGCACCGGTGAGAACCTGCAGCTCAACCCCGGTCTCAGCCTTCACGCGCGAGAGCACGTCATCGGCGTTGGTGGCCTCCCGCACCGCGGACGTCGCGAACGGCAGCACCTCCTCGGCGCCCTTGTCCTCGGCGGCCTGCAGCGCCCCGTGGATGACGCCGATCAGCTTGTCGATGCCCTCGGGACCGATGGCCCCGCTGTCGTCGAGGAGTTGGGCAAGGCGCAGTTCCGCCTTGTGCGAGTGCGCGGGCAACGGGCGCGCGCCGGGGTGCGCATCCACCACCAGGAGATGCACCGTGTTGGATCCAACGTCGAGGACACCGAGTCTCATGTACGGAACGCTACTGCCCCCTGGTCGATCCTCCGTCCTCGAAGCCGCAGGTGCGGACGTCGTACTCTGGACGCGTGCCAAAGACGAAAAAGGCGAAGAACGACAAGACGGCCAAATCAGCCAAGGGTTCTTCGCAGGCGAAGGCAGCCATGAAGTCGAAGAAGCCCACGAAGCCCTCCCAGGACCAGGAACCGGACGAGAAGGGCCTGGACTTCGCACGCGCATGGGTGGAGTTCCCGGATCCGGCGGACGACGAGCAGGTCTTCCGGTGCGATCTGACATGGCTGACCTCCCGCTGGAACTGCATCTTCGGCAGCGGCTGCCAGGGCATCCAGGCAGGCCGCGCGGACGACGGCTGCTGCACGCTGGGCGCGCACTTCTCCGACGAGGACGACGAGAAGCGGGTCGCCGATCATGTGGCGAGGCTCACGCCGGAGATCTGGCAGCACCATGACGAGGGCGTGGAGCACGGCTGGATCTCCGAGGACGAGGACGGCGACCGCCAGACCCGCCCCTTCAACGGCTCGTGCATCTTCCAGAACCGCCCCGGCTTCGCGGGCGGAGCGGGCTGCTCGCTGCACATCCTCGCCCTGAAGGAGGGCCGCGAGCCGCTGGAGACCAAGCCGGACGTCTGCTGGCAGCTGCCGGTCCGGCGGACGTACGACTGGATCGACCGGCCCGACGACACCCGGGTGCTCCAGGTGTCGATCGGTGAGTACGACCGTCGAGGCTGGGGCCCGGGCGGCCACGACCTGCACTGGTGGTGCACGTCGGCGACCTCGGCGCACGGCGCGGGCGACCCGGTGTACGTGTCGTACCGGCCGGAGCTGATCGAACTGATGGGCAAGGCGGGCTACGACCGCCTCGTCGAGCTGTGTGAGGAGCGGCTGGCGTCGCAGCTGCCGTTGCTGGCGCCGCATCCGGCGGATCCCGTCGGCTGACAGCCGGGCAGGGGCCGGCGGCCTACGACCCCGAGGGGCTCGGGTCGCCGCTCCCGCTGGGCGGCGGCGTCGAGCCCTCCGGCTCGGACGGGCCGGACTCGGACGGCTCGCCCGGTGTGGGCGGCGGGTCGGAGGGCGAGGTCGGCAGGTCGCTGGGCGTCGGGTCGGTCGGAGCCGGGGTCGTCGGCGTCGGATCGGGCCCCGAGGACGAGGGCGGCGGCTCGCTGGGGGTCCCGGGGTCGGTCGGATCGGTGGGCTGGGGGTTGCTGGGATTCGGGCCGGGGCCCTGTCCCGGGCCGGAGGGGCTCGGGGCGGTGCCGTAGCCCTCGATGGAGACGAGGGCGCCGGCTGGTGAGATCGCCAGCCGCGCGCTCCAGTACCCGGACGGCTCCCGCAGATGGTCGACGTACACCTTGATCGTCAACGACTCACCGGGCGCCAGCGTTCCCGCCGACTGACTCAGATAGAGCCAGTGCGCACCGGTGCTCGCGGACCAGCGCACCGGCATACGCCCCGTCGCTCTGAGGGTGACGAGCGTGGTGTCGCCGCTGTTGCCGGCCGACACCTCCAGGCCGCCGACGCCCGCCCCGCGCGCGCCGCTGACGCTGACGACCTCCACGGAGACGTCCGGTTTGCCGCGGTCGCCGAAACTTTCACCGCGTCTGGTGCTCGCGTTGCCCGCGTTCTCGTAGCCGTCGCCCGCGGCCTCCCCGTCGAGGCTGCCGGGGCCCTGCGCCTCGCTCGCGCTGGCCGAGCTGCCGTCGACGCCCTCACCGGTCGGGGTGCCCCGGTAGGCGGCCCACAAGGCGATGACGGGGGCGGCGACGACGGTGGCGACGACGGTCGTCGTGACGGCACGCGCGCGCAGCCGGTCCCGGCGGGCGGCGCGGTCCTTCGGGTCCATCGGAAACCCGCGCCGGTCGAAGCGCGGCACGGCCACGCCCCGCGCGCGTGGGGCGTGCGCGAGGGCCATGTGCAAGGCCGCGCGGGGCGCTTGCAGGACGGGCAGTTCGGCGGGGGTGACGGCCGCGCCGGGCCACCGGCCCGGGACGGCGCGCTCGGCGGTACGGCGGCAGCGCGGGCAGTCGTCGACGTGCCGGACGAGCTCGCGGCGCAGGGCGGTGCCGAGGACGAGCTGGTTGTCGCCGGTGAGCCGGGCGACGCCCGGACAGGCGCCGGTCTCGACGACGGCGAGGGTCGCGCGCGTGCGCTCGACCTCGCAGGCGGCGGAGGCGAGCAGCTCGCGGGCGCCGGCCAGGTCCATGCCGAGGACGGCGGCGACCTCATGGGTGGCGAGGTGGTGGCGTACGGCGAGTTCGAGGGCCTCGCGCTGCTCCGGTGTGGTGCCTGCGGCCTCCGGCCAGGCCAGCAGGGCCAGTTCGCGGCGCCGCTGCTCCTGGACCTCCTCGGCGACGGCCGGCCGCGCGGCCTGTGTCCCGGTCTGCCGATGGGCGCCGGTCCGGCCCGCCGCGTGGCTGCCCTGACGTTTCTGCTTGGCCTCGGCCAGCTTGCGCAGACACGCCCAGCGGGCCAGCGCGTACAGCCAGGGCCGTCGGTCCGCGGCGGCCTCCGGCACGCGCTGTCCGCGCCGTTCGGCGAGGGCGAGGACGTCGCCGAGGGCGGCGGTCGCGGTGTCGTGGTCGCACAGCACGGACAGGCAGTAGGTGAACAGCCCGTCCAGATACGGCTCGTAGCGCGCGGGCGTCCGCTGCGCCACAGTGCGCGCCGCCGCGCGATCGCGCGCCTCCCGCTGCGCCCGGTGCGCGCCGGCCGTGCGGGTCGAGGTCTCCGGACTGCTGCTCATCATTGGTGGACCGTAGGCGGCCCCGGGTGGCGCCTTCTCCCCGCTTGAGCAGTTTTACTCCGTACGGGTGAAACGATCCCTCAATAGGGGACAGGAGCGCCGGATTCCGTGGTTTGTGCATGACGAGAAGGCCCCGAGCAGGCATTGCACCGACCCGAAGCGGCTGTGCACAGGCGTACGGCGTTGTCAGTGGGCTCGGTTACGGTTCATCGCATGGCTGCCCGTACCAAGTCCACGAAGGACCGCCCGTCCTACCGCTGCACGGAGTGCGGCTGGCAGACGGCCAAGTGGCTCGGCCGCTGCCCCGAGTGCCAGGCCTGGGGGACGGTCGAGGAGTACGGCGCGGCCGCGGTCCGTACGACGACGCCGGGGCGGGTCACGACGTCCGCGCTGCCGATCGGGCAGGTCGACGGACGGCAGGCCACCGCGCGGCCCACCGGCGTGCCCGAGCTGGACCGGGTGCTCGGCGGCGGGCTGGTGCCCGGCGCCGTCGTCCTCGTCGCGGGCGAGCCCGGCGTCGGCAAGTCCACGCTGCTGCTGGACGTGGCGGCCAAGTCGGCGAGCGACGAGCACCGCACGCTCTATGTCACCGGCGAGGAGTCGGCGAGCCAGGTGCGGCTGCGGGCCGACCGCATCGGCGCCATCGACGACCACCTGTATCTCGCGGCCGAGACCGATCTGGCCGCCGTGCTGGGCCACTTGGACGCGGTGAAGCCGTCGCTGCTCATCATGGACTCGGTGCAGACCGTGGCCTCGCCGGAGATCGACGGCGCACCGGGCGGCATGGCCCAGGTCCGCGAGGTGGCCGGCGCCCTGATCCGGGCGTCCAAGGAGCGCGGGATGTCCACCCTCCTTGTGGGGCACGTCACCAAGGACGGGGCCATCGCCGGACCCCGCCTCCTCGAACATCTCGTGGACGTGGTGCTCAGCTTCGAGGGCGACCGGCACGCGCGCCTGCGTCTCGTACGAGGCGTCAAGAACCGCTACGGCACGACGGACGAGGTCGGCTGCTTCGAACTGCACGATGAGGGCATCACGGGCCTTGCCGACCCAAGCGGACTTTTCCTGACCCGTCGTGCCGAACCGGTCCCCGGTACCTGTCTGACGGTCACCCTGGAGGGCCGCCGCCCGCTGGTGGCCGAAGTCCAGGCGCTCACCGTCGACTCACAGATCCCCTCGCCCCGCCGTACGACGTCCGGCCTGGAGACGTCCCGCGTCTCGATGATGCTGGCCGTCCTCGAACAGCGCGGCCGGATCAGCGCCCTCGGCAAGCGGGACATCTACTCCGCGACAGTGGGCGGAGTAAAGCTCTCGGAGCCCGCCGCCGACCTCGCGGTGGCCCTCGCCCTGGCCTCCGCCGCGAGTGACACACCTCTCCCCAAGAACCTCGTCGCGATCGGCGAGGTGGGCCTTGCGGGCGAGGTCAGACGGGTCACGGGCGTGCAGCGCAGACTCGCCGAAGCGCACCGCCTGGGCTTCACGCACGCCCTCGTACCGGGCGACCCGGGCAAGATCCCTGCGGGCATGAAGGTGCTGGAAGTGGCCGACATAGGGGACGCGCTGCGGGTCCTTCCGCGCTCGCGTCGCAGAGAGGCCCCACGGGACGACGAGGACCGCCGGTAGACTTTGCCCAGGTCTCGCCCGTCCGTGCGAACAGAATGTGCGAAACGGGGGCGCCCCAGAACCTGCGACCGGAGGAGTGCAGTGGCAGCCAACGACCGGGCAGCAGCTCCCGGAAAGTCCGGTGGGAGCTCCGGTGCCGATGGCCTGATGCGCGCCTCACTGAGCGCCGTGGCACCCGGCACGGCCCTGCGCGACGGGCTTGAGCGGATCCTCCGCGGCAACACCGGCGGACTCATCGTGCTCGGCTCCGACAAGACCGTCGAGGTGATGTGCACGGGCGGATTCGTCCTGGATGTCGAGTTCACGGCGACGCGACTGCGTGAGCTGTGCAAGCTCGACGGCGGGATCGTGCTGTCGTCGGATCTGTCGAAGATCCTGCGCGCGGGCGTCCAGCTGGTCCCGGACCCGACGATCCCCACCGAGGAGACGGGCACCCGGCACCGCACGGCGGACCGGGTCAGCAAGCAGGTCGGCTTCCCGGTCGTCTCGGTCTCCCAGTCCATGCGGCTGATCGCGCTCTACGTCGACGGCCACCGCCGCGTCCTGGAGGACTCGGCGGCGATCCTCTCCCGCGCCAACCAGGCCCTGGCGACCCTGGAGCGCTACAAGCTCCGCCTCGACGAGGTCGCGGGAACGTTGTCAGCGCTGGAGATCGAGGACCTCGTGACGGTCCGCGACGTCTCCGCGGTCGCCCAGCGCCTGGAGATGGTCCGGCGCATCGCGACCGAGATCGCCGAATACGTGGTGGAGCTCGGCACCGACGGACGTCTCCTGGCCCTTCAGCTGGACGAATTGATCGCGGGCGTGGAGCCCGAGCGCGAGCTCGTGGTGCGCGACTACGTCCCCGAGCCGACGGCGAAGCGCTCCCGCACGGTCGACGAGGCGCTGTACGAGCTGGACGCGCTCACCCACGCCGAGCTTCTCGAACTTTCCACGGTGGCAAGAGCGTTGGGCTACACCGGCTCCCCGGAGGCGCTGGACTCCGCGGTCTCCCCGCGCGGCTTCCGCCTCCTGGCCAAGGTGCCGAGGCTGCCGGGCGCGATCATCGACCGCCTGGTGGAGCACTTCGGCGGCCTGCAGAAGCTGCTCGCCGCGAGCGTGGACGACCTGCAGACGGTGGACGGCGTCGGCGAGGCCCGGGCGCGCAGCGTCCGTGAGGGCCTGTCGCGGTTGGCGGAGAGCTCGATCCTGGAGCGGTACGTCTAGCCGGGCCGCTCAGCCGACTTCGCTCAGCAGACTTCACTCAGCCGACTTCTGCCGCTGACGGCCGCTAGTCGTTCTCCAGCACGAACGACGTCTGCGCCGTCCCGAACCCGGGCGTCTTCGCCTCCACCAGATACGTCCCCGCCGGGGCGGCCCCCGCGGGCGGCGTCGCGCACTGCGGAGCGCTCGCCTTGCGGTCCCACTTCACGGTGTACGTGATGCTCTCACCGGTGGGCACCCGGAACTTCAGGCTGCCGGAGACCTTGGGGCAGTCGGCCGAGGACCAGAAGTCGTCCTCGGATCCCGCCTGGGTGAGCGTCACCACGGCGTTCTTCGGGCCGAGGTCGACCTTGCAGTCGTAGCTGGAGGAGTTCGTCGCGGTCAGCAGCACGGCGGGCGTCTGACCGGGCTCGTACGCGTTGCGCAGGCTCCGCACCGTCACCTTCACCGCGCCCGTGACACAGTCGGGCAGCGTGGACCCCGCGGCGACCGCGTCGTCCGCGCCGACGCCGCTGCCGGAGCCGCCACCCGCGGATCCGCTGCCCGAGCCGCCGGAGCCGTCCCCGGACCCGCTGTCGTCGTCCGATCCGGAGCCGTCACCGGACCCCGACCCGTCGGAGTCCCCACCGCCGGGCGACTCGTCGCGCCCGCCCGGCGCCTCACTGATCGCCGGCCCCGAACTCGACGGGCCCGGTGTGATCGTCGAGGGCGCGGGATTCTTGCCGTCGGAGCCGCCCTCGTCGTTCTTGCCGCCACCGCCGCCCGAGGTGAGCACCCAGGCGGCCAGCAGGGCCAACAGGGCGACCACAGACAGCATTACGGCCCTCCGACGCCAGTAGATGGAGGAGGGAAGCGGCCCGACCGGATTGCGCAGAGATCCCACGGCGCAAACTGTACGAGAGATCGGCGCGCTAGCTTGCTCCACCCGCCGCCGAAGGCCGCAACTTTTCCGGATCATCATTCCGGAAACCGCCCGGCGAGGCCGCCCCACCCCTGTCTTCCGTCAGGCGCGACACCTGACGATCGCAGGATGTGACGGTATCGGCCCGCCGCCTACGGTCCGTGACCATGGACTTCGAGGACGCGGAGCTCTACCGCGACATCACCGGCTTCGCCCATGACACCCCAACGTGGGTACAACACACCGCCGAGACAGGGACGGAGGCCGGACTGCTGCTGTTCGCCGCCCTGTTCGTCGCCGCGTGGTGGCGAGCAAGACGCGACACCACCCGGGCCTTCGCGATCGCGGCCCTTGCACCTCTGGCCACGGCTGTGGCGTACGTCTGCAGTGAACTCCTCAAGTCGGTTGTCACGCAGGAACGTCCGTGCCGGGCGATACCGGACGCGACCGCCTCTCTCGCCGCCTGTCCGCCGCCCGGCGACTGGTCCTTCCCCAGCAACCACGCCACCATCGCGGGCGCCGCGGCCGTCACCGTGGCCCTGACCAGGCAGGCACTCCTGTGGCTGACGGCCCCCTTGGCCCTGCTCATGGCCTTCTCCCGCGTCTTCGTCGGGGTGCACTATCCGCACGACGTCGCGGCGGGCCTCGTCCTCGGCACGGTCGTCGCCGTGGCGGCCGTACGACTCGGCACCGGCCCGGCGATCCGACTGGCGGAGGCGATGCGGGCCTCGTCGGCGCCCGCCGTCCGGTGGTTCACGGGCCCGGGACCCGAGCGGGTCGCGGCGTACGGCATGCGCTGAGCCTCACGACTCCACCAGACCCGCCTCGTACGCCACGATCGCCGCCTGCACCCGGTTGCGCACCCCCAACCGGTCCAGCACCGCGCTCACATACGCCTTCACCGTGCCCTCGACGAGATGCAGCCGGGCGGCGATCTCCGGGTTGGACAGGCCCGCGCCGACGAGTCCGAGCACCTCGCGCTCGCGCGGGCTGAGCGTGGCCACGCGTGCGCGTGCGGCGGCCTCGCGGCCGAGTCGCCCGTCGCTGCCGCCGAGCCCGTCGATGACATGGCGGGCCACCTTCGGTGACAAAAAGGCCGCGCCGCCGGCCACCGCCCGGACGCCCGCGATCAGTTCGTACGGGTCCCCGGACTTCAGCAGGAATCCGGTGGCGCCGCCGCCGAGGGCGCGGGCCACGTAAGCCTGTTCGGAGAAGGTGGTGAGCATCGCGACGGCCGTGCCGGGGACACTGCGGACGATCTCCTCGGCCGCCGCGAGCCCGTCCAGGCGCGGCATGCGGATGTCCAGCAGGGCCACGTCCGGCCGGTGCGCCCGGGCCAGCTCGACCGCCTCGCGCCCGTCGCCGGCCTCCGCGACGACCTCGGTCTCCCCGCCGCTCGTCAGGATGGCGCGCACGCCGGCCCGCACCATCGCCTCGTCGTCGGCCAGCAGTACCCGGATCACCGTACGAACTCCTCATCTGTGGGAGGGCGTTGCGACAGACCCACCCTCGGGATCACGTCCTTGGCGACGAGCCGCCCCTCGTCGTCGAAGCAGAGCATGAAGTGGTCGACGGAGACGAGGAGTTCGCCGCTCGCGCGGTAGTAGCGGCAGTCGCTGCCCGCCGGGGGCGGCTCGGGCGCACGGTCCACCGGCGCGTCCCGCACGCTGCGGTCCGGCAGGACGTGGGCGAGTTCGTCGCCCGAGGTCCCGAGCCGCAGCTCGGCGTAGGCCGCGGGCGGCAGCACCGAGTGGGTCTCCGTGTACGCGTACCAGGCGAACCCCCCGCCGACGAGGACGACACCGGCAGCTACGGCGGCCACGAGGGCGAGGACGACTCGGCGGCGGGCTTGGGTGTAGGGGGCGTACGGGGCCGGCGTCGGCCGTACGGCCGGGGCGACGCCCTGCTCGGGGACGTACGCCCACACGCGGAAGCCGTCGCCACGGGGACCCGCCTCGAAGTCACCGCCGACCGCGGTGACGGCGGCGCGCAGGGCCTGCAGGCCGGTTCCGCCGGAGGGGAGAGAAGCCGAGGGGAGGGAACCGGAGGGGAGAGAAGGGGCGCCGGAGTCGGGCGGCGTCGCCGAGGCCCGCTCACTGGTCACCGTGACCGTCGTACCGCCCCCCTCCCTGGCCGCCACCACAGTGACCTCGGCACCCGGCGCGTGCCGGGCGGCGTTCGTCAGCGCCTCGCGGACCACCCGGTACAGGACCCGCTCGGCGACGCCGCCTGGCTCCAGCGCCACTGCCGTACCGCCTTCGGGCTTCCCCCACCGGACCGGCAGCCCCGACTCGGCGGCGCGGGTGACGAGTTGCTCGACGGTCTCCCCCGGCGGGCTCAGGGACACCGGCTCGTTCTCCTCCCGCAGGACGCCGATGATGCGGTGCAGCCGGTCGGTGGCGTCCGCAGCCGCCGCGCGCAGGTCGGCAGCAGCGGTGCGGTGGTGGTCCGGGAGGTCGGGAGCGACCTGGAGGGCGCCCGCGCGCAGGGCGATGAGGCTCAGCTCGTGGCCCAGCGAGTCGTGCATGTCCTGGGCGATCCGGGCGCGCTCGCGCAGCCGGGCCCGCTCCTCGGCGATGCGCTGCTCGCCCTCCAGACGCGCGGCCCGGTTCCAGCCGGCCGCGGTCAGCTGACGGTTCTGCCGCCAGTACCGGCCACCGAGCCAGGGGAAGACACACCCGAACAGCAACGTGCCCGTCAGCACCACCCACTCCGGCGCCGGATCGACCCCGAACAGCGCGATCCGCGCCGTACCGAGACAGCAGACGCCCCCGAAGGCGACCAGGGCCGGCCGCACCCTTTCCGCGCGCAGACCGAGCAGCAGCGCGAAGACGCCGAGCGCGGGGCCGTAGGAGACGGTGAACAGGGCCGGGGCGGCGACCAGACTCAGTACGGCCGTCAGCGCGAAGGCCACCAGGGGGCGCCACCGGGCCACGGCCACCGCGGCGGCGAGTACGGCCACCCCGGCCAGTTGCTGCCACACGGCACGCGGCTCGTTCATCCCGAGCCGATCGGCCGTGAGCGCGGGCAGCACGAGGGCGGCCCACAGGAGACAGGCCCGCCAGGTGCGAGGACGTTGCATCCGCC
The DNA here is from genome assembly GCF_036173045.1 of Streptomyces sp. NBC_00299. Taxonomy (GTDB): domain Bacteria; phylum Actinomycetota; class Actinomycetes; order Streptomycetales; family Streptomycetaceae; genus Streptomyces; species Streptomyces machairae. The sequence goes on from NZ_CP108039.1 coordinate 4,337,215, forward strand.
TGACGCTACAAGCGGGGGGCGGGGGGCCACTGCTGTCGATCGTCAGGTGCTGCGCACTCTCCGGGGCCGGCCCCGGCATCCCGGCCCGACCCGCCACCCACCCGTCTATCCACCCATCCACCCATCCACCCGCAGCCGCAAAACGCACCGCCACCACCACCTACCCACCCGATCGCCCACGACGTGGCAGGATCGGAAAGGCCATGACTGCGCCAACGAAGCCTCCGCACAGCCACTCCACCGACGCCGGCCGCCACGCCCCCCGCGCCACGCTGCTGCAAGCCACCGTCATCGACTGGTTCGACGAGAACGCCCGCGACCTCCCCTGGCGGCGCCCCGAAGCGGGCCCCTGGGGCGTGATGGTCAGTGAGTTCATGCTGCAGCAGACGCCCGTGAACCGCGTCGTGCCCGTCTACGAGCAGTGGCTCACCCGCTGGCCCCGCCCCGCCGACCTCGCCAAGGACGCCCCCGGTGAGGCTGTCCGCGCCTGGGGCAGGCTCGGCTACCCGCGCCGCGCGCTGCGGCTGCACGGCGCCGCCGTCGCCATAGCGGAACGGCACGGCGGGGACGTACCGACCGACCACGCCCAGCTCCTCGCGCTGCCCGGCATCGGCGAGTACACGGCCGCGGCGGTCGCCTCCTTCGCCTACGGTCAGCGGCATCCCGTCCTGGACACCAACGTCCGCCGGGTCTTCGCCCGTGCCGTGACCGGCGTGCAGTACCCGCCGAACGCCACCACCGCCGCCGAGCGCAAGCTCGCCCGCGCGCTGCTCCCCGACGACGAGGGCACCGCCGCGCGCTGGGCCGCCGCCTCCATGGAGCTCGGTGCGCTGGTGTGCACCGCGAAGAACGAGGCGTGCCACCGCTGCCCGATCACCGCGCAGTGCGCCTGGCAGCTCGCGGGCAAGCCGGAGCACGAGGGCCCGCCGCGCCGCGGTCAGACGTACGCCGGAACGGACCGTCAGGTGCGCGGCAAGCTGCTCGCCGTACTCCGCGACGCCCATGCGCCCGTCCCGCAGGCCGCACTCGACCGTGTGTGGCACGAGCCGGTGCAGCGTGCCCGCGCCCTGGACGGCCTCGTCTCGGACGGTCTGGTGGAGCCGCTGCAGGGCGGGATGTACCGGCTGCCGCTGAGCTGACGCGCCGACACATCACGGACGGGCGGCCGCGTCCCGGACGCACAGCCACCTCACAGCCGTAGAGCGTCTGCAACACGGAAGACACAGCCGCCGCACGGCCGCCACACGGCCGCAATATGGACAAACCCTCCCATACCTACCCTCAACTCCCCTGCCGTTTTATCCCTTTCCTGCTTCCGTTACACAACCGACGGACAGCCGAGCGCTAGCCGCAGGCTGCTTCGGACAGCCCCGTGACAACGCCTCCGTAGCTTCATTTCCGTACCCGACAGACGGGGACGACTACGAACCACAGGCAGTGACGACCGGCGGCCAACGAGCCGACGGGTACGGGGAATCGGAGGCGGTCAACATGGCGCAGGGAGAGGTGCTCGAGTTCGAGGAGTACGTCCGCACCCGGCAGGACGCGCTGCTGCGCAGTGCCCGCCGACTGGTCCCGGACCCGGTGGACGCCCAGGATCTGCTGCAGACGGCGCTGGTGCGGACGTACCACCGCTGGGACGGCATCGCGGACAAGCGACTCGCGGACGCCTACCTGCGCCGCGTCATGATCAACACGCGGACCGAGTGGTGGCGGGCCCGGAAGCTGGAGGAGGTGCCGACCGAGCAGCTGCCTGACGCCTCGGTCGACGACTCCACCGAGCAGCACGCGGACCGCGCCCTGCTGATGGACATCATGAAGGTTCTCGCTCCGAAGCAACGCAGCGTCGTCGTGCTGCGACACTGGGAGCAGATGTCCACGGAGGAGACGGCCGCCGCCCTCGGCATGTCGGCCGGAACGGTCAAGAGCACGCTGCACCGGGCGCTCGCCCGGCTCCGCGAGGAGCTGGAGAGCCGCGATCTGGACGCACGCGCGCTGGAGCGTGAGGAGCGGGAGCGTTGCGCGGCCTAGGCACGACGACGGGCGGCACCGGACGCACGGAAACGGGTGACAGGGGCACCGACGGGGACAGCGAGGACCTCGGCTCACCCCGGCCCGGGCCCGTCCCCGTCCGGGGGACCTTCCAGGCGGCGTTCACGGCGGTGGCCGTGGTCGTCGCCCTCGCCCTTTTCGCCTCCGGGTGCGCCACCGGCGGCACCGGCGCCCGCGACGAGGGGCCGGCCCACGCCGACTCGGTGGGCGACGCGGCCGTGTCGTCGACGCTCGCACCCTCGCCCTCGGCGTCGGCCTCTGCCTCGGCGGTGCCGGACCGGACGGAGGCCGTCCGCCTGGTCAAGGCGGACCCCGCGGTCTCGTCGGAGGTCAAGCGCGAGCTGAAGCCGTGCGTCTCCGACGACTATCCCGTCGACGTGTCGTACGGCGATCTGACCGGCGGACCCGCGGAGGACATCGTGGTCAACGTCCTGTCCTGCGGCGATGCGGTCGGCGTCGGCTCGTACGTCTACCGGGAGTCGGGTGGCGAGTACCGCAATGTGTTCAAGGCCGAGGAGCCGCCCGTCTACGCGGAGATCGACCGCGGCTACCTGGTGGTGACGAAGCAGGTGTACGCGAAGGACGACGCGCTGTCGAACCCGTCCAGCGAGAACGTGATCTCATACGAGTGGACTTCCGGCCGCTTCGTCCTGAAGTTCAGGACGCGCACGGACTACGGCACCCTCGGCAGTGACGAGGAGTCGGCGGCGCCCGACGGCTGAGGTCCCGTGGCGACGGCAGTGAACGCATCGCGCGCCTCACGCGTCCCTCAAGTGGACGCGTCCGACGCACCCGGAAGACGAATACCACTGAAGAGCACCGCTGACGAGCACCCCTGAAGGCATACGGCACACGGAACACGAGGACTGAGAGCACCGGGATGGCAGACCAGACCCACGTCCTGTTCGTCGAGGACGACGACGTCATCCGCGAGGCCACCCAACTCGCCCTGGAGCGGGACGGCTTCGCGGTCACCGCCATGCCCGACGGGCTGTCGGGCCTGCAGGCGTTCCGGACGGACCGGCCGGACATCGCGTTGCTGGACGTCATGGTCCCGGGCCTGGACGGCGTCAGTCTGTGCCGCCGGATCCGCGACGAGTCGACGGTGCCGGTGATCATGCTCTCGGCCCGCGCGGACTCGATCGACGTGGTGCTGGGCCTGGAGGCCGGCGCCGACGACTACGTGACCAAACCGTTCGACGGTGCCGTACTGGTCGCGCGGATCCGCGCGGTGCTGCGCCGCTTCGGGCACGCGAGCGGCACCGACCGCGTGGAGGAGGCCGAATCGGCCGCCACCGGCGGGCTGCTGGCCTTCGGGGACCTGGAGGTCGACACCGAGGGCATGGAGGTGCGCAGGGACGGGCAGCCGGTCGCCCTCACACCGACCGAGATGCGGCTGCTGCTGGAGTTCTCGTCGGCGCCGGGCACGGTGCTGTCGCGGGACAAGCTGCTGGAGCGCGTGTGGGACTACGGCTGGGGCGGGGACACCCGTGTCGTCGACGTCCATGTGCAGCGGCTGCGGCAGAAGATCGGCCAGGACCGTATCGAGACGGTCCGTGGCTTCGGCTACAAGTTGAAGGCCTGAGCGGGGCGGGCATGCGGGGGATGTTCAGACGCCCGGCTCCGTCCGGCGTGGTGCGCGCGGCGGGCCTCACGGACGCGGCCGACGCCGCGACCGTCGGTGGCGGCGGGGCAGGCATCGGTGCGGGAACGCGCGTAAGAGGCCGCATGGGCGGTGGCCGTAGGAGCGGTGGTCGTACGCGCGGCCGCAGCGGCGCGCGCGGGCGCGGTCGCCTGGGCAGCCGTATGGCCATCCGTACGGGTCTGCGGTGGAAGCTGAGCGCGGCGATCGCGCTGGTCGGCGCACTCGTGGCGGTCGTGCTGAGCCTGGTCGTGCACAACGCGGCCCGGGTCTCGATGCTGGACAACGCGCGCGACCTCGCCGACGAGCGGATCCAGATCGCCCAGCGCAGCTACGAGCAGTCCAAGCGGTTGAACTTCCCCAACGCGACGATCGACGACCCGGAGCTGCCCGCGGCACTCCGGGAGAAGGTCGAGGAGGGCCGGCGGGCGACCTATGTGGCCGACACGCCGGGCGGCACGCCCGACATCTGGGCGGCCGTACCGCTCAGCAACGGCCATGTCCTGTCGCTGCACACCGGGTTCACCGACCGCAGCGAGGACATCCTCGACGACCTCGACGACGCACTGATCATCGGCTCCATCGCGGTCGTCTTCGGCGGCAGCGCGCTCGGCGTCCTCGTCGGCGGGCAGTTGTCGCGCCGGCTGCGCAATGCGGCGGCCGCGGCGAACCGGGTCGCGAGCGGGGAGCCGGACGTGCGGGTGCGGGACGCCATCGGGGGTGTCGTACGGGACGAGACCGACGATCTGGCCAGCGCGGTCGACGCGATGGCGGACGCGCTGCAGCAGCGGCTGGAGGCGGAGCGCCGGGTCACGGCGGACATCGCGCACGAGCTGCGCACGCCGGTGACCGGTCTGCTGACCGCGGCCGAGCTGCTGCCGCCCAGCCGGCTCACCGAACTGGTCCTGGACCGGGCGAAGGCCATGCGCACGCTCGTGGAGGACGTCCTGGAGGTGGCCCGGCTGGACAGCGCCTCGGAGCGGGCCGAGCTGCAGGACCTCATGCTCGGCGAGTTCGTCAGCCGGCGGGTCGCGGCCAAGGATCCCGATATCGAGGTGCGGGTCGTCCACGAGTCGGAGGTCACGACGGACCCGCGGCGCCTGGAGCGCGTGCTGTTCAACCTGTTGGCGAACGCGGCGAAGCACGGCCGGCCGCCCATCGAGGTCACGGTCGAGGGGCGCGTCATCCGGGTCCGCGACCACGGCCCCGGGTTCCCCGAGGACCTGCTCGCCGACGGGCCGAGCCGCTTCCGCACGGGCAGCAGCGACCGCGCCGGCCACGGCCATGGCCTCGGCCTGACGATCGCGGCAGGTCAGGCCCGGGTCCTCGGTGCCCGCCTGACCTTCCGCAACGTACGGCCGGCGGGCGCCCCTGAGCATGTCTCGGCGGAGGGCGCGGTGGCCGTCCTCTGGCTCCCGGAGCACGCGCCGACGAACACGGGAAGCCATCCGATGCTGCCGTAGGCCTGTGCTGACGCCGGCGCCGACGGTCGGGCCGGCTTCCGGGCAGCTCGGCGGCTGCTCACCCGAACGACTTCGAGAAGTCGAGCTCCTCACTGCGCTCGGTCAGCGAGTACCAGTTGCCGTTGTCGTCACGGAAGATCGCCTCGATGCCGTACGGCCGCTCCTGCGGCTCCTGGATGAACTCCACGCCGCGTGCCCTGAAGGTCTCGTAGTCCCCCCGGCAGTCGTCGGTCCGGAACGCCCCGGCCCCGATGACGCCCTTCCCGACGAGCGTCTTCAGCGCCTCGGAGGACTCGGGGTCGAGGCCCGGCCCGTCGAGGCTCATCAGCGCGAGCTCGACGTCCGGCTGGTCCTTGGCGCCCACGGTGATCCATCGCATGTCGCCCATGGAAAGGTCGTTGCGCACTTCGAAGCCGATCTTCTCGGTGAAGAAGGCCTTGGTGCGCTGCTGGTCAAACGTCCATACGGTGGTGATGCCGAGGCCCTTGATCATGACGGTGCCCTCCCGTGCTGTGGCTGGTTGTTCTCTCCGTCACGTTAGGCAGAGGCGCCATCAGGGAGCTTCTCCAAACTTGCTCTCCTGCCCCTCCCCCTGCCCCTCCCCCTGCCGCTCCCCTTCACGGCGCCGGAATCCCCCGGCCCACAACATCGCGTAGCACCCCGGTATCAACGCCGCTCCCCGGCCGACATGCTTCTCCCGGTACTCGGTCGGCGTCAGCCCGGTCCGCGCCTTGAACCGGGCCGAGAACGTGCCCAGGCTGCTGAACCCGACCAGATGGCAGATCTCCGTCACGGTCAGGTTGGCCCCCCGCAGATACTCCTCGGCCCGCTCGATCCGCCGGTGCGTCAGGTACTGCCCCGGCGTCTGCCCGTACGCCGCCTTGAACGCCCGCACGAAGTGATACCGCGAGTACCCGGCGTGCGCGGCAACGGCGTCCAGGTCGAGCCTCGGGTCGGCCCACTCCCGGTCCATGGCGTCCTTCGCCAAGCGCAACTGCCGCACCTTGCCCATGGCCCGATGGTGACACGGCCCACTGACACCGCCCTCGGCCGCCGACGCGCTCGCTCCACGAAAACGCGAAGGCCCCCGGGACGAAACGTCACCGAGGGCCCCACACAAACCGCCTGCTCAGACGGCCTCCACCACCACAGCCTTGGCCCCCGGGCCACCCCCGGCGGCAGCGCCCCCGTCGGCGTCGGATTCCGGCCCCGCCCCCCGCAGCGGCACCTCCTTGACGAACACCGCCGCCACAAGAGCCACCACAGCCACCACGGCTCCCAGCAGAAACGCGGAATGCGTCCCGGCGGACACCGCATGCTGGTACGCCTCCCGCACAGCCTCCGGCAGCTTCGCCAGACTCTCGGCATCCAGCTGAGCCGACTGCTCGGTCACCCGCGCGCCCAGCGCCCCGCCCTGCTCGGACATGACGTCCTGCACGCGGCTGTTGAACAGCGCCCCCATGATCGCGACGCCGAACGAGGACCCGAGCGTACGGAACAGCGTGGTGGACGAGGACGCGACACCCATGTCCTTCATCTCGACGCTGTTCTGCGCGACCAGCATGGTGATCTGCATCAGACAGCCCATGCCGAACCCGACGACGGCCATGAACACCCCGGACATGAACCGGCTCGTCCCGGTGTCCATCGTCGACAGCAGATAGAGCCCGACGACCATCAGCACACTGCCGACGACCGGGAACACCTTGTACCGCCCGGTGTTCGTGGTCACACGCCCGGCGACCATCGAGGTCACCAGCATCGCCCCGAGCATCGGCAGCAGCAGAAGCCCGGAGTTGGTGGCGGAGGCCCCCTGCACCGACTGCTGGTACAGCGGCAGGAACAGCGTCGCCCCGAACATCACGAACCCGACGATGAATCCGATCACGGACATCAGAGTGAAGTTCCGGCTGCGGAAGATGTGCAGCGGCACCACCGGCTCCGCCGCCTTGGTCTGCCAGAACACGAACCCGACGAGCGCGGCGACCCCGATCCCGGTGAGCTCCATGATCCGCGCGGACGTCCACGCGTACTCGGTGCCGCCCCACGTGGTCACCAGCACGATCGCGGTGATCCCCACGGTCAGCAGCCCGGCCCCGAGATAGTCGATCCGCGCCTGCGCCCGCTTCCTCGGCAGGTGCAGCACGACACTGATCGCGGCGAGCGCCACGACCCCGAGCGGCAGGTTGATGTAGAAGGCCCAGCGCCAGCCCCAGTGATCGGTGATGGTGCCGCCGACGAGCGGCCCGGCGATCATCGCGAGCGCCATCACGCCGGCCATCATGCCCTGGTACTTGCCCCGCTCGCGCGGCGGAATCAGATCACCGATGATCGCCATGACGCCGACCATCAGACCACCGGCACCCAGGCCCTGCACCGCCCGGAAAGCGATCAGCTGCCCCATGTCCTGCGCCATGCCGCTCAGCGCGGAGCCGATGAGGAACAGCACGATCGACGCCATGAACATGCCCTTACGGCCGTACATGTCGCCGAGCTTGCCCCACAGCGGAGTGGAGGCCGCGGTCGCCAGCGTGTACGCCGTCACGACCCACGCCAGATGCTCCAGCCCGCCCAGCTCGCCCACGATCGTCGGCATCGCGGTGCCCACGATCATGTTGTCGAGCATGGCGAGCATCATCGTGATCATCAGCGCGAGCAGCACGACGCGCACGCTCTTGGGCTGCTTGCCCGGTGGCTCCGTCTCTGTGTCCACTGCTGTGGTGTCCGCCATGGTTCCCACTCCCCCGGCTACTTACTTGCCGCCCGACTAGTTATCTACACTGAGGGAACCTAGGTGCGTAACTAGCCGGGCGTCAAGTAAGTTTTCTGGAAAGCCGAGGCGTACGAGGATGGGCGGCACCATGGACGGCACCAAGCAGCGGCGCCGCGGGGACACCCGCCAGCGCATCCAGGACGTGGCCCTCGAACTCTTCGCCGAGCAGGGCTACGAGAAGACCTCCCTGCGCGAGATCGCCGAGCGCCTGGAGGTCACGAAAGCGGCCTTGTACTACCACTTCAAGACGAAGGAAGAGATCATCGTCAGCCTCTTCGAGGACCTGACGAAACCGATCGAGGACCTGATCGAGTGGGGCAGGCAGCAGCCGCACACCCTCGAGACCAAGCAGGAGATCGTACGCCGCTACAGCCAGGTCCTGACCGACGCGTCACCGCTGTTCCGCTTCATGCAGGAGAACCAGGCGACGGTCCGCGATCTGAGCATCGGAGAGATGTTCAAGAACCGCATGCTCGGCATGCGCGACATCGTCATAGACCCGGACGCCGACCTGGTCGACCAGGTGCGCTGCATCAGCGCCCTGTTCACGATGCACGCCGGGATGTTCGTCATGAAGGACCTCGAAGGCGACCCCGAGGAGAAGCGCAAGGCCATCCTCGAGGTCGCCACCGACCTGATCACCCAGGCGCACAAGGGCGCCTGAACGGCTCGGTCACTCAGATCTTCAGACCCTTGGCCCGCAGGAAGGACACGGGGTCGATCGCGGTGCCGTAGTTGGCACTCTTGCGGATCTCGAAGTGCAGGTGCGGACCGCTGGAGTTACCGGTGTTGCCGGACTTGGCTATGTGCTGGCCGGTCTTGACGACCTGGCCGATCTTCACGTCGATGCGCGACAGGTGGGCGTACTGGGAGAAGGTCCCGTTGCCGTGCTTGATGACGACGGCGTTGCCGTACGCGGGACCGTCACCGGCGCCGTTGCCGCCGGCCTTGACGACCGTACCGCCGTGCGCGGCCATGACGTCGGTGCCGTTCGGGACGGCGAAGTCCTGCCCACTGTGGGTGGACTGCCACATGCCGCCGGCCTGCGCGTAGCTGGCGGACTTCGTGTACTTCTTCACCGGGCTGACCCAGGAGGCGGCCTTCTTGACGGCGGCCTTCTTGGCGGCGGCACTCTGCGCCTGGACGGCGGTGGAGGCAGCGGGGGCGGAGCTCATCTCGGCAGCAACCGCGCCTCCGGCGCCCAGCACGACCGAGGCCCCCAGGCCGGCGGCCAGCACAGCCGCACGGGTGCGGAAGGTGGACGTACGGGACGAACGGAACGAGAAGCGCGGGGACATTCGAAACCTCACGGGGACGACGACAGAGAAAACCACCCGACTGCTCAGGCAATCGCCGGATGGCCATCCCTTGGTAACCCCCGGCCCCCCGAAGCCCAAAACCCCTTATCTACGACTAGGGCTAGTACTCCGCCCCAAAAATCCCCGCATCTTGACAGATCGCCTAATACGGACGAACCAGCACTGACACCAAAAGGTCTCGCCAGTTTTCATGCCTAACGTCCGATTTGCCCATGACCCCCGTTTCCACTATTCCCGCTAGTAACGGACAAATCGCCTGTGCGGCATGTCACCGCCCTATGCAATCGGAAGACCCCGGAATGTGACGGGCACTACGCTGCCGCCCTACCGACGAGGGGCTCGGCGAGCGGGAGCTGGGCAAGCTCGTCCGTGAGCTGGTGGAGCGGGCGGCGCGCGAGGCGCCCCAGGACGAGGGGGAGCCAGCAGCGGTCGCGGGGGCCTTGCAGCGGACCCTGCGCGCGCTCGGCGATCTGGACCTGGACGACGTGGAGGCCGTACGGCTCGGCCCCCGAGGCGCTGGCCGAGCAGCTGCACACACGACCTCTGTGCCCCGCACCCTCGTCGAGCAGAGCCGGCAGCTGGACCAGCTGATCCGGCTCACCGACGTCACGGTGTCCGGCAATCTCAGTCCTGCTCAGATCCGGACCAGCCTCGACGAGCAGGAGCTCCGGAACCTGGAACTACGGCATGGTTCCGTCACCGACCTGGGTTCCTGCCTGAGAACGCACGTGACCTCTCCGTGCCGGCCGAATTCCCGTCACTGAACGAACTCCGGCTGATGCTGAACAGTCCCATCAGCCGGGAGAACTGGCGGTTCGTCACATCCCTGCCGAAGCTGGAGAGCCTTTTCCTGAATCTCGACGAGCTCACAGATCTCGCATCGAACGGCATCCCACACCTTCACCGCACGCCTTCTCAACGCCCACGAACTCCCCGCCGGCATCCACCTCGTGGCACCTGCCCCGCCGCACAGTGATGATTGATCATCAGAACTAAGTGACGCACATCTCTAGCGACTTACCGCTCAGTAACCCTATCTTTCCCCTCACGCCATCCCCACCCACGAACATGCACGCGACAACAACACAGCGCACGTGACGTGAGAGGACCCCCACACATGACGCTTCGCCGCCCCTGGGCACGCCGTATCGCGGTCGGCACCGTCTCCGCGGCCGCCCTCGTGGCCCTCGCGGCCCCCGCCGACGCCGCGACCCCGGCCACCGCGACGAGCACCTCCAGCGCCACTGCCACGGCCACCGCCGAGGACGTCGACTACAACACCTGGCAGAACGACTGCCAGGCGGTGATGGACCAGGCACTGCCCTATCTGGAGCAGCGGATCGCGAACACCAAGCCGGGTGAGAAGCAGGCGATCGTCTTCGACATCGACAACACCACCCTGGAGACGGACTTCGGCTTCAGCTACCCGCAGCCGGCCAACGAGCCGGTCCGGGAGGTCGCCGAGTACGCCCAGGAGCACGGCGTCTCCCTGTTCTTCGTGACCGCCCGCCCGGGCATCATCTACTCGGTGACCGACTACAACCTCGAGTACCGCGGTTACGAGGTCTCCGGGCTGTACGTGCGCGGCTTCTTCGACCTCTTCAAGAACGTCGGCGACTACAAGACGGCCCAGCGCGTCGACATCGAGAAGAAGGGCTACACGATCATCGCGAACATCGGCAACAGCGCCACCGACCTGTCGGGCGGCCACGCCGAGAAGACGTACAAGCTGCCGGACTACAACGGGCAGCTCTCCTGACGGACCGCGTGCAAAAGGGGCTGCCCCGGAACTTGGTCCCGGGGCAGCCCCTTTTGTTCAAGCGGAGCGCGCGGCTACGCGTCCTTGCTCAGGTTCGGACCGGTGCCACCGGCCGCCTGCTCGATCGGCGGGACGTCGGGCAGGGCCGCCTTCTCCTCACCGCGGAAGGTGAAGGTCTTGGTGTCGCCCTCGCCCTCGGTGTCCACGACCACGATGTGACCGGGACGCAGCTCGCCGAAGAGGATCTTCTCCGACAGCGAGTCCTCGATCTCGCGCTGGATCGTCCGGCGCAGCGGCCGGGCACCCAGCACGGGGTCGTAGCCCTTCTTGGACAGCAGCTCCTTGGCGGACTGGGAGAGCTCGATGCCCATGTCCCGGTCCTTCAGACGCTCGTCCACCTTGCCGATCATCAGGTCGACGATCCGGAGGATGTCGTCCTGGGTCAGCTGCGGGAAGACGACCACGTCGTCGACGCGGTTGAGGAACTCGGGGCGGAAGTGCTGCTTGAGCTCGTCCGACACCTTGTTCTTCATGCGCTCGTAGTTGCTCTTCGTGTCACCCGAGGCCGCGAAGCCCAGGTTGAAGCCCTTGGAGATGTCCCGGGTGCCGAGGTTGGTCGTCATGATGATGACCGTGTTCTTGAAGTCCACGACCCGGCCCTGGGAGTCGGTCAGGCGACCGTCCTCCAGGATCTGCAGCAGCGAGTTGAAGATGTCCGGGTGGGCCTTCTCGACCTCGTCGAAGAGGACGACGGAGAACGGCTTGCGGCGGACCTTCTCGGTCAGCTGGCCACCCTCTTCGTAGCCCACGTAGCCGGGGGGCGAACCGAAGAGACGGGAGACCGTGTGCTTCTCGCTGAACTCCGACATGTCGAGGGAGATCAGCGCGTCCTCGTCACCGAAGAGGAACTCGGCGAGCGCCTTGGACAGCTCGGTCTTACCGACACCGGACGGGCCGGCGAAGATGAACGAGCCACCGGGGCGCTTCGGGTCCTTCAGACCGGCACGCGTACGGCGGATCGCCTTCGACAGCGCCTTGACGGCGTCGACCTGGCCGATGACCCGCTTGTGGAGCTCGTCCTCCATGCGCAGCAGGCGGGACGACTCCTCCTCCGTGAGCTTGAAGACCGGGATGCCGGTGGCGGTCGCGAGGACCTCGGCGATCAGCTCGCCGTCGACCTCGGCGACGACGTCCATGTCGCCGGCCTTCCACTCCTTCTCGCGCTTGGCCTTGGCGGCCAGGAGCTGCTTCTCCTTGTCGCGCAGGGAGGCGGCCTTCTCGAAGTCCTGCGAGTCGATCGCGGACTCCTTGTCGCGGCGCACGCCCGCGATCTTCTCGTCGAACTCGCGCAGGTCCGGCGGCGCGGTCATCCGGCGGATGCGCATCCGGGATCCGGCCTCGTCGATCAGGTCGATCGCCTTGTCCGGCAGGAAGCGGTCCGAGATGTACCGGTCGGCCAGGGTGGCGGCCTGGACCAGCGCCTCGTCGGTGATGGAGACCCGGTGGTGGGCCTCGTACCGGTCGCGCAGACCCTTGAGGATCTCGATCGTGTGCGGCAGGGACGGCTCGGCGACCTGGATGGGCTGGAAGCGGCGCTCGAGGGCCGCGTCCTTCTCCAGGTGCTTGCGGTACTCGTCCAGCGTGGTCGCACCGATGGTCTGCAGCTCACCGCGGGCCAGCATCGGCTTCAGGATGGAAGCCGCGTCGATGGCGCCCTCGGCGGCACCCGCACCGACCAGCGTGTGGAGCTCGTCGATGAACAGGATGATGTCGCCGCGGGTGCGGATCTCCTTGAGCACCTTCTTCAGGCGCTCCTCGAAGTCACCGCGGTAGCGGGAGCCGGCGACCAGCGCGCCGAGGTCGAGGGTGTAGAGGTGCTTGTCCTTGAGGGTCTCGGGCACCTCGCCCTTGACGATGGCCTGAGCGAGGCCCTCGACGACGGCGGTCTTGCCGACGCCGGGCTCACCGATCAGGACCGGGTTGTTCTTGGTACGGCGGGACAGCACCTGCATGACCCGCTCGATCTCCTTCTCGCGCCCGATGACCGGGTCGAGCTTGGACTCACGAGCGGCCTGGGTGAGGTTCCGGCCGAACTGGTCGAGGACCAGGGACGTCGAGGGGGTGCCCTCGGCAGGCCCGCCGGCGGTGGCGGTCTCCTTGCCCTGGTAACCGGAGAGCAGCTGGATGACCTGCTGCCGCACCCGGTTGAGATCTGCGCCCAGCTTGACCAGGACCTGGGCGGCGACGCCCTCGCCCTCACGGATCAGGCCGAGCAGGATGTGCTCCGTGCCGATGTAGTTGTGGCCCAGCTGAAGGGCCTCGCGGAGCGAGAGCTCCAGAACCTTCTTGGCACGGGGGGTGAAGGGGATGTGCCCGGACGGGGCCTGCTGCCCCTGCCCGATGATCTCCTCCACCTGCTGGCGGACCGCCTCGAGCGAAATCCCGAGGCTCTCAAGGGCCTTGGCGGCGACACCCTCACCCTCATGGATCAGGCCCAGGAGGATGTGCTCGGTGCCGATGTAGTTGTGGTTGAGCATCCGGGCTTCTTCCTGAGCCAGGACGACAACCCGCCGCGCGCGGTCGGTGAACCTCTCGAACATCGTTAATCGCTCCTCAGAGCGGTCAGGCAGTGGGGGGAACTTCCCCTCCCTGTCCTTCCGCAGCTTAGTCCCGCAAGCGGGGACCGCTCATTCCAACTGCCGACACCGTCGATGGCCTCCTGACCCCGAACGCCGACATCTGCTCCAACCCGATGGTGCGAGACGATGTTCCCGCAGGCCAGGCACTTACCCTCACCATCAGTACGCCGATGGCGAACGTGAGACCACCTTGCCTGCGTGTCGCCCCCTCCCACTAGGGATGTCTTACCCGCTGGGACTGACACTCCATGCCGCGCCCCCCGGTTCCCTCCGCTACGGGCGAACAACCTTGCGCCACCCCACACCCCCGCACGCCCCCAATTCAGACACTCTGCGCATTCGCCGGAACACCCAGCGTAACCCGCACGTCCATTCGGCGGTTGCACTTGGCATGGTCGGCACCCGCCTCAAGATCACCACGGACCTCGCCGCGATCCCCCTCCCCCGTCGGCCGCTCGATCCGAGCGATCAGGTCCGCCGGTGGTACGAGAACGAACTGGGCTGGCCGGTGGTGCCCGCCGCCCCCGGAGCCCCGCTGACCCTTCGCGTGGGCCTGCGCTTCGACGTCCTGGACGTCCCCGCCGAGGCGGGCCGCGCTGCCCTGCGCCATCTGGCACCGAACTCGCCGGTGGCCGTCCAGGGCGACCGGATGCGGCTGCTCATGGCCGCGGGCAGCGCGGAGGAGGTGCCGGGGGTGCTGGACTGGCTGGAGTGGGGCGCGCTGCCCCTGGACCTGACGGCACTGGGTGAGGGCGACCTCGTGGAGGCGCCGCTGCCACCCGAGAGGCGGCCTGTCACGGCCGTACGGCCTCTTGCGGTTCTCGGGTCACCGGCGCTGGTGCGGCATCTCGCAGCTGGGCCGGGCGGGGCGGGCCCGGGTCCGGCGGCGGCCGTACGGTGTCCCGTCGATGCGGGACCTGGGGGAGCCGTACGGCGTCCTGGCCTGCCGGGGCAGTGCGGAGTGCGGCCGCTTCCCCTGGACCGCTCCGGTGCCGTGCAGGGGGCCGCCGTGTGGCTGCGGCCCCCCGAGCCTGGGGGCGAGGTCGAGGCCTCGCTGCCGACGCTGTCGGCACTGGGGGGCGGTGGGGGCGCCCCCGATCTCGTGCGGGTTCTGGGCACGGTGGCAACGCACTGCCACCGCCTGGGACTGCGACGCGCGTGCGTGCAGCCTTCGGCCTGTCCGTAGATCAGGCATCGACCCGGATCAGGCGTTGGCCTTCTCGTATGCCTCGCGAATGGACGCCGGAACGCGGCCGCGGTCGTTGACCTCGTAACCGTTCTCCTTGGCCCACGCGCGGATCTGCGCGGTGTCCTGGCTGCCGCCGGAAGTGGCGCGCGCCTTTCCGCGCCCACCCGAAGCGCGGCCTCCGGTGCGACGACCGCCCTTCACGTAAGGCTCGAGAAGGCCACGGAGCTTGTCCGCATTGCCGGTCGTGAGATCGATCTCGTACGTCTTGCCGTCCAACGCGAACGTCACGGTCTCGTCCGCCTCGCCGCCGTCGAGGTCGTCGACAAGAAGGACCTGAACCTTCTGTGCCACCGGATTTCCTTTCATCGATAACTTGAGGGCCTGGGGTCTGCGGCGTCCGCCGTTTCGCCGTCCCCTGTTATATGCAGTACTGCAGTACGTCGGAAAGCAAACCGCTTTTGCTGGAAAAACACAAACCCCAGGGAGAGACTCACAGGCCGACTGCGGTCCGGAAACATGCGCGTTTCGGACATAGGGCACCTGGGCAGGGTCACCCGTCGGAATAGTGGGTGACGATCACAGATGCAGAAGCATCCGGCTGTTGCCCAAGGTGTTCGGTTTCACTCGTTCGAGACCGAGGAACTCCGCGACACCCTCGTCATAGGAACGCAGCAGCTCAGCGTAGACATCGGTGTCCACCGGCGTCTCGCCGATCTCGACGAAGCCGTGCTTGCCGAAGAAGTCCACTTCGAAGGTCAGACAGAAAACGCGGCGAACGCCGAGCCAGCGCGCGGTGTGCAGCAACTTCTCCAGCAACTGATGACCGACGCCGGCGCCCTTCAGACCGGGCTTCACTGCCAGCGTGCGGACTTCCGCCAGGTCTTCCCACATCACGTGCAGGGCACCGGCGCCGACGACCTCGCCGTTGTCGTCCCGTTCCGCGACCCAGAACTCCTGGATGTCCTCGTAAAGCGTCACCGTGGCTTTGTCGAGCAGGATGCGACGCCGGACGTACTCGTCAAGGAGACGACGCACCGCCGGGACATCGCCGGTACGGGCCCGCCGGACGGTGATGGCTTTTGCGGTGACTTCTGGGCTCTGAGCCGCGGGGCTCTCGGCCGAGTGGCTCTCTGCGGACATGAGCGGACGCTATCGCCCGTCGGGCTCCGGTGCCGAGGCGGGGTTCTCGGGGCCGGTATCGGCACGGGTATCCGGGGCGGTATCGGTGCTGGTATCGCCGCTGGTATCGGTGCTGGTGGTATCGGCGACAGCGGCGGTATCGGTGCCCGTAACGCGGCGCGTATCCGGTACTTCCGTGGGTTCGGGCGTTTCCGGGCCCTGGACGATGCGTACGGCGTTGCGCAGGGCCTGGCGCTGTTCCTCGCTCATCATGCCGAAGAAGGCGACGAGTGCGGCGGCGGGGTTGTCGCTCTGCGACCAGGCATCGTTCATCAGGGCGGCGGCGTAGGCGGCTCGGGTGGAGACCGCCTCATATCGATAGGCCCGGCCTTCCGCCTCGCGGCGTACCCAGCCCTTCTGATGGAGATTGTCCAAAACGGTCATCACCGTGGTGTACGCGATGGACCGTTCCTGCTGGAGATCTTCCAGGACTTCTCGAACGGTCACCGGGCGGTTCCACTTCCACACCCGCGTCATGACCGCGTCTTCGAGTTCTCCCAATGGGCGAGGCACAGCTCGCACAATAGTGGGAGATCTGGTTGTTGGCGTGCCGGACGTGCTCTTTCTCCGGCAAACAGGAACAAAAAGGGCGTACGACTCGGAAAGCGGTGAGCTCGGAGTCGTACGCCGTCGTACGTCGTCGGGTCAGGCGTCCGGGGTCGCCGAGGCCTGGCGGGTGCCCTCCACGCGCGCGAGGGCGGCGTCCACGGCCGCGTCCTCCTTGGCCTTGTTGGCTCCGCCCTGGGTCTTCACGATCACCCTGATCACACCGATGAAGAACACGGCCATGACGGCCGGGGGGAGGAGTGCGGCGACGTAGTCCATGCGTCCAGGGTAGCCAGGGGGTGTGGGCGGGTGGGGCGGGGGTTGGGGGTTGTGAGGTGGTTCGCGTCTCAGCCTGCGGCCAGTTGCTGGGGCGGGTTCGCGGGGGGTGGGGTCGGTTTGCGGCGGGGGAAGACCTCGCCGGGGGTGGGGATGGGGCGCGTCGGCTTGGGGGCGGGTGTGCGCTCGGGGCCGGGGCCGGGGTCCGGTTTGGGGGTGGCCGGCTTTTCTGCGGGCTTCTTCCGGGGCGGCTGGGCGGGGTCCTGGCCGGCTGCCTGCGCCGGGAGGTCGACCGGGGGTCGGGGGCGCTCCTCGGAGAGGCCTCCAGGGAGGGCCAGGAGGTGCGTACGGGACGCGGGGATGGCCGGCTTGGCAGGAGTGGCCGGGCGGGCGGTGCCGCGCGCGAGGCGGGCTTGTACGTCCTGTTCCGCCAGTGCCTGGCAGCGGGTGAGGAGGGCGGCCGCGGTGGGGTTGCCGCGGAGGGCGCGCAGGGCTGCGAGGTCCTCGGCGGTCGGGGGGTGCCCGGCGCCGAGCGCCTCCTCCAGGAGGGTGAAATAGCCGGCTGCGGTGCCGGGGAGGGCGGCGCGATAGCGGGCGAGGTCGGCCGTCAGGAAGGCGCGCAGCCTGGCGCCCTCGCGCATTGCCTCGTCTAGCGACTCTGCGAGGCGGAGGCAGTCCTGGACCTCCTCGGCCGAGGCGGGGCTGGGGTGTAGGGCGAGGGCGAGAGCGCGACGGAGCACACGCAGCTCCTCCGCGCCGAACGCCATGGCGCCGCGGGATCCGTATGGCGTGGGCATGGGCCGACGATACGCGCTAATCAGACAAACGCGGCATAGGTGGGGTGGGTGTGGCGTGGGAGCCACTCGGGAGACGGGGGGTGCGATGCCTGCGGCGGCCTGTTGCTGGTGAGTGGGGGTGCGCGTAGCGCCTGCGGTGCGGTGGGTGGGTCGGGGCGGTGCCGCGGGGGTGCGACACCACCACGGCCGCTTCGCCGGTCTCTTCCAAGTGCCGGTCCAGGCATTCCGGCCCGTCCGGCGTTTGGGGACGAGGCCCGTTCAGGGCCGAAAGCGGGGGGCTGGGGGCCGTAGGCCCCCAGTGCCACACCGGCGGTGTCACATTCGGGACACGTTGCGTTCGTAGACCAGGCGGAGGCCGATCAAGGTCAGCCACGGCTCGTGTTCGTCGATGACCGAGGATTCGCCCAGGACCATGGGGGCCAGACCCCCCGTGGCGATGACCGTGACCTCGTCGGGGTCGTCGGCGAGTTCGCGGGCCATGCGGTTGACCACGCCGTCCACCTGGCCGGCGAAGCCGTAGATGATGCCGGACTGCATGGCCTCGACGGTGTTCTTGCCGATGACGCTGCGCGGGCGGGCCACCTCGATCTTGCGGAGCTGGGCGCCCCTGACGCCGAGGGCCTCGACCGAGATCTCGATGCCGGGGGCGATGACACCGCCGATGTACTCGCCGCGCGCGCTCACCGCGTCGAACGTCGTCGCCGTACCGAAGTCGACGACGATCGCCGGACCGCCGTAGAGGTCGACCGCCGCCACCGCGTTGATGATGCGGTCGGCGCCGACCTCCTTGGGGTTGTCCGTGAGGATCGGGACGCCCGTCTTCACGCCCGGCTCGACGAGGACCGCGGGGACGTCGCCGTAGTAGCGGCGGGTCACCTCGCGGAGTTCGTGAAGGACCGAGGGGACCGTGGCGCAGATGGCGATTCCGTCGATGCCGTCGCCCAGCTCGTCGCCGAGGAGCGGGTGCATGCCCATCAGGCCCTGGAGCAGGACCGCCAGTTCGTCGGCGGTGCGGCGGGCGTCCGTCGAGATGCGCCAGTGCTCGACGATGTCCTCGCCGTCGAACAGGCCGAGGACGGTGTGCGTGTTGCCTACGTCGATCGTGAGGAGCATGCCCGTCCTACTCCGCCGCTCGCAGGTCCAGGCCGATGTCCAGGATCGGCGAGGAGTGGGTGAGGGCCCCCACGGCCAGGTAGTCGACGCCCGTGTCCGCGTACGCCTTGGCGTTGGCCAGGGTCAGGCGGCCCGATGCTTCGAGTGCCGCCCGGCCGTGCACGATCGACACCGCCTCCTCGCACTCGCCCGGCGTGAAGTTGTCCAGGAGGATCAGGTCCGCGCCCGCGTCCACCACTTCGCGGAGTTGGTGGAGGGTGTCCACCTCGACCTCGATCGGGAGGTCCGGGAAGGCTTCGCGGACAGCCTTGAAGGCCTGGCTCACGCCGCCCGCCGCCAGGACGTGGTTGTCCTTGACCAGGGCCGCGTCCGACAGCGACATGCGGTGGTTCACGCCGCCTCCGCAGCGGACCGCGTACTTCTCCAGGGCGCGCAGACCAGGGGTGGTCTTGCGGGTGTCCCGGACCCTCGCCTTCGTGCCGTCCAGTACGTCCGCCCACGCGCGCGTGGCCGTGGCGATGCCCGACAGGCGGCAGAGGATGTTCAGCGCGCTGCGCTCGGCCGTCAGGAGGTCGCGGGTGCGGGTGGTGATCGAGAGAAGCGTCTGGCCCTCCGTCACGCGGTCGCCGTCCTCCACGTGGCGCTCCACCTCGAACTCGTCCTCGCAGACGATCGAGACCACCGCCTCGGCGACCCTGAGGCCCGCCACGACGCCCGCCTCACGCGCGACGAAGTCGGCGGTGGCGACGGCCTCTTCGGGGATGGTCGCGACCGTCGTCACGTCCACGCCGTGCGCAAGATCCTCCTGGATGGCGACGCCTGCGATGTCCTCGACCTCGACCGGGTCGAGGCCCGCGTCGGCCAGGAGCTGGGCGAGCGCGGGGTCGAGGCCGCACTCCAGGTACTCCTCGTCGGCACCGCAGGCGCAGTCGTCGCCGCAGCCGCCGGTCGAGGCGAGGGGAAGGTCGGGGGTGGTCACTGCTGTCACTGCTCCTGGGGACGGGTCGGGGGGAAGTCTGCGGTGTCTGTGGTGTGCACGGCCAGTGTGCGGTCCGGGTTCAGGCGTACGACGATGTGGCGGCGCCACGTCGCGTCGTCGCGGTCGGGCTCGTCCTCGCGCCAGTGGCAGCCCCGGGTCTCCTCGCGGAGCTGCGCCGCGGCCACCAGGACCCGGGCCACGCAGAGGAGGTTCGTGGACTCCCATGTGTCCACGCCGGGCTCGGCCGTCTTGCCGTTCTCGGCGAGGGCGTCACGGGCCTCGGTGTGCAGCTGCTGGATCTGCTCGGCCGCCTTGGCGAGGGAGTCCGCGGAGCGCAGGACTCCGGCGCCGTCGGTCATCGTCCGCTGGATCGCGAAGCGGGCCTCGGGGGCGAGCAGCGGGTGCTCGGGGGTCTCGGGGTACGGCACCGGGTGCGGCACACGCGCGTGGAGGCCGTCGGCCGCGCGGGCGGCCGCGATGTCGGCCACGATGCGCTCGGCGTAGACCAGGCCTTCGAGGAGTGAGTTGGAGGCCAGGCGGTTGGCGCCGTGCACGCCCGTGCAGGCGACCTCGCCGCACGCGTACAGGCCGGGCACGGTCGTACGGCCCTGGGAGTCGGTGCGTACGCCGCCGGAGGCGTAGTGGGCGGCCGGGGCGATCGGGATGGGGGAGGTGACCGGGTCGATGCCGTTCGCGCGGCAGGCGGCGAGGATCGTCGGGAAGCGGTGCTCCCACATGTGGGCGCCGAAGTGGCGGGCGTCGAGGAACATGTGTTCCGCGTCCTGCTCCTGCATGCGTCGCATGATGCCCTTGGCGACGATGTCCCGGGGGGCGAGTTCGGCAAGTTCGTGCTGTCCGACCATGAAGCGCACGCCGTCGGCGTCGACCAGGTGGGCGCCCTCGCCGCGTACGGCCTCGGAGACCAGGGGCTGCTGGCCCTCCGCGTCCGGGCCCAGGAAGAGGACCGTGGGGTGGAACTGGACGAATTCCAGATCGCTCACCTCGGCGCCCGCGCGGAGCGCCAGGGCCACGCCGTCGCCGGTCGAGACCGAAGGGTTCGTCGTCGCCGAGAAGACCTGGCCCATGCCGCCGGTCGCGAGGACCACCGCGGGCGCGTGGACCGCGCCCACACCGTCGTGCTGGCCTTCGTCCATGACGTGCAGGGTGACGCCCGCCGTACGGCCCTCGGCGTCCGTGAGGAGGTCGAGGACGAGCGCGTTCTCGATCGTGCGCATGCCACGCGCGTGCACCGCCTCGACCAGGGCGCGGGAGATCTCCGCACCGGTCGCGTCCCCGCCTGCGTGGGCGATACGGCGGCGGTGGTGACCGCCCTCGCGAGTGAGCTCCAGGCCGCCTTCCTCCGACTCGTCGAAGTGGGCGCCGGTCTCGATGAGGCGGCGTACGGCGTCGGGACCCTCGGTGACGAGGATGCGGACCGCCTCCTCGTCGCACATGCCCGCGCCCGCGACCAGGGTGTCGTCGAGGTGCTGTTCGGGGGTGTCGCCCTCGCCGAGGGCCGCGGCGATGCCGCCCTGGGCCCAGCGCGTGGAGCCGTCGTCGAGGCGGGCCTTGGTGACGACGACGGTCGTCAGGCCGGCGGCCTCGCAGCGCAGGGCGGCGGTGAGGCCCGCGACGCCGGAGCCGACGACGACGACGTCCGCGGTGATGGACCACCCGGGCGCGGGCGCGTGCAGTCGTATGCCTGTGCTGGTCACGAGGCGGCTCCGAAGGTGAGGGGGAGGTTGTCGATCAGCCGGGTCGCCCCGACCCGGGCTGCGACGGCGAGGACGGCCTCGCCGGTGAAGTCGTCCTCGATCTCGGTGAAGTCGGACGGGTCGACGAGCGCGAGGTAGTCCAGTTCGAGCGGCGGGTCGAGGCGGGCGGCCTCGTCGAGGAGCATGCGGGCGGCGGCGCGGATGGCCGCCGTGGCGCCGGGGACCGCCTTGGCGACGGCGTGTGCGTCGGCCGCCGCGCGGGACTCCCCTATGGCGCTGAGCGCTTCCGCACGCGCGCGTGTGGCGGGCACCTCGCGTGCCCGCGCGCGCAGCGCCTCCTGTGCCGCGTGCCGGTCGCGGCCGGCGAAGAGGGCCTGGGACAGCGCGAGTGCCGTGTGCCGCTCCTTGGGCGAGAGGTAGCGGTTGCGGCTGGAGAGCGCGAGGCCGTCCTCCTCGCGCACGGTCGGGACGCCCACGATCTCGACGCCGAAGTTCAGGTCGCGCACCATGCGGCGGATCAGGGCGAGTTGCTGGGCGTCCTTCTGGCCGTACAGGGCGACGTCGGGGCGGGTGAGGTGGAGCAGCTTGGCGACGACGGTGAGCATGCCGTCGAAGTGGCCGGGGCGGGAGGCGCCCTCCAGGCTGTCGCCCATGGGGCCGGCGCTGATGCGCACCTGGGGCCGGCCGCCCGGATAGACCTCGTCCACGGAGGGCGCGAACACGGCGTCGGCGCCCGCCTGTTCGGCGATCTTGAGGTCGGCGTCCAGGGTGCGCGGGTAGCGGTCGAGGTCCTCGCCCTCGCCGAACTGCAAGGGGTTCACGAAGACGGTGACGACGACCTCGCCCTGCGGGCCGGCGATCGTGCGCGCGGTGCGGATCAGGGTGGCGTGGCCCTCGTGCAGGGCGCCCATGGTCATCACGACGGCACGGCGGCCGGCACGCGTGCGTGCGTGCAGTTCGTCGGCGGTGCGCAGCAGGGTCGTCATCGGGCATCTCCCTCGGCGCCGTCGGTCCCGTCTGCGAGTACCCCGAGGAGGTCCTCGGCGAGCTCCGGCTTGAGCAGTCCGTGGGCGAGCGCCCGGTCGGCGGTCGCGCGCGCCATCGCCAGGTAGCCGGCGACGGCCTGCGGGGCGTGCCTGCGCAGTTCCGTGACGTGCGCGGCGACGGTGCCCGCGTCCCCGCGCGCGACGGGGCCGGTCAGGGCCGCGTCGCCGGAGCGCAGGGCGTTGTCGAGGGCGGCGCCGAGCAGCGGGCCGAGCATCCGGTCGGGGGCCGCCACGCCCGCCTCGCGCAGCAGCTCCATGGACTGGGCGACGAGCGTCACCAGGTGGTTCGCGCCCAGCGCGAGCGCCGCGTGGTAGAGCGGGCGCCTCTCCTCGGCGATCCACTCGGGTTCGCCGCCCATCTCGATGACGAGGGCCTCGGCGGCCAGCCGCAGCTCCTCGGGCGCGGTGACGCCGAAGGAGCACCCGGCCAGGCGCTGGACGTCCACGGGAGTGCCCGTGAAGGTCATCGCCGGGTGCAGGGCCAGCGGCAGGCCGCCCGCGCGCAGGGCGGGGTCCAGGACCTTCGCGCCGTACCGCCCGGAGGTGTGCACCAGCAGCTGCCCCGGTCGTACGGCACCGGTCTCGGCGAGGCCCTCGACCAGCCCGGGCAGCGTGTCGTCCGGGACGGTCAGCAGCACCAGCTCGGCGCGGGCGAGCACCTCGGCGGGCGGCACGAGCGGCACGTCGGGGAGCAGCTGCGCGGCCCGTCGCCTGGAGGCGTCGGAGACCGCGGAGACGGCCACCGGGCGGTGCCCGGCGAGCTGGAGGGACGCGGCGAGTGCGGGGCCCACGCGGCCGGCGCCGACGACACCGACGGTGAGCCGCGCGGGGCGGTCCCTGGGATCTGGCTGTTGGCTTGTACTCACTCGACGGCGGCCTTCCCGTTCCAGTCCGCTCCGGGTACCGGACGATTTCTCGTCATGTTAACGCGATTGGTTCGAGAGGCGTTCGGTTGTCCACAGGCTGTGGGTTTCCACACGCCCTGCATGCCCCTGCGGAGCCGCCGCGCGTGCATCGGAGGGCGGGACCGGCGTCCGGAAATGCGGGTGCCCGCCCGGGAGGGCGCGGGAGATGATCCGGGGCATGAGCGATACGGCGGAGCAGGGCGGGCAGCGGGCAGGGGCCGAGCGGGACGAGGAGTCGTCCGGCGAGCAATTGTCGGGCCAGCGGGTGTCGGACGACGAGCGGCGCAAACGGCGCCGAGAACGGCGCATAGCTGCTTACCGCGGCGCGAAGCGCGTGCTCGCACGCCCTGCCTTCCTCGGCACCCTGCGCGAGCGCCTGGCGCTGCTGGACGAGGCACGTGCGCTGGATCTGCACGACCTGGACGAGTCGTCGGACCTCTACGGCGACGGCATCGTCGAGGCCCTGGAGGAGAAGACCGCAGGGCTGCTCGGCATGGAGGCCGCCGCGTTCTTCCCGACGGGCACGATGGCCCAGCAGGTGGCCCTGCGCTGCTGGGCGGGCCGTACCGGCAACCCGACCGTCGCCCTCCATCCGCTGGCCCACCCCGAGGTGCATGAGCGCAACGCGTTCAGCCAGGTCAGCGGATTGCGTCCGGTCCGCGTGACGAGCGAGCCGCGGCTGCCGACCGCCGCCGAGGTGCGCGAGTTCGACGAGCCCTTCGGGGCGCTCATGCTCGAACTGCCCCTCAGGGACGCCGGTTTCGTCCTGCCCTCGTGGGAGGAGCTCACGGAGGTGGTGGAGGCGGCGCGGGAGCGCGACGCGGTGGTGCACTTCGACGGCGCCCGCCTGTGGGAGTCCACCGTCCACTTCGGCCGTCCGCTGGCGGAGATCGCGGGCCTGGCGGACAGCGTGTACGTGTCGTTCTACAAGTCCCTCGACGGCTTCGGCGGCGCGGCCCTGACCGGTCCGAAGACGCTGGTGGACGAGGCGAAGGCCTGGCGGCACCGCTACGGAGGCACGGTGTTCCAGCAGTTCCCCACCGCGCTGTCGGCGCTCGCCGGCCTGGAGCGGGAGCTGCCCCGGCTGCCCGAGTACGTGGCTCACGCGCGCGTGGTGGCCGCCGCCCTGCGCGAGGGGTTCGCGGCGGCCGGGGTGCCATGGATGCGGGTCCAGCCCGAGCCGCCGCACACGAACGAGTTCCAGGTCTGGTTGCCGTACGACGCCGACGTCCTCGCGGAGGCCGCGATCCGGCAGGCCGAGGAGACGGGAACCGTCCTGTTCGCCCAGGGCTGGGAGGCCAAGGGGCCGGGGCTGGCGTACACCGAGGTCTACGTGCGGGCCGCCGGGCTGGAGTGGACGGCCGAGGACGTGAAGGCGGCGGTCACCCAGTTCGCGGCCCGGCTGACCGAGGAGGCCGGCGTGGGGGTCAGCCCGTAGAACGCGGCCGTACACGCAGCAAGCGGCTCAGGGCCTGCCGTAGCCGCCCGTGCGGCGGGCGGCCGGCAAGGGCCGCCCTGAACTGCCGGTGGTCACGCCACTCGCGGACGACCTGCCAGTCGCGGGTGCCCGGCGCCGGCGGGGCCGGCTCGCCGAGCAGGCGGGCGCGGTAGGTGTCGAGCAGATGGTGCTGCGTGACGCTCATGGTGAATCGCCTCCGGGACGTAGGAGAGATGACGTGGGAATCGGGCTCCGCGGCTGCCCCGGTGATCCCAGAGTTGCCTCACCGCGGGTGTGACGTCGCGCCGATTGACGGCCGTCGTCAATCGGCGGCCGCGTTGTCAGTGGCGGGGTGCACCATGAGGACATGAGCGTGACCATCGACATCGCGGGGCTGCGGCCGGAGAGGCTCGCCGTCGTGCCCTCACCCCTGGCCGAGCTCGGCATGGCGCTGCACGCGCTGTCGGAGCCGGGGCACCACCCGGGCCTGCAGGGCTGGGTGACGGGCGTCACGGCCCGGTTGGACTCGCACCTGGCCGACCGGATGTGCGAGGCCGACTTCCTGTGGCGGTCGACGTTCTCCGACCTCTTCCTGCCCTTCGCCGGCATCCCGGGCCGCAGCGCCCTCCCAGGCGCCACGCTGGCGGAGGAGCTGGATCAGCTGGACAAGCTGACGGACGAGCAGTTCGTGGACGCGGCCCTGGAGTTCACCTGCGCCCTGCCGTACAGCACGCGCGGGCCCGACGCGCTCTCCGACGCCGGCGTGCGGCGCCGCGCCCTGGACCTCGCGGCCGCGCGCGGGCCGCAGCAGATGCGGTTCAGCGAGCGGCTGCTGTTCGATCCGCCGCGGATCCGGGCCTGGCTGCGGCAGTTCCTCCAGGACTGCGACGAGGCCTTCTTCGCGGACACCTGGTCCCGGCTGCGCCACCAGCTCACGGCGGACGCCCGCCACAAGACGGATCTCCTGCGGCACAAGGGCCTGGCGGAGGCCCTGGCCGCGGTGTCCCCGGCGGTCACTCTCGACGAGGCAGCCGCGCGGATCACGGTCGACAAGCTGGGCAATGGCCGTACGGCCACGGGGGACGGCGGCCTCCTCCTGGTCCCGACGAGCCTGGGCTGGCCGCACCTGATGGTCCTGCACCGCTACGCCTGGCAGCCGGTGCTGCACTACCCGGTCGGCTCCCCCGAGCTCGCCGCCCCGCCCACGGTCGAGCAGCTGGCCCTGCGGATGACCGCGCTCTCCCACCCCGCGCGCATGCGTATCTGCCGCAATCTCGCCCGCAGCGCGTACACCACGGGCGAGCTGGCGCAGGCGCACGGCGTGACGGCTCCGGAGATATCCCGGCACCTGGGCGTGCTGAAGAAGGCGGGCCTGATCACCACCCGCCGCCGCGGGCGGTACGTCCTGCACCAGCTGGACGTGGCCGTGGTGGCCCGGCTCGGCAGCGACTTCCTGGAGGGGATCCTGCGCTGAGCGCTCCCCTCCTGCGCCCACGGCTCAGTCGAAGCGGATGTGCCTGACCCCGACCCTCGCCTGCCGCAGCCGTGTCCGCAGCGGGCCCTCGTTGTTGGGCCTCAGCCGCAGCCCGGCCAGGACGGCGATGCGGTCCGCCGTCTTCGGCACTGTCGAGTGGTCCGTCCACAGATGCTCGGCGAACTCCGGCTCCCGCAACCGCTCCAGGCAGTGGTCGAGCTGCAGGACGGCCCAGCTCTCCCGGCGCAGCCCGGCGCCCTTCCCGATGTCCTTGCCCGCGTTCTTTCCGGCGTTCTTTCCGGCGACGTACTGAAGGAGGTGCCCGAAGCCGCGCTCACGCAGCCGCATCAGGACGGTCTCGCGCTCGGCGAGGAGCGTGAAGTGCCGTACGTCATGGCCGAGTTCGCGCAGTCGGCCCACCGTCTCCTCGAAGTAGCCGGAGTCGGTGACCGTCATGGGCGCTATCACCACACCGTCGTGCTTGGTGAGGACGAGGTCGAGGACCTCGACGACGCCCTGCCGCCAGGATCTCAAGTCCTGGAAGTCCCCGCGCAGTTCGGGTGGCAGCGTCCGCCGCAGCCCGAAGCCCGCGTGCTCGGGGTCGCAGACCACGCTGCCGGGCAGGCGGCGCTGGATCTCGTACGCGGTCTGTGTCTTGCCGCCCCCGAAAGGGCCGTTGATCCACAGGAGCATGCGCAGACCCTAGTGTGCACCGGTTACGCGGGAGTCACCCCCACCGCGCGTCAGCCGAGCCCGCCGGCCCGCACCAGACCCGTCTCGTAGGCGAGGACTACCACCTGCACCCGGTCCCTGAGCCCCAGCTTGGTCAGGATGCGGCCGACGTGGGTCTTCACCGTCGCCTCGGACAGGACCAGCCGGGCCGCGATCTCGCCGTTGGACAGGCCCTGGGCGACCAGCACCATGACCTCGCGCTCGCGGTCGGTGAGCCGCTCCAGCTCCTTGTGCTTGGGCTCGTTGCCGCTGGAGGGCAGCATGGGCGCGAACCGGTCCAGCAGACGCCGGGTCGTCGACGGGGCGACCACCGCGTCGCCGCTGTGCACCGCGCGGATGGCGGCGAGGAGTTCGCCGGGCGGTACGTCCTTGAGCATGAAGCCGGAGGCGCCCGCCTTCAGCCCGGAGAAGGCGTACTCGTCGAGGTCGAAGGTGGTCAGGATCAGCACCTTGGGCGGCTCGGGGTCCGAGCAGATGCGGCGGGTGGTCTCCACACCGTCCAGCTTCGGCATGCGTACGTCCATCAGTACGACGTCGACCGGGGTCGAGCGCAGCACCTGGAGGGCCTCGACGCCGTCTCCCGCCTCCGCGACGACCTCCATGTCCGGCTGGGCCGCAAGCACCATCCGGAACCCGGTGCGCAGCAGCACCTGGTCGTCGACGAGCATCACGCGGATCGTCATCGGGGTCCTCTTCCGTGTCTTTCGTATCCGTCTACAGGGCCGTTACAGGTGTCAACAAGGGACATGCGCAAGTGTCAGTGTGCTGGTTTGAGCGGCAGCAGCGCACTGATGCGGAATCCTCCGCCCGGGCGCGGCCCCGCGTCCAGCGTGCCGCCCACCATGCCGACCCTCTCGCGCATGCCGATCAGGCCGTGGCCACTGCCGTCGGCGCCGCCGTCCTCGTACAGCTCGTGCGGGGCGCCCTTGCCGTCGTCCTCGACGAGCAGGCCGAGACCGTCGTCGAAGTAGACCAGGCGCACGCTGGCGCCCGTGTTCGGCCCGCCGTGCTTGCGCGTGTTCGTGAGCGCCTCCTGCACGATGCGGTACGCCGTCAGCTCGACACCGCTGGGCAGCGGGCGCGGGGTGCCCTCGACTTTGAAGTCGACCGGCAGGCCGGAGCTGCGGCACTGCTGGATGAGGTCGTCGATCTGCTCGACGTCGGGCTGCGGGACGTATTCGCCGCTCTCCTGGTGCTCGCCGGTGCGCAGCACCCCGAGCAGGCGGCGCATCTCGGCGAGGGCCTGGCGGCCGGTGGAGGAGATGGTCTCCAGGGCCTTCTTGGCCTGGTCCGGGGCGGAGTCGAGGACGTAGGCGGCACCGTCGGCCTGCACGACCATCACGGAGACGTTGTGCGCGACGACGTCGTGCAGCTCGCGTGCGATCCGGGCGCGTTCGGCGGCGACCGCGACCTTGGCCTGCGCCTCGCGCTCCTTTTCGAGCCGGGTCGCGCGCTCCTCGAGCTGCTCGTAGTAGGCACGGCGGGTACGGATCGAGTCCCCGAGCACCCAGGCGAGCGCGAACGGCACCGTCATGAAGATCACCAGGGCCACGTTGCCCAGAACGCTGGAGTCCTGCTCGGGCCAGCGCGTCTGTGCCAGGGGGGCCGCACACAGGCCTGTCCCCAGCGCGAGACGGGACGCCCAGCGGGCGCCGGTCGCGGCCACGGTGTAGGTGATCACCAGGAAGGCGAAGTTGACCGGCGTCGGCGCCACATTCAGCACCAGCTGCGCCAGCCCCACGACGATGGCCAGCACCAGCATCTTCTCCGGCATGCGCCGGCGCAGCGCGATCACCAGGCCCAGCAGGAGGAGGACCGGGACGACGACCGCCTCGGAGGAGGTGCCCGGCAGGTCCTGCCCACCCTCCTCGCGGACGGCCACGCTCACCACAGAGATCCCGAAGAGGAGGACGGCCCAGAAGCTGTCGACCCATGTCGGGTGCCTGCGGAGGAAGTCATAGAGGCGCTGCACGTAACCCAGCGTAGGGAAGCGATATGTGTGCCCGGGTCAACCGGAGGGTCGATCCGCACTACCCGCGCGTACTCCGCAAGGTGGAGGCTGCGTTCTCCTGTGCGCTTAGCCTGGGCCGGTGACACAAGTGGCGACGGGCGAGTGGCGAGGGTGGCGGGCGGCAGCGGAAGCCGCCCTCTACGGGCCGGGCGGCTTCTACCGCCGCCCCGAGGGCCCCGCCGGCCACTTCCGTACCTCCGTCCACGCGTCGCCGCTGTTCGCAGTCGCCGTGGCCCGGCTGCTGTGCCGGGTCGACGAGGCCCTGGGCCGCCCCGGGCGGCTGGACTTCG
This sequence comes from Streptomyces sp. NBC_00299, assembly GCF_036173045.1. GTDB lineage: Bacteria > Actinomycetota > Actinomycetes > Streptomycetales > Streptomycetaceae > Streptomyces > Streptomyces machairae. The sequence continues at coordinate 4,366,552 of NZ_CP108039.1, forward strand.
TCGACATGGCGGCGGGGCGGGGCGAGCTGACCGCCGGCGTGCTGGCCGCCCTGCCCGCCGACGTGGCGGCGCGCACGCGTGCGTACGCCGTCGAGCTCGCCGACCGCCCGGAAGCCCTGGATCACCGGATCGAGTGGCGGTCCGAGCCGCCGCTGCGGATCAAGGGCCTGCTGTTCGCCAACGAGTGGCTGGACAACGTCCCCCTGGAGGTCGCGGAGGTGGACTCCGCGGGCGTACCCCGCCTGGTTCTCGTACGACGGGACGGGACCGAACGTCTCGGGGAGCCGGTCGCCGGTGCGGAGGCGGAGTGGCTCGCGCGCTGGTGGCCGCTCGGGGGCGCACAGGGAGCGCGGGCCGAGGTCGGGCTGCCGCGGGACGGGGCCTGGGCCGCGGCCGTGGGGACCCTGGAGCGGGGGCTCGCGGTCGCCGTGGACTACGCGCACACGGCTCCCGCACGCCCGCCCTTCGGGACGCTCACCGGCTTCCGCGAGGGGCGCGAGACGGCGCCCGTGCCGGACGGTTCCTGCGACATCACGGCGCATGTGGCCCTGGACGCGTGCGCGACGGCGTGCGCGCTGCCCGGTGCACGCCTGGTGTCCCAGCGCGAGGCACTGCACGCCGTGGGCATCACAGGCGCACGCCCCCCGCTCGAACTGGCCTCCACCAACCCCACCGAGTACGTACGCGCCCTCGCGACCGCGGGAGAGGCCGCCGAGCTCACGGCGACGGCCGGACTGGGAGACTTCGGCTGGCTGCTGCAGCCGGTAGGAATTCCGGACGTACTGGCGGACTGACGCCCCGGGCCCCGCCCGGCCCCGCCGCGACCACTCGCCGCCTACTTGTCGATGTCCCCCACCACGAAGAACATCGACCCCAGGATCGCCACCATGTCTGCGACCAGCGTGCCCGGCAGCAGCTCGACCAGCGCCTGGATGTTGTTGTACGAGGCGGAACGCAGCTTCAGCCGGTACGGCGTCTTCTCGCCCTTGCTGACGAGGTAGTAGCCGTTGATGCCGAGCGGGTTCTCGGTCCACGCGTACGTGTGCCCCTCGGGCGCCTTCAGCACCTTGGGCAGCCGCTGGTTGATCGGCCCGGGGGGCAGCTCGGCGAGCCGGTCCAGGCAGGCGTCGGCGAGGTCGAGGGAGACGTGGGTCTGCTCCAGCAGGCACTCGAAACGAGCGAGGCAGTCGCCCTCGTCCCGGGTCACCACCCGCAGCACGTCCCCCAGCTCGCCGTAGGCGAGATAGGGCTCGTCGCGCCGCAGATCGAAGTCCACGCCCGACCCGCGCGCGATCGGCCCGCTCACGCCGTACGCGTGCACGGCCTCCGGCGTGAGGGCGCCCACGCCCCGCGTACGCCCCCGGAAGATCTCGTTGCCGAGGACAAGATCGTCGAAGCGGTCCATGCGGGAGCGCACATCGGCGACAGCGGCACGCGCACGCGTGGCCCACCCGGCCGGCAGGTCCTCCTTCAGGCCGCCCACCCGGTTGAACATGTAGTGCATCCGTCCACCGGAGACCTCCTCCATCACATGCTGGAGCTCCTCGCGCTCCGTGAAGGCGTAGAAGATCGGCGTGATCCCGCCCAGCTCCAGCGGATACGACCCGAGGAACATCAGGTGGTTCAGCACCCGGTTGAGCTCGGCGAGCAGCGTCCGGGTCCACACGGCCCGCTCGGGCACCTCCATGCCGAGCATGCGCTCCACGGCGAGGACGACGCCCAGCTCGTTGGAGAACGCCGACAGCCAGTCGTGGCGGTTGGCGAGCATGATGATCTGCCGGTAGTCGCGGGCCTCGAAGAGCTTCTCCGCGCCCCGGTGCATGTACCCGATGACCGGCTCCGCCCGCACGATCCGCTCGCCGTCGAGCACGAGCTTGAGGCGCAGCACGCCGTGCGTGGAGGGATGCTGGGGGCCGATGTTGAGCACCATGTCGGTGCTCTCCGCGGCGCCGCCGATACCGACCATGGTCTCCGTCGTAGGAGTCATGGACACAGTCTCCCCTACGTACGCTGGCCTCATGGAGACGGGGAGCCCGGAGAACACGGGGACTGCGGCAGAAGATCGGTCGGCAGCCGAACCGGCATGGAGGGGGCTGCCACCGGGCCTGCTGCGCATGCGACGACTGCTGCTGGTGGTGTGGCTGGGCCTGCTGACGATCGGCCTGGGCCTGCTGCTCGGGCTGCTCGCAGGACCGGCCTGGGCGGCCTTCGCCGTACTGCCGCCGGCGCTGATGGCGTGGGGCTGGGTGATGCTCGGTCGCAACTGGCGTTCGTGGCGATACGCCGAGCGCGCCGACGACCTGCTGATCAGCCGGGGCGTGCTGTGGCGCGAGGAGACGATCGTGCCGTACGGCCGGATGCAGCTGGTCGAGGTGACGTCCGGCCCGGTGGAACGCCACTTCGGCCTGGCCAGCGTTCAACTGCACACGGCGGCCGCCGCGACCGACGCCGCCATCCCCGGCCTGGACCCGGCGGAGGCGGAACGGCTGCGCGACCGGCTCACCGAACTGGGCGAGGCCCGATCGGCGGGGCTGTGACGACGCAGGGCGTCGACGACGCCGTACGCGAGACGCAACCCCTGACGGAACGCCGACTGCACCCGGTGACGCCGCTCAGGCGGGCGTGGGCACCGATCGCCGTACTCATCGGCTGGGCGGTGCACGACCCGGACCAGGCACAACGCCAGCTGACCAGACTGACCACCACCACGCTCCTGCTCGCGCTGGCGGTACTCGTCCCGGCAGCGGCCCTGTACGGCTTCCTCACCTGGTGGTTCACACACTTCGCGGTGACGGACACCGAACTGCGCATCCGCACCGGACTGCTCTTCCGCCGCACCGCGCACATCCGACTGGAACGCATCCAGGCCATCGACATCACCCAGCCGCTGCTCGCGCGCGTGGCGGGCGTGTCCAAGCTCAAACTGGACGTCATAGGCACGGACAAAAAAGACGAACTTGCCTTCCTGGGTGCGGAAGAGGCACGCGCCCTCCGCGCGGAACTCCTCGCCCGCGCCGCCGGCTTCGCCCCCGACACGGCCCACGAGATAGGCGAGGCCCCGTCCCGCCAACTCCTGCGCGTACCCCCCAAGGTCCTGGCGATCTCCCTCGTCCTGACCGGCGCCACCTGGGGAACACTGGCCGCCGCGATCGTCGTACCGACCATCCTCTGGCTGGTCACCGAGAGCGTGTGGACGGTCCTGGCGACCGCGATCCCGCTGATCGGCGGTGCAGGGGCGAGCAGTGTGGGACGGTTCATCGCCGAGTACGACTGGACGGTGGGCGAGTCACCGGACGGTCTGCGCATCGACCACGGCCTCCTGGACCGCGCCCACGAGACGGTGCCGCCCGGCCGCGTCCAGACCGTACGGATCGTCGAACCGCTCCTGTGGCGCCGACGCGGCTGGGTACGGGTGGAACTGGACGTGGCGGGCTCGTCCAACTCCCTCCTGCTCCCGGTGGCCCCGCGCGAGGTGGCCGAGTCAGTGGTCGCCCACGTACTCCCCGGCACGACGGTCCCCTCCCCCGCCACCCTGTCCCCCTCACCGCGCCGCGCGGCCCGCTGCATGCCGCTGTGGTGGCGCGGCTACGGCCTGTCCGTCACAGAAGCGGTCTTCGCCGCCCGGACCGGCCTCTTCCGCAGAAGCCTGGCCCTGGTCCCCCACGCAAAGGTCCAGAGCGTTCGCCTCACCCAGGGCCCCTGGAAGCGCCTGTGGGGCGTCGCCGACGTACACGTGGACTCGGGAGCCAACAAGACGGTGACCGCCCGCCTGAGAGACGCCAACGAGGCGGCAGAACTCCTGAACAGCCAAGCGGAACGCTCCCGCACGGGCCGCAGAGACGCCCGCCCGGACCGCTGGATGGCGTGACGCCTACCCCACGGCGCAGCACGCGCGTACGGCGGCACGGCCCCGACCCACAAACGCACCGCAGGCGCTACGCGCAGCCCCACTGAACCCGCACAGGCCCGCCGCAGGCACCCCGCCCCAACCGCCGGCGGCAACGGTCAGGAAACCGCGCTCCGCAACCCCTGCACATCAATCTGCTCGGTCTCGTCATGAGCCGTCAGATCGATGACCTGCCCAACCCCCCGGGACTCCTCGTCCGCAGGCTTGAACTCCGCCTCGGCCTCGGCCTTGTGCAGAGCAAGGGCCTCCTGGCCCACGACATCGGCGAGGTCCTCGTTCTGGACGGACTCCAGCGCGGAGGACTCGGCCCGCTTGGTACCGAAGAAGTCGAAGCCACCCTGGACCGCCGGACGCCGCACGGGCGCCGCCGGGGCGACGGCCACGGCGGTCGGCGCGATGAAGTGCCCGGACGGCTGCTGGGCAGTGCGGGCAACCGCGCCCGCCGGGGTGCCGGCGGCCGCGCGCTCATGCCCGTCGACCGCCTCGGGCTTCCCCGGCGCGTCATCCTCCAACGCGGGCTCCGTCTCGGCCCCGGCAGCGTCCCCCGCCTCCACCTCGACGGCCCCCGAACCGGTCTTCACCGGCTCATCGTTGGACGGCCCGTCACCCTTGGGCGGCTCGTTGTTCGGCGGCTCATCCGTGGGCGGCTCACCCTTCGAGGACTCACCCTTCGAGGACTCACCCTTCGAGGACTCACCCTTCGAGGACTCGCTCTCCGGGGACTCACTCTCCGCGGACTCACCCTTCGAGGGCTCCCCCGCCAAAGACTCCCCGTCCTCGTCGAACCGCGCCAACGCCTCCTTGGCCCGCAGAAACAGCCGAGACCCTTCGGGCGAGAAAACCGCCGAAGCCGCCTGCGCCTCCTCGACGGCGTCACCCTCGGCACCCTCGGCGTCGACCTCAACCGCAACCGCAACCTCAGCCTCGGCCTGAGCAGGGACAGCCACAGCCCCCACCCCCTCGACCGGCCCCGGCACGGCCCCCGGCGGCAACGCCCGCGCAGGCGCCCCCGCCTCTATCTCCAGGACCCGCCGCTCCTCCAGCACACTCGCCCGCTCGGTCTCCGCCGTGGCGTACCGCCGCAAGAGCGACGCATGCTCGTTGCGCAGCCCCGCAAGCTCCGCCCGCTTGGCCCGCAGCCGCTGCTCCAGCTTCACCCGCAGCTCGCGCGACTCCTCGAGGTCGGTCTCCAGCTCGGCGACCCGTTCCTCGTGCCGCCACTCATCGCTCGCACGCGCGCGCGTGAGGTCGGCGACCTGCTTGCCCGCCTGCGCGTCCCAGCGGCGCATGACGACCCCACCGACGACCGCCGTGGCCGCGGCGGCCGCGGCAAGGCCGCGCAGCACCATGGGCTGGGTGAACACCCAGGGCGCCAGGGCGCAGACAACGGACACGCCAGCGATCGCCGACGGGGGCAGCAGCCTGTGCAAGGGCGGGGAATGACGGTGACGTCCACGTGGCATGGCCAGAAACTTACCGCGCGTAGGCGAATCTTGGCGCCCCACCCCGTAAAAACACAGCCATCCCGAGTCGTTCACAGTGCATCAGCAATCAGATCCGCCCCGAATTAACCAAGAACCAAGATCACAAGCTGCGCGCTCACCCGCTCAACCGCCCACTCATCCACTCCAACGTCCCCGGAATCTCCCGCCGCCAGGTGTTGAAGTTGTGACCGCCGCTTTCGAGGATGACCGACGAGATCCGCGTCAGCTTCGTGGCCTTCACGCGTTCAATGAACTTCAACGTGTCCTTGTAGTTGGATTCTCCAACTTTGCTGCTACTGACCAGCAGTGAAGTGTCCGGCGCCGGCATGTGCTCCAGGTACCACCACAGGTTCGCGCGATTGCGCAGTTCCTCGTCACCGTGGAAGAGATCGCCCGTAGTGGCGTCGATCGGCGCCTTGTAGTACGCGGAAAGCCCCGCCCCGGCGGCATACGTACGGGGATGGTGCATGGCGAGCTTCAACGCGCAGTAGCCCCCCGTGGAGTCGCCGATGATGCCCCAGCCACCCGGTTCACGCCCCACCCTGTAGTGCCCGCTCACGGCATCGGGCAGGTCCTTTGCGAAGAACGACTCCGTCTGCGGCCCATCGGGAATGTCCACGCACTCCGTGTCCCGCGGCGGCGCCACAGTGGGCCGCATCATCACCAGGATCATCGGCTGCATACGCCCGTCAGCGGCAAGCCTCCCGGCCGTACGCGGATAGTCGAGCTTGTCCACCAGCGCCTCGGCCGTACCCGGATACCCGGTGAGGACCACGGCCGCCGGGAACGTACGCGTGCGGAACTGCGGCTGAAAATACTCGGGCGGCAGATAGACGTACGCCGGCGTCGCGATCCGCGTCGTACGCCCCACGATGCCGACCTTCTGGATCTGCCCGCCCACCTGAGGCCGCGCGCTTGCCGCCCCCGGCACCCGCCGCGTGTCGACGACCCGAAGCGGACCGCCTGCGGGCGTGTGGTCCACGACGACGCCCAGCTCGTCCTCCTGACCGAACAGGTCGGCCCAGCTGGCGTAGAACCCGAAGGCCTGGTTGGCGCCGAGACCGACCGCCGCGAAGAGCGCCAACTGCGTGGAGAACAGCAGGCCGACGCGCCCGCCGACCGCGCGCAGGCCGCGCCGCGCCAGCCGTGGCCACAGCCAGACCGTGCCGACGAACAGCCCTACGGCGGCCGACACCGCCAGCGCCAGCACCTTGTCGCTCGTGAGCCCCATCGATGGTTACCTGTCCGCACTTTCCGTCCGGCCCGCGCGGGCGCATGACACATGCGCCCGCGCAGCCTCCCCTGCACCTTCGCAAGGGCTTGCCCCGGACTTTCCTTGGCCTTTGAAACGGTTTTGGGAAGCCGAGTGAACCTCTCCCCCGTAGACACCGTCCTAGAGGGCGCAATGTCGCCGGATGCCCGAATCGGCACCGGATCCAAGGTCTCTCGCAGAACTAATGGGATGCGATGTCTGTCAGGACAGATGTGGAAATGTCGGGCGCGGTTCCTCAACGATCGAGCCGAGTGGGGCAACTGCCCAGCCGGGTACGGCATCTGCTCCGCGGCCCCCGCCCCGAGGCAGTTCCCCTGCTCGTCGGCAGAGCCTGCGCCCTGGTGGGCCTGCTGGACATCGCCGCGGGTGTCTTCCCGCGCTTCCGCCACAGTCGTATGCACGCCATCGCCGAGGTGCTGCCGGGCTCGACGGGCCCGTTCGCGGCCGCGCTCTCGCTGAGCGCCGGTGTCCTGCTGCTCCTGCTCGCCCACGGCCTCAAGCGCGGCAAGCGGCGGGCCTGGCGAGCCGCCGTCGTACTCCTGCCTGCCGGAGCGGTCGCGCAGTTCACGTACCGCCACTCCGTGGTGGGCGTCCTGATCTCACTGGCGTTGCTGGCCACCCTGCTGCGCCACCGCGACCAGTTCACCGCCCTGCCCGACCCGCGCAGCCGGTGGCGGGCGCTGGCCAACTTCGTCCTCATGGGCGCCGGTTCCCTCGCCCTCGGCCTGATCATCGTCAGCGCCCACCCGAACACCCTGGTCGGCGACCCGAGCCTGGTCGACCGCATCGCCCACGTCCTGTACGGCCTGTTCGGCTTCGAGGGCCCGGTCGACTACCACGGCAACACCTCGTGGACGGTCGCCTTCTCCCTCGGCGCCCTCGGCTGGATCACGGCGGTCACGACGATCTACCTCGCCTTCCGCCCCGAACACCCCGCCGCCCGCCTCACCGAGGACGACGAGGCACGCCTGCGCGCGCTGCTGGCCAAGCACGGCGGCCGCGACTCCCTCGGCCACTTCGCGCTGCGCCGCGACAAGGCCGTCGTCTTCTCGCCCAGCGGCAAGGCGGCGGTGACATACCGCGTGGTCTCCGGGGTGATGCTCGCCAGCGGTGACCCGATCGGTGACGTCGAGGCCTGGCCCGGCGCCATCGAGCGCTTCATGGACGAGGCCAAGGCCCACTCCTGGACCCCCGCCGTCATGGGCTGCTCCGAGACCGGCGCCGAGGTCTGGACCCGCGAAACCGGGCTCGACGCCCTCGAACTGGGCGACGAGGCGGTGGTGGACGTCCCGGATTTCTCGCTCGCCGGCCGCGCGATGCGCAACGTGCGACAGATGGTCAAGCGCATCGAGCGCGCCGGTTACGAGACCCGGGTACGGCGCGTCCGTGACCTCGGCGAGACCGAACTGGACCGCATCCGCCGCGCCGCCGACGACTGGCGCGGCACCGACACCGAGCGCGGCTTCTCCATGGCGCTGGGCCGCGTCGGCGACCCGGCCGACGGCGACTGTCTCGTCGCCACCGCCCACAAGACCGACGAGGAACCGGGAGAGTACGGCGACCTCAAGGCGATCCTCCACTTCGTACCGTGGGGCACGGACGGGGTCTCGCTGGACCTGATGCGCCGCGACCGCTCCGCGGACCCCGGCATGAACGAACTGCTGATCGTGGCCGCCCTCCAGGCCGCCCCGAAGTTCGGCATCGCGCGCGTGTCCCTCAACTTCGCGATGTTCCGCTCAGCCCTGGCGCGCGGCGAGAAGATCGGCGCGGGCCCTGTGCTGCGCGCCTGGCGGGGCCTGCTGGTCTTTCTGTCCCGCTGGTTCCAGATCGAGTCCCTGTACAAGTTCAACGCCAAGTTCCGGCCACGCTGGGAGCCCCGTTTCGTGGTCTACCGCGCCTCGGCCGACCTGCCCCGCCTCGGCATCGCCGCCATGCAGGCCGAGGGCTTCGTGAACCTGGCCCTGCCGCTGCCGCGTTTCCTGCGCCGCCGCGCGCACGCACCCCGCCCCTGCCCACACCGGGTGACGGAGCGGGACGTCCAGGCAGCGTGACCGCGGCCACCCGGACCGGCCCGAGCGGAAGCCCCTTGCCCCCGAGGGCTCCCGCTCGGGCCACAGCACGTCCCGGCAGGCCCTTGGGCCTAGGCTGAACGTATGAGCAAGCAGAGCGGACGCGGGCGCGTCGCGGGACTTCCGCAGTGGGACCGGTGCGCGGTCATGGGAGTCGTCAACGTGACCCCCGATTCCTTCTCCGACGGGGGCCGCTGGTTCGACACGACGGCCGCCGTCAAGCACGGCCTCGCCCTGGTCGAGGAGGGTGCCGACCTGGTCGACGTCGGCGGTGAGTCCACCCGCCCCGGCGCCAGCCGGGTCGACGAGGCGGAGGAACTGCGCCGCGTCATCCCCGTCGTCCGCGGCCTCGCCTCCGAGGGCGTCACGATCTCCGTCGACACCATGCGCGCCTCCGTCGCCGAGCAGGCCCTCGCCGCCGGCGCCGCCCTCGTCAACGACGTCAGCGGCGGCCTCGCCGACCCCGCGATGATCCCGGTCGTCGCGGACACCGGCGCCCCCTTCGTCGTCATGCACTGGCGCGGCTTCCTGGAGGGCGGGAACGTCAAGGGCGTCTACGACGACGTCGTCGCCGAGGTCGTCAACGAGCTGCACGCGCGTGTGGAGGCCGTTCTGGCCGGCGGCATCGCCCCCGACCGCGTAGTCGTCGACCCCGGCCTCGGCTTCTCCAAGGACGCTGAGCACGACCTCGTGCTCCTCGCCCACCTCGACCGCATCCTCGCCCTCGGCCACCCCCTCCTCGTCGCCGCCTCCCGCAAGCGGTTCCTGGGCCGCGTCCTCGCCGGGCCCGAGGGTGCGCCGCCGCCCGCGCGCGAGCGCGACGCCGCCACGGCCGCCGTCTCGGCGCTCGCGGCACACGCCGGCGCCTGGGCGGTGCGGGTGCACGAGGTACACGCCACGGCGGACGCGGTGCGCGTGGCACGTGCCGTCGAGGGAGCGCGCGTTCCCGAGAACGCGCCCGGCGCGCATGCCGCTGAGGGAGCCCGGTGAGCGCCCCACACACCGACGTCGAGCAGGTGGAGGCCGCCAACACCGCCTTCTACGAGGCGATGGAGCGCGGCGACTTCGAGGAGCTGTCCTCGTTCTGGCTCACCCCGTCCGACCTCGGCGTCGACGAGACCTATCACGACCCCGCCGACGTCGGCGTGGTCTCCTGCGTGCACCCCGGCTGGCCGGTTCTCACCGGCCGCGGCGAGGTCCTGCGGTCGTACGCGCTGATCATGGCGAACACCGACTACATCCAGTTCTTCCTCACCGACGTGCATGTCTCCGTGACCGGCGACACAGCCGTGGTGACCTGCACCGAGAACATCCTCAGCGGCGGGCCCGCCCCCGAGGGCGACGAGGAGCTCGGCCCGCTCGTGGGCCAGCTCGTGGTCGCCACGAACGTGTTCCGGCGCACGCCGGCGGGCTGGAAGATGTGGTCGCACCACGCTTCGCCGGTTCTGGCCGAAAACGACGAGGACGAGAGCGACGACACCCCCTCCTGAGTGGGTAGGCGACCTACAGGCCGACCGCAGGACCACACCACAGAGCCGCACCACAGGAGCACCCACAGGACCGCACCACCGGACGGCAGGAACACGCGCAGGGACAATCACGGACAAACACGGGGATGACTCGCGGGAGCCACCCGCAAGGAGGCCCGACGGCCCCCGCCGGGACCAAGAAGTGGTTGGAATCACGCGTCCTCGGGTAGGCGCGGCTACCAACCCATGAGCCACCGGGTTCCCCAGGGGAAACACCCAGTGAATCCTCCTGGCCCCGGACCGGACCCACGCCCCCGTGGCCCGGCCCTGTCAGTGCCCGCAGGTAGATTCGGTCGAGGCCGGTGTGCCGCCCGCACACGGCATCGACCGGCCGTCACCGACGATTGCAGGAGTGATTCGCGTGGATCGTGTCGCGCTGCGCGGCCTGAAGGCCCGCGGGTACCACGGTGTGTTCCCGGAGGAACGCAGGGAGGGCCAGACCTTCGTCGTGGACCTCGTCCTGGGCCTGGACACCCGGCCGGCCGCCGCGGACGACGACCTGGCGAAGACCGTGCACTACGGCATCGTGGCGGAGGAGGTCGTTGCCGTCGTCGAGGGCGAGCCGGTCAACCTCATCGAGACGCTCGCCGAGCGCATCGCCCAGGCCTGTCTGAAGCACGAAGGGGTCCAGGAGGTCGAGGTCGTCGTCCACAAGCCGGACGCGCCGATCACGGTCCCCTTCGACGACGTGACCGTCACCATCACCCGGAGCCGAGTATGACTGCACCGTTCATCAAGGGCCCCAACGACCCGACCGTACAGCCGGTACCCGCCTCCGTCGTCGACCAGGTCGACGCCGCCGACACCACCCTCAGCAACCCGAAACGGGCCGTGATCTCCCTCGGCTCCAACCTGGGCAACCGCCTGGAGACCCTGCAGGGCGCCATTGACGCCCTGGAGGACACCCCCGGCGTGCGCATCAAGGGCGTCTCCCCCGTCTACGAGACGGAGCCGTGGGGCGTCGAGCCGGGCACCCAGCCCTCGTACTTCAACGCGATCGTGGTCCTCAAGACCACGCTGCCCCCGTCCTCCCTGCTGGAGCGGGCACACGCGGTCGAGGAGGCCTTCCACCGCGTCCGGGACGAGCACTGGGGCGCGCGCACCCTCGACGTCGACATCGTCTCGTACGCCGACCTCGTCTCCGACGACCCGAACCTCACGCTTCCCCACCCACGCGCCCACGAACGCGCCTTCGTCCTCGCCCCCTGGCACGACCTGGAGCCCGAGGCCCAGTTGCCCGGCCGCGGCCCGGTCGTCGACCTGCTCGGCACCGTCACCAGGGACGGCGTGGCACCGCGCCAGGACCTGGAACTCCAGCTGCCCGAATAGTCGTTAAGGTCAAGACGACCACATTCCGTGGGGACCCGGGGGAGCTGAAGGGGCACCGTGAGAGAGCTGCGCATCAGGTTGCTGGCAGGCGTGTTCATCGTGGCCGGAGTCCTGTCCTGGGCGGGCGCCCGGCTTTGGAACGCCATCGGGACCCTGCCCAGCGTCCCGCTGGCCGCGCCCATCGTCCTGGCGGTCATCGCCGTGATCCTGCTCGCCACGGCACTCTCGATCCGCGCCCGCCTCAAGGCCCAGCGGGAACGCCGCCCGGACGCCAAGGGCGTCGATCCCCTGATGGCCGCCCGCGCGGTCGTCTTCGGCCAGTCCAGCGCCCTGGTCGCCGCCCTCGTCGCCGGCATGTACGGCGGCGCGGGCGTCTTCCTCCTGGAGTCCCTCGACATCCCCGCCCGCCGCGACCAGGCCATCTACGCCGGCTTCTCCGTCGTGGCAGGCATCGGCGTGATAGCGGCGGCCATCTTCCTGGAGCGCGTCTGCAAACTCCCGGAGGACGACGAACACAACGGCGCGGGGGCAGCGCCGACCACGTGAGAGTCACCAGGGTTGGCGAGCCAGGTGGCCGTTCACGAGGAAGCCCGGGTAGGGGTCGAGTCGGTAGCTGTAGAGAGTGAACGGTTTCGGGCTTCCGGCCTCGCGCGGCCGAACGTCGCGCACCTCGACCCATGTCGACTCGATGAGTCCCAACGGGTGCTGCTCGGGCTTGAAGGTCCCTCGTGACGGCCAGCTGTCAGCTACGACCAGATGCGAGGCCAAGCCGTTGCCCCGAGGCGTGAACCTTGCGCCGACCTCTCGCGCCAACTGGGAGAGAAACGGTGCGTTGGAGCTCACGAGCACGCGCGCGGCCCAGGTCTTCGGGCGGAATCCGTCCCCGTCCGTGTAGCCGTCGAGGAAGCCTTCGAACGTCTCCCTGTCCCGGAGGACAACACGGGGGAACCGTTGCCGCATGTGATGGGCGTCGCCACCCACGTACTGCCTCATCAGGTCGGCCAGGTATGACGACACCACACGCACTCGGAAGCCAGGCGCCTCCCGTTGAAGGTAGCCCGAGGGTCGCGTGACGGCTTCCAAGCGAGCGGGCATCCCGGTTGCCGCAGTCAGGCAGGCCGCGAAGCGCGAAGCGAACCCCTCGTCGTTGACGACCAGCGATACGTAGTTCTTGCCGACCGTGCCATCCGAGCAATTCGCCCCGACCATGTAGCCGAACTCGTAGCCCGGTTTGATGGTCAACCGCTTGCGACGCAATTTCCGCGCGTGCGTCCACGCGAGAACGGTTCCCTTGGCGTCTCTCGCATGGACCCACCCATCAGGCGTGCCCAACAGCTGATCCGGCGCCACGGTGAACGACACATGGTCGGTCACGCCATCCACGACCTGGCGGACCTTGACCGCCAGCACTTGAGTGACCGTCGTCTGGACCGTGCGCTCTCCGTCCAGCGTCCAGAGTCGGCTGCCCACTCGGACATTCCGCGCCTGTAAGCGCCCGCCAACCCCATTCACCGTCTGCTTGCTCGGCAGCCCGAACCCCACCGCGATCCCCCTTGATCAGCGATCAACCCCACTGATCAAGGACGGTATCGGGCACCACTGACAATCTGGTCAGCGAGCCAGTATCAGGCTCATCGCCTCGGCCCGGGTCGTAGCATCCCGAAGCTGACCACGCACCGCAGACGTCGTGGTCTTGGCACCAGGCTTGCGGATACCGCGCACCGACATACACATGTGCTCGGCCTCGATAACGACGATCACCCCACGCGCCTCAAGGATCTTCATGAGTGAATCGGCGACCTGCGTGGTGAGCCGTTCCTGCACCTGAAGGCGGCGGGCGAACACCTCGACAAGCCTCGCCAGCTTCGACAGGCCCGTGATCTTGCCGCTTTCCGCCGGGATGTACCCGATGTGAGCTACGCCATGGAACGGCAACATGTGATGTTCACACAAAGATACGATTTCGATGTCCTTGACCAGGACCATCTCGTCATGCCCGATATCGAACGTAGTCGTCAGGACATCCTCGGGCTGCTGCGTGTGTCCAGCCAAAAGCTCCCGATACGCCCGCGCCACCCGCCCCGGCGTCTCCCGGAGCCCCTCCCGGTCCGGGTCCTCCCCGACCGCGATCAGCAGCTCGCGTACGGCGTTCTCGGCGCGCTTCTCGTCGAACTCGCCGATGCGGCCCTCGCCGTCCAGCGTCACGGGGTCGGTCATGTGGTGCCTCGATCCTTTGCGGGTGGCGCGTGTGGGTCACGCGTCTGAACTGCCGGCATACGAAAATGCCACGCCCCCCAGGCTAGAACCTGGGGGGCGTGGCATTCATTCCGGGCCTGGTGTGGTCACCAGGGCCTGGGCGGCGTCAGCTCTCCGGACGCTCCTCGGGGGCCGGTTCGGCCGCCGGGGTGGGCTCCGTCGCCGTCGCCTTGGCGGTGGTGATGGCCGGCGTCGCGCCGTTGGCGCCGTTCGTCAGTGCGAGCTCCTTCGGGGAGAGCACCGGCGGACGGGTGGACGGCGTGCGGCGGGAGGAACCGGTCCAGGCGGGCCTGGGCGGACGCTTGACGATGGGGGCGAAGATCTCGGCGATCTCCTCCTTGCCCAGCGTCTCCCTCTCCAGCAGCTGAAGCACCAGGTTGTCGAGGACGTCGCGGTTCTCGACCAGGATCTCCCAGGCCTCGTTGTGCGCGTTCTCGATGAGCTTCTTGACTTCCTCGTCCACCAACGCGGCGACCTCTTCCGAGTAGTCGCGCTGGTGAGCCATCTCACGTCCGAGGAACGGCTCGGTGTTGTCGCCGCCGAACTTGATGGCACCGAGGCGCTCGGTCATGCCGTACTGCGTGACCATCGCGCGGGCCGTGGTCGTGGCCTTCTCGATGTCGTTCGCCGCGCCCGTGGTCGGGTCGTGGAAGACGAGCTCCTCGGCCGCACGGCCGCCCAGCATGTAGGCCAGCTGGTCCAGCATCTCGTTGCGGGTCGTGGAGTACTTGTCCTCCTCCGGCAGGACCATCGTGTAGCCGAGAGCACGGCCTCTGGAGAGGATCGTGATCTTGTGGACCGGATCGGAGTTCGGGGAAGCCGCCGCGACCAGGGCGTGTCCGCCCTCGTGGTACGCGGTGATCTTCTTTTCCTTGTCCGACATGATCCGGGTCCGCTTCTGCGGGCCAGCCACGACGCGGTCGATGGCCTCGTCGAGCATCTGGTTGTCGATCAGCTTCCGGTCGCTGCGGGCCGTCAGGAGCGCCGCCTCGTTGAGGACGTTGCTCAGGTCCGCGCCGGTGAAGCCCGGCGTGCGGCGGGAGACCGCCGACAGGTCGACGTCCGGGGCGACCGGCTTGCCCTTCTGGTGAACCTTGAGGATCTCCAGACGGCCCTGCATGTCCGGGCGGTCGACCGCGATCTGGCGGTCGAAGCGGCCGGGCCGCAGGAGGGCCGGGTCGAGGATGTCGGGACGGTTCGTCGCGGCGATGAGGATCACGCCGCCCTTGACGTCGAAGCCGTCCATCTCGACGAGCAGCTGGTTCAGGGTCTGCTCGCGCTCGTCGTGACCGCCGCCGAGGCCGGCACCGCGGTGACGGCCGACCGCGTCGATCTCGTCGACGAAGACGATCGCCGGGGCGTTCGCCTTGGCCTGCTCGAACAGGTCACGGACTCGGGAGGCACCGACACCGACGAACATCTCGACGAAGTCGGAACCGGAGATCGAGTAGAAGGGCACACCCGCCTCGCCCGCGACGGCGCGCGCGAGCAGGGTCTTACCGGTGCCGGGCGGGCCGTACAGCAGTACGCCCTTGGGGATCTTCGCCCCGACGGCCTGGAACTTCGCCGGTTCCTGCAGGAACTCCTTGATCTCCTGGAGTTCCTCGACCGCCTCGTCCGAGCCGGCGACGTCCGAGAACGTCGTCTTCGGGGTGTCCTTGGTGATGAGCTTCGCCTTGGACTTGCCGAAGTTCATGACCCGGGAGCCGCCACCCTGCATCTGATTCATCAGGAACAGGAAGACGACCACGATCAGGACGAAGGGAAGCAGGGAGAGCAGGATGCCGACGAACGGGTTCTGCTTGGACGGCGAGACCGTGTAGCCGTCCGGGATCTGCTTCTGCTGGTACTTGTTCTGCAGCGTGTTGGCGATGTCCACGCCTTGGTCGCCGATATAGCTCGCCTGGATCTTGGTGGCGTCCTCGACCTTTTCGCCGTCCTTGAGCTGGACCTTGATGATCTGCTCGTCGCCGGTTGTCAGTTTGGCCGACTCGACCTTGTTCTCGTTGATCGCCTGGACGACCTGGCCGGTGTCCACCGTCTTGTAGCCGCCGGACGAGCCGACGACCTGCATCAACACGACCACGGCAAGGACGGCCAGCACGATCCACATGACCGGCCCACGGAAGTATCGCTTCACGTCCATCCATACGGAGCGGTGCCGCCCCGTCCCTCCTGCCATAGTGAGTTTGATAAGACAGTTCTTCTGACGGTACCCCAGCTTCGTCGCCCGTAGCCGCACGGGACGGCCGGTAAGCCCGTCTGCATGCTCCAACGGCGCGAGGCCCGCCGGGGTTCCCGATCTTCGTACGGGTGTTGGGCCCTTCGGGTCCGCGAGCGCGAACCGCCGGACTCAGCCGCCGTATACGTGGGGCGCGAGCGTACCGACGAACGGGAGGTTGCGGTACTTCTCGGCGTAGTCGAGGCCGTAGCCGACGACGAACTCGTTGGGGATGTCGAAGCCGACCCACTCCACGTCGATGGCGACCTTGGCGGCGTCCGGCTTGCGCAGCAGGGTGCACACCTTGAGCGACTCGGGCTCGCGCGAGCCGAGGTTGGACAGCAGCCAGGACAGCGTGAGGCCGGAGTCGATGATGTCCTCGACGATGAGGACGTGCCTGCCCTTGATGTCGGTGTCGAGGTCCTTGAGGATCCGCACGACACCGGAGGACTGGGTGCCGGCGCCGTACGACGACACGGCCATCCAGTCCATGGTGACGGGGGTGGACAGCGCCCGCGCGAGGTCGGCCATCACCATCACCGCGCCCTTGAGGACTCCGACGATGAGCAGGTCCTTGCCCGCGTACTCCGCGTCGATCTTCGCGGCCAGCTCGGCCAGCTTCGCGTCGATCTCTTCCTTGGTGATGAGCACCCGCTGGAGGTCGGCACCCATGTCTTTCGCGTCCACCCGCATCACTTTCGGTCGGTCGTCCCGCATTGGTTGGCTCGGCTTGATCGGCTCGGCCGGCCCCTCCGACGTGTTCGCGGAGGGGTCGGGAATCAGCCTTGCCGAATCACCAGTCTGCCACCCTGGCGCTGGGCGACGACTTTGCCGGGGAGATTGATGGCTCCCTGACCGCGCCAGCCGGTGATCAGACGGTCGACTTCCTCGATGTGGCGGGCGAACAGCGCACCGGCGGGCGCACCGGCCTCGATGGCGGCGCGGCGCAGGATCCGGCGGCGTACGGCGGGCGGCAGCGCGTACAGCTTGGCGCACTCCAGGAGGCCGGCCGCGTCGCGTACGGCGGCCTCGGCCTGGCCGGCCCAGGCGTCGAGCGCGTCGGCGTCGTCGCGGGAGAGCTGGGCCGTGCGGGCGAGGGCCTCGACGACGCCCTTGCCGAGCGCCTTCTCCAGGGCGGGCAGGCCCTCTTGGCGCAGGCGCGAGCGCGTGTACGCCGGGTCGGCGTTGTGCGGGTCGTCCCAGACCGGCAGGGACTGGACCATGCAGGCCTTGCGCGCGGTCTGCCGGTCGAGCCCGAGGAAGGGGCGGCGGTAACGGCCGCCGGCCCCCGAGACCGCGGCCATTCCGGACAGCGAGCGGATGCCGGAGCCACGGGCGAGGCCGAGCAGGACGGTCTCGGCCTGGTCGTCCCGGGTGTGGCCGAGCAGGACGGCGATGGCGCCGTGGCGTACGGCGGCGTCGTCGAGGGCGGCGTAGCGGGCGTCACGGGCGGCGGCCTCGGGTCCGCCGGAGCGGCCGACGGTCACGGCGATGGACTCGACCGGTTCGAGGCCGAGTTCGCGCATGCGCAGGACGACTTCCTCGGCGCGCAGGTCGGAGCCGGGCTGCAGACCGTGGTCGACGGTGATGCCACCGGCGCGGATGCCGAGTTTGGGGGCCTCGAAGGCGAGGGCGGAGGCGAGGGCCATGGAGTCGGCGCCGCCGGAGCATGCCACGAGCACGAGCGGGGAGGGGGGTCGCTCGTGCGGGGTGGTGCGCGGGGGCTCCTGCGGGGCCCGGCCGGGGAGCGCGTACGACGGTTGGCGCGCCGTGTCGTGGGCGGCGGGCGCTGCGTCGGTCGACGTCACGTACGGCGCCGGGGGCAGCGACATGTGCGGGATCTCGTACGAGGTCGCGCGTCGACTGCCGGGGGTGAGGGCGTCGGTGGTGCGGCTGTGTTCGGTCAGGATGTCGTGGAGGACGCGGCGGACCGCCAGGCGTATCGCCGCGACCGCAGGATGGGGACCCATGTCCGGTTCCCTTCATGAAGTTTTCGGGGGGTGAGCCCGAGCTCGGTCACTCAGAGTGTGTAGATGGTGACAGAGACGGGCCGTTCCCCGAGCATTGCACGCCTACCCATGGCTCACGGTCCCTCGGACGGGTGATTGCGGGGGCGTTCGCCTGCCGTCGGCCGGATTCGGTTCACGACCTTCGTATGAGATGCACGACTCGGCGCGCGATTCACGACTCCGCCTTGCGATGCACCCGCGCGATCCAGTCCGCCGGTTTGGCGATCTCCGCCTTGGTCGGGAGGGTGTTCGGGGACGTCCAGACGCGGTTGAAGCCGTCCATGCCGACCTGGTCGTGGACGGCCCGTACGAAGCGTTCACCGTCGCGGTACTGCCGCAGTTTGGCGTCCAGGCCCAGCAGTTTGCGCAGGGCGACGTCCAGTCGGGAGGCGCCCTTGGCGCGCCGCTGCTGGAACTTCTCGCGGATCTCGGCGACGGTCGGCACGACCTGGGGTCCGACTCCGTCCATCACGAAGTCGGCGTGGCCCTCCAGGAGCGACATCACTGCGGTGAGCCGGCCGAGGATCTCGCGCTGGGCCGGGGTCTGCACCAGTTCGACGAACGAGCGTCCGCCGTCGTCCTCCTCGGCCTCGGGCCGGCCGCCGGCGAGTGACTGCGCGGCCTCGCGGATGCGTTCCAGGACGGTCATGGGGTCGACATCCGTCTCCCCCAAGAAAGACTGGATTTCGCCCTCCAGGTGGTCCCGCAGCCACGGCACGGCGCTGAACTGCGTGCGGTGCGTCTCCTCGTGCAGGCACACCCACAGGCGGAAGTCGTGGGGCTGTACGTCGAGTTCGCGCTCCACGTGGACGATGTTCGGGGCGACGAGCAGCAGTCGGCCGGCGCCGTTCTCTCCCGCCGGGAGTTCGCGGGTGGCCGGGGCGAAGGTCTCGTACTGGCCGAGGACCCGGGAGGCCAGGAAGGACAGCAGCATGCCGAGTTCGACGCCGGTCACCTTGCCGCCGACGGCGCCCATGACCGCGCCGCCCGGGCTGCTGCTGCGGCGCTCCTGCATCTTGTCGAGCAGGGGCTTGAGGATCGCGCGGAACCCGGCGACGTTCGCCCGCACCCAGCCGGGGCGGTCGACCACCAGGACGGGGGTGTCGTGGGTGTCCTCCGTGCCCATACGGGTGAAGGCCCGGACGTGTCCCTCCGAGGCCTTGGCATGTCGGCGCAGCTCGGCGACGACGGCCCTGGCCTCGTCTCGGCTCACCTCGGGGCCCGGCCGCACGAGCCGGGTCGCGGTCGCCACCGCGAGATTCCAGTCGACCATCTCGGCACCACCGATGCTCGTCATGTGTCAACCGTACGTGAGCGTTCCCACTTGGGGCAGGCCGTGGGGATTTGCGGGGGCGGGGTCGGCAGGGGTGGACGCGAGGTGGACGGCACCCTCGGGTGCCTAACCGCAGCCACAGGCCGCCAGTGCTGTTGCCGTTCTGTCCAGGGCCGACTGGGCCGCTTCCTTGTCCGTCGTGTTCGTTGCCAGGAAGGCGAAGGCCAGCAGGTGGCCGTCCTGGTCGACGACCGTGCCGGCCAGGGCGTTGACGCCGGTCAGGGTGCCTGTCTTGGCTCGGACGATGCCGGCCGCGCCGTCCGTGTAGCGGCTGCTCAGGGTGCCGGTGAAGCCGGCCACCGGGAGGCCGGTCAGAGCCGGGCGCAGGTGCGGGTGGGCCGGGTCGGCCGCCTTGGCCAGGAGGGACGTGAGCAGGTCCGCCGTGAGTTTGTCGTCGCGGTTGAGGCCGCTGCCGTCCTTGAAGGAGACGCCGGACACCGGCAGTCCGAGCTTCTTCAGCTGGGCCGCGATCGCCTGCCCGCCGCCGTTGAAGTCGGCGCGCTTGCCGCTCGCCACGGCCGTGTGGCGGGCGAGCGCCTCGGCGATGTCGTTGTCGCTGTTGGTGAGCATGCGCTCGACCAGGGAGGAGAGCGGGGGCGAGGAGACCGCTGCGAGGGCCTCGGCCCGGTTCGTGGCCTTGGACGGGCCGGGGGACGTCGTCTTGATGCCGCGGTCGGCGAGGAAGGAGGCGAACTTGGTGGCCGCGTCCGTCGCCGGGTCCTTGGCCCGGGTCACCGGCCCGCTGGTGGAGTCGTTCGGGCGGGCCTCGTCGGCCATGAGGGCGCTGACCGGGGCGAGGTTGCCGTCCTCTCCGATGGGGTGCAGTTCGGGGCCGGCGTAGAGCGTCTTGTCATACGAGAGAGTGACCTCGCGTACGTCACGCTTTTTCAGGGCCTTCGCGGTCGCGTCGGCCAGCTCGCGCAGGCTCGCCCAGCCGTCGGCGTCCTTGCGGGCCGTCAGGGTGGGGTCGCCGCCGCCGACCAGGACGAGTTCCTTGGTGTCGGGTTCGAGGGCGGTGCGGGTCGTGAGGCGGTGGTCGGGGCCCATCGCGGTGAGGGCGGCCGCGGCGGTGGCGATCTTCGTCGTCGAGGCGGGAGTGAGGGGTTCGCCGGCTCCGACGCCGAAGAGGCGCTTGCCGCTGGCCACGTCCACGATCGCCGCCGACCTGCGCGTACCGAGCTCCGGGACGTCCAGGAGGGGGCCCAGGAGATCGGTGAGAGCCCCGCTGTCCGGGACCGAATTCACGGTGCCGACGCCGCCGCCGAGGCCGGTCAGGACGGAGCCCGCGGAGGGGGCGGGACGGGGCGCCTCGCCCGCCCCATCGGATGAACCGGACGTATCAGTATGACGACCGTGATCTGCGCCACCCGTGCGCTCCTGGGCGGCCGCCCAGTCCCGCTCGGCCGTACGCTGACCGGTGGAGTCCCAGGGGCCGGCGGCGGTCACCACTCCGGCGGCCAGCGCCAGACCGGCGGTGGCGGCGCCCGCGGTGTACTGCCAGGTCTTCGGCTTGCCGGTCCGCGCGGCCCGCGGTGATACGGCTCGTGCGAGCCGTGTGACCTGCGGTTTCGCGGCCGTCGCAGCGCGTGCGAGGCGTGGGCGTACGGCATCCGCGGCCCGTGCCAGACGCGGTCGGACGGCGCTCGCGACCCGCGTCACATGCGGTCTCGCGGCTCGCCAAGGCCTCAGCTCTGGCACGACCACCAGCCCCTTTCGCGATCACACACCTGCGTGAGGGACACTTAACCACCAGAACTATGTGCTGATCATGGAGGAGCCACCGGTGGAGTTCGACGTCACGATCGAGATTCCGAAGGGTTCGCGGAACAAGTACGAGGTGGACCACGAGACCGGTCGGATCCGCCTGGACCGTCGACTCTTCACCTCGACCGCCTACCCGACCGACTACGGCTTCGTCGAGAACACCCTCGGCGAGGACGGCGACCCGCTGGACGCGCTGGTCATCCTGGACGAGCCGACCTTCCCGGGCTGCCTCATCAAGTGCCGCGCGATCGGCATGTTCCGGATGACGGACGAGGCGGGCGGCGACGACAAGCTGCTGTGCGTGCCGGCGACGGACCCGCGCCAGGAGCACCTGCGTGACATCCACCACGTCTCCGAGTTCGACCGCCTGGAGATCCAGCACTTCTTCGAGGTCTACAAGGACCTGGAGCCCGGCAAGTCCGTCGAGGGCGCCGACTGGGTGGGCCGCACCGACGCCGAGGCCGAGATCGAGCGGTCCTACAAGCGCTTCAAGGACCAGGGCGGCCACTGAGCCACCGGCACCTCTGAGCCACAAGTGAACGGGCTGCACGCGTGCGCGGGCAGCCCGTTCGCGTGTCTGTGCGCATACTGAGAGCGGCAGGAGGTGTCGTACAGGGAGTGCTACGCAGGTGACGGACGCGGAAGACCGCAAGCCGCAGTCGGACGAGGCGAGGATGGCCTTCACGCCTCCCGCCGGGATCGAGGTGGGCGACAGCGAGTCGGAGACCACGTCCGAGTTCGCCCTGCCCAAGGGGCTGGACGTGCTGCAGCCGCCGCTCCACGAGCCGGAGGGGTCGGCGTTCACCGCGCCAAGCGGCTACACCGTCGAGGACGCCACGCCCGCGTTCACCCCGGCCGGCGGCATACCGCGGATAAGCCTGACCAAGGACCTGCCCTGGCAGGACCGGATGCGCACGATGCTGCGTATGCCGGTCGCCGAGCGGCCCGCGCCGGAGCGGATGCCGCGGGCGGAGGACGAGGGCCCGGCCGTCCCGCGCGTGCTCGACATGACCCTTCGTATCGGCGAACTGCTGCTGGCGGGCGGTGAGGGCGCGGAGGACGTGGAGGCCGCGATGTTCGCGGTCTGCCGTTCCTACGGCCTGGACCGCTGCGAGCCGAACGTCACCTTCACGCTGCTGTCGATCTCGTACCAGCCGTCGCTGGTGGACGATCCGGTGACGGCGTCGCGCACGGTGCGGCGGCGCGGCACCGACTACACGCGTCTGGCCGCCGTGTACCAGCTCGTCGACGACCTCAGCGACCCGGAGAGCCACATCTCCCTGGAGGAGGCCTACGGACGCCTCGCGGAGATCCGCCGCAACCGGCACCCGTACCCGACCTGGGTGCTGACCTCGGCGAGCGGGCTGCTCGCGGGCGCGGCCTCGGTGCTGGTCGGTGGTGACCTGATCGTCTTCGTCGCGGCCATGCTCGGCGCGATGCTCGGCGACCGGCTGGCGTGGCTGTGCGCCGGGCGAGGGCTGCCGGAGTTCTACCAGTTCACTGTGGCCGCGATGCCGCCGGCCGCGATAGGGGTCGCGCTGACGCTGGCGCACGTCGACGTGAAGGCGTCCGCGGTCATCACCGGTGGACTGTTCGCGCTGCTGCCCGGACGGGCGCTGGTGGCGGGCGTGCAGGACGGGCTGACCGGCTTCTACATCACCGCGGCCGCGCGGCTGCTGGAGGTCCTGTACTTCTTCGTCGGCATCGTCGTCGGCGTGCTGGTGATCCTGTACTTCGGCGTGAACCT
This sequence comes from Streptomyces sp. NBC_00299, assembly GCF_036173045.1. Classification (GTDB taxonomy): domain Bacteria; phylum Actinomycetota; class Actinomycetes; order Streptomycetales; family Streptomycetaceae; genus Streptomyces; species Streptomyces machairae. Next base: position 4,389,473 of record NZ_CP108039.1, read on the forward strand.
GGGTGCCAAGCTCACTCCGGACGAGGCGCTGCTCGCCTCCGACCGGCCGTACTGGCAGATCGCCGCGTCGATGCTGCTGTCGCTGACCTTCGCCGTGCTGCTCCAGCAGGAACGGACCACGGTGCTCGCGGTGACCCTCAACGGGGGTGTCGCCTGGGTGGTGTACGGCGCGATGCACTACGCCGGTGAGTTCTCGCCGGTTGCCTCCACAGCCGTCGCGGCCGGGCTCGTGGGGCTGTTCGGGCAGTTGATGGCGCGGTACCGGTTCGCGTCCGCGCTGCCGTACACGACTGCGGCGATCGGGCCCCTGCTGCCGGGTTCCGCCACGTACTTCGGGCTGTTGGCGATCGCGCAGAACGATGTCGACGAGGGGCTGGTCTCCTTGGCCACGGCGGCTTCCCTGGCCATGGCCATTGCGATCGGGGTCAACCTCGGGTCAGAGATCTCCCGGTTGTTCCTGCGGATCGGATCGCCGGAGAAGCGGCGAGCTGCCAAGCGGACTCGAGGATTCTGAGCGCCTGGCAGCTCGGTTTTCTCCGCCTGAAGGGGCGCTTCAGAAACCCTGGTTCGGCGGGTACTGCTGGTTCTGCTGGTTCTGCTGGTTCTGCTGGCCGCCGTACGGCTGCTGCTGGCCGTAGCCCTGGGGGTACTGCTGGGCGTACGGCTGCTGTTGGGGCTGCTGCTGCGGCTGCTGCTGCGGCTGCTGCTGCTGGCCGTAGTACTGCTGGTCGTAGCCGTACTGCTGCTGGCCCTGGTTGCCGTACTGCTGAGGGTGGTCCTCGGAGGGGATGCGGCGGAGCTGGGTCGTCGCGTCGTCCATCATCGGGGCCTGCTGGGACTGCTGGGCCGGTGCGGCCGGAGCCTGGGCCGCCGCGCGCTTCTTCTTGGCGCGCTCCCGCAGGTACTCGATGATGATCGGGACCACGGAGACGAACACGATCAGGACGAGGATCGCTTCGACGTTCTTGTTGATGAAGTCGATCTGGCCGAGCCAGTAGCCCGCGAGGGTGACGCCGGTGCCCCAGGCGATACCGCCGATGACGTTGTACGTGAGGAACGTGCGGTACTGCATGCGGCCGGCGCCCGCCACGATCGGGGCGAAAGTGCGCACGATCGGCACGAAGCGGGCGAGGACGATGGCCTTCGGGCCGTACTTCTCCATGAACTCGTGGGCCTTCTCCAGGTTCTCCTGTTTGAAGAGCTTGGAGTTGGGCCGGTTGAAGAGCTTCGGGCCGAAGAACTTGCCGATCATGTACCCCACCTGGTCGCCGATGACGGCGGCCAGCACGATCAGGGTGCACACCAGCCACAGCGGCTGGCTGATGTAGTTCCCCTCGGCAACGAAGAGGCCCGCCGTGAACAGCAGGGAGTCCCCGGGCAGGAACGCGAAGAGGCCGGACTCGGCGAAGACGATCAGCAGGATGCCGGGGAGGCTGAAGGTCTCGATCAGATAGTCCGGGCTGAGCCACTCGGGGCCGAGCGCAAGCGTGGTCACGGGATTGTGGCTCCTGCGGGGAGGGGGCGGAGGCGAAGCTGGGTGCTCAAATTATCAACGCTGCACTGGCCGCCCAGGTTCCATGGACCCCCTCAGGATGCACTGTGCCCCTGCTGGGACAAAGCTGTGGTTCATGGGCATCGATGAGTACGGCGGCGGGCAGGAGCCACAGCCCGACGTCCTGGTAGTGACCACCAATGACATTCCCGGCTATCGGGTCACCGCGGTTCTGGGTGAGGTATTCGGGCTGACCGTGCGCTCCCGGCACGTGGGCAGCCAGATCGGCGCCGGACTGAAGTCGCTGGTCGGCGGTGAGCTCAAGGGGCTCACCAAGACCCTCGTGGAGACCCGCAACCAAGCCATGCTGCGACTCGTCGAGCAGGCGCAAGCCCGCGGGGCGAACGGCGTCCTGGCGTTCCGGTTCGACGTGTCGGAGGCGGCGGACGTGGGCACCGAGGTGTGCGCCTACGGGACGGCGGTGGTCCTGGCCCGGGAGTGACCCGTACGGGTCCCGGGCCAGGAGCCTTAAGAGGAGTGCCGGGCGGCGTTGGCGAGGATCGCGTCCCTGAGGTAGACCGCAAGGCCCGGCTTGGCCTTGTCGATGTTCTGGGTGAACCGCTCGTCGGAGACGTACATCTCGCCGATACAGGCGTGCATCTCGTGCCCGCAGTCGTAGTGGTTGCGGGCGATCCCCTGGCGGTGCTCCTCGGCGGCGTCCATGGCCGCCTCGGAGTCGGCCGGCTCACCGGCCTCCATGAGCGCGACGAAGCGGCGGCTGAGCTCGTCGGCCTCGCGCTGGATCCGCTGCCAGTCCTCCTTGGTGTACGAGGCGGCGCGCTGCTGTGACTGCCGATAGGCGTCGGTGTCGCCCCAGCGCTCCTGCACCTCCTCCTCGTACTGGTCCGGGTCGAAGTCCCCGAACACCTCGAACTTCTCCTCCGGCGTGAGATTGATGCCCATCTTGCGTGCCTCCATGGCGTGCTCCACGGCCGCCGCCATCTTCTGCAGCTTCTCGATCCGGGCGGTCAGCAGCTCGTGCTGCCGGCGCAGGTGTGCGCGCGGGTCCGCGTCCGGGTCGTCGAGCAGGGCGGCGACCTCCTCGAGCGGGAAACCGAGCTCGCGGTAGAACAGGATCTGCTGCAGCCGGTCGAGGTCGGCGTCGCTGTAGCGCCGGTGGCCCGCGTGGCTGCGCTCGCTGGGCACGAGCAGGCCGATGTCGTCGTAGTGGTGCAGCGTGCGCACCGTCACTCCGGCGAATCCGGCGACCTGTCCCACGGAGTAGCTCACTTCCGCTCCCTTCTCGGTACGCACTCCACGATGAGTCCTCACGTGGCGTGAGGTGCAAGCCCGGCCGCCCGGACCTACCGTCGTATACATGCCACTGCATCGTGGGAACAGCGAAGCACCGGACGACAAGGGCGGCGGGCGCAGGCTCGCGGTCAACCCCTTCTACGGCGAGACGAATCCGGTCAGCGGCATGACCGAGGCCCCGCCCACGCACCGGCTGCCCGACGCTCCCCTGCCGCCGGCGACGGCCTACCAGGTGGTGCACGACGAGCTGATGCTGGACGGCAACTCCCGGCTCAACCTGGCCACCTTCGTCACGACCTGGATGGAGCCGCAGGCCGGGGTGCTGATGGCGGAGTGCCGGGACAAGAACATGATCGACAAGGACGAGTACCCGCGCACCGCCGAGCTGGAGCGGCGCTGTGTGGCGATCCTCGCCGATCTGTGGAACGCGCCGGATCCCTCGGTGGCCGTCGGCTGCTCCACCACCGGGTCCAGCGAGGCGTGCATGCTCGCCGGTATGGCGCTCAAACGGCGCTGGGCGCAGCGCAACGCCGACCGGTACCCCGGCGCGCGCCCCAACCTGGTGATGGGCATCAACGTCCAGGTCTGCTGGGACAAGTTCTGCAACTTCTGGGAGGTGGAGCCCCGCCTGGTCCCGATGGAGGGCGAACGGTTCCATCTGGACCCGCAGGCGGCGGCCGAGCTGTGCGACGAGAACACCATCGGGGTCGTCGGCATCCTGGGCTCCACCTTCGACGGTTCGTACGAGCCGATCGCGGACTTGTGTGCCGCCCTGGACGCCCTCCAGGAGCGCACGGGACTCGACATCCCGGTGCACGTCGACGGGGCGTCCGGCGCCATGGTGGCGCCCTTCCTCGACGAGGACCTGGTCTGGGACTTCCGGCTGCCGAGGGTCACCTCGATCAACACCTCGGGGCACAAATACGGGCTCGTCTACCCGGGCGTCGGCTGGGCGCTGTGGCGGGACAAGGAGGCGCTGCCCGAGGAACTCGTCTTCCGCGTCAACTACCTGGGCGGCGACATGCCGACCTTCGCGCTCAACTTCTCCCGGCCGGGCGCCCAGGTCGTGGCGCAGTACTACTCGTTCCTGCGGCTGGGGCGGGAGGGGTACCGGGCCGTGCAGCAGGCCTCGCGGGACGTGGCCGGGAAGGTCGCCGAGGCCTTGGAGAAGCTCGGCGACTTCCGGCTGCTGACCCGGGGCGACCAGTTGCCCGTCTTCGCCTGCACGACGGCCCCGGACGTCCGGGCGTACGACGTGTTCGACGTGTCCCGGCGGCTGCGCGAGAAGGGCTGGCTGGTCCCGGCGTACACCTTCCCGCCGAACCGCGAGGATCTGTCCGTCCTGCGGGTGGTGTGCCGCAACGGCTTCTCCGAGGACCTCGCCGAGCTGTTCGTGCAGGACCTGACCCAGTTGCTGCCGGAGCTGCGCCGGCAGCCGCACCCCCTGACACAGGACAAGGGGGCGGCCACCGGGTTCCACCACTAGGGCCTGCTACCGGCTCAGGCGCCCGAACCGCCGTACCGCGAGCGGGAAGAACACCGCCAGGAGCACCAGCGGCCACACGATCGCCGGCCCGACGCCGTCCATGCCCGTACCGCCGAACAGGTCGCGTACGGCCGTGGCCGTCCGGGACATCGGGTTCCACTCGACGACCGTGCCGAGCCAGCCGGGCATGGACTCGGGCAGCGCGATGGCGTTGGACAGGAAGCCGATCGGCCAGACGAGGATCTGCACCGCCTGCACCATCTCCGGCTTTCCGGCCACCAGCGCCAGGTAAATGCCGATCCACAGCATGGCGAAACGGAACAGCAGGAGCAGCCCCACGGCGCCCAGGAACCCCCCTGGGCTGCCCGCCGCCCGCCAGCCCAGCGCGTATCCGACGCCCATGAGGACGAACAGGGACAGCGCCGACTGGAGCATGTCGGCCACCGAACGGCCCACCAGCACCGCCCCGTTGGCCATCGGCATGGACCGGAAGCGGTCGATCACGCCCTTGTTGAGGTCCTGGGTCACCGCGATCATCGTGCCCTCCAGGCCGAAGGCCATGGTGAGCGCGAGCATGCCGGGGACCAGATAGTCGATGTAGGAGCCCTGCAGGCCCCGGCCGCCGCCGATGAGGTAGCCGAACATCAGCAGCAGCATCACGGGGAAGACCAGGTTGACCAAGCCCTGCACGGGTTGCCGCGCCCAGTGGGCGAGTTCGCGGCGGGTCATGGTCCAGGAGTCGGTCAGTGCGTACGCGGTCACACGGCCTCCTTCACTCGGTCCTCGCGCCCTGTCAGGTGCAGGAACACCTCGTCCAGCGTCGGTCGGCGCAGCGCGACGTCCTCCGCCTCGATCCCGGCCGCCTCCAGGGCCCGTACGACACCGGAGAGCGCCGCCATCCGGTCGGTGACCGGGGCGCTGAGCAGGCGGCGGTCGGGGTCGACGGAGACGTCGTCCTTCGGTATGGGCAGCAGGGCGACGGCCGCGCCCAGCTGGCCCGCGTCCCGCAGGACCACGTCGATGCGGTCGCCGCCGGTGAGCGCCTTGAGCTGGTCCGCGGTGCCGTCGGCGATGACCCGGCCGGCGTCGACGACCGAGATGCGGTCGGCGAGCTGGTCGGCCTCTTCGAGGTACTGGGTGGTGAGCAGGACCGTCGTGCCGCCGCCGACCAGGGAGCGGACGGCGGACCAGACCTCGACGCGGCCGCGCGGGTCGAGGCCGGTGGTGGGTTCGTCCAGGAAGAGCACCTCCGGGTCGGTGATGAGTGAGGCCGCCAGGTCCAGTCGCCTGCGCATGCCGCCGCTGTACTGCTTCACCGGCTTGCGGCCGGCGTCGGCGAGGCCGAAGCGCTCCAGGAGCTCGTCGGCCCGCACGCGCGCGTGGCGGGCGCCCAGGTGGTAGAGGCGGCCGAACATCTCCAGGTTCTGCCGGCCGCCCAACTCCTCGTCCAGGGCTGCGTGCTGGCCGAGCAGGCCGATGCGCAGGCGTACCTCGTAGGCCTGGCGCAGCACGTCGTGTCCCGCCACCTCGACGTGGCCGCTGTCCGGCCGCAGGAGGGTGGACAGGATGCGGACCAGGGTCGTCTTGCCCGCGCCGTTCGGGCCGAGCACCCCGTGCACGGTGCCGCGCGCGACCGTGAGGTCGAGCCCGTCCAGTGCGTGTGTGCCGGCTTTGCCGCCGTACTTCTTGCGTGCCCCTTCGACGATGATCGCCGCGTCGGCCACTGAATCTCCCTCGCTAGTCAAACTTGACTACCAGCTCGAAGCTAATACCCGAGACGCGCTTAGTCAAACTTGATTAGCTCGCGAACCCGATCAGCTCTGATCCTCGGGGTGCGGCTTCCCTGGCGCGTACGGGTTCTCCTGGTCGTCGGCAAGGATCCCGACGAACGGATCGCCCTCGCCGGAGAAGGTGTAGGCGCCGCCCCGGATGCGTCCGATCAGACCGCGGGTCCACTCGGCGCCGGTGTCGGCGGAGTGGACCCAGAAGTTCATGATCTCGCCGATGTGGCCGAGCTGGGCGGGGCCCTCCTCGGGCGTGTAGTACTCGGTGACGGCCTTGCGCCACCCCTCGATGCTGCGCACCCGCTCCTCCAGGAGGGCGAGGACTTCCTCGCGGTCCAGGTCGACCATGAAGCCGAGCGCGGCGGTGAGCACGTCCGGCCGCTGGTCATACGCCGTGAGGTACTCCCGGACCAGCCCGAGGTACTCCTCGGTGCCCTTCTCCGTGATCTCGTACTCGGTGCGCGGCGGCCCGCCGGCCGTGGACGGCGCGATCTCGTGGGCGTGCAGCAGCCCCTGCTTCGCCATCTGCTTCAGGGCGTGATAGATCGAGCCGGGCTTGGCGTTGGACCACTCGTGCGCGCCCCAGTACTCCAGGTCGTTGCGCACCTGGTACCCATGGGCACGCCCGTGCTGACGGACCGCGCCGAGCACGAGAAGACGGATCGCTGACATGCGGTCCAGATTAGGGCGGCGGGCGGCCGGGGCCGAGATCAGCCCCGGGAAGCACCCTGTTCACCCTCGTTCAGCCTCGCTCACCGTCAGAACGGGAAGCCGCTCCTGCCGTGCTGCACCGAGATCCACTTCGTGGTCGTGAACGCGTCCAGCATCGTCTCGCCGTTCAGGCGGCCGAGGCCGGAGTGCTTCTCGCCGCCGAAGGGGACGATCGGCTCGTCGTGGACGGTGCCGTCGTTGACGTGAAACATGCCGGTGTCGATCTGCTTGGCGAAGGCGACGCCGCGCTCGATGTTGCCGGTGTGGACGGCACCGCTGAGGCCGTACGGGGTGTCGTTGACGAGGCGTACGGCCTCCTCCTCGCCGTCGAACGGCACCAGGAAGGCGACCGGACCGAAGACCTCCTGCTTCAGCAGGGGCGAGTCGGCCGGGAGACCGGTGAGGACGGACGGCTCGACCAGGTTGTCCGTCGTCGTGCCGTGCACGAGGGCCGTCGCGCCCTCCGCGATCGCCTGCTCGACGGTGGCCGAAATGGCCTCCGCCTGGGAGGAGTTGATGACCGGACCGATGACGGTCTGCGGGTCGCGCGGGTCGCCGGCCTTCAGGGTCTTCACCTTGGCGACGAACTTCTCGGTGAACCGGTCCGCGACCGAGCGGTCCACGAGGACGCGGTTGGCGGCCATGCAGACCTGGCCCTGGTGGACGTACCGGCTGAACACCGCCGCGTCGACCGCGTAGTCGATGTCGGCGTCGTCCAGGACCACCAGCGCGCTGTTGCCGCCGAGTTCGAGGACCGAGCGCTTGAAGAGCGAGGCACAGACGGTGGCGACATGGCGGCCGACCTTGTCGGAGCCGGTGAAGGAGATGACCTTCGGGACGGGGTGCTCGATGAAGGCGTCGCCGATCTCGGCTATGTCCGTGATGACGACGTTCAGGAGGCCGGCGGGCAGGCCCGCGTCCTCGAAGATCTTCGCCACCAGGGAACCGCCGCAGATCGGGGTGTTCTGGTGCGGCTTCAGCACCACGCCGTTGCCGAGCGCGAGGGCCGGGGCGACCGACTTGATGGAGAGGAGGAAGGGAAAGTTGAAGGGGCTGATGACGCCCACCACGCCGACCGGGACGCGGTAGACGCGGTTCTCCTTGCCGTCGATCGGCGACGGGATGATCTTGCCCTCGGGACGCAGCGCCAGGTGGACCGCCTCGCGCAGGAACTCCTTGGCGAGGTGGAGTTCGAAGGCCGCCTTCAGCCGGGTGCCGCCGAGCTCGGCGATGATCACCTCGGTGATCTCCTGCTCGCGGTCCTCTATCAGTCGCAGCGCCTTCTCGAAGACGGCACGGCGGGCGTACGGATTGGTCGCGCCCCATTGCTTCTGGGCACGGGCGGCGGCCTGATAGGCGTCGTCCACCTCGTCGACCGTGGCTATCGTGATCGACGCCAGCTTCTCACCGTCGTACGGGTTGAAGTCGATGATGTCCCAGGAGCCTGTGCCCGGGCGCCACTCACCGTCGATGTACTGCTGAGCCAGGTCGGTGAAGTAGGACGACATGTGATCCCTCAATCCCTAGCGGATACCCGATCGACTGATCACGGAAGTCCTGACCGGCTTCGACCGGCCTTGATCGCGTTGATCGAACTCGATCGCCCAGACCGCCTTCACGGTCTGATCACACGTCATCGTACTTGTGTTTCAAGAGAGTTGAAGGAGTCCCCGGAGAAGATCCCGGCTCTCGTCGGGACCGGGGCTGTCCTGCTGAAGCTCCTTCAGCGCCTTCTCGTACTGGGTGACGTCCTCGTGCTTGTCGAGGTAGAGCGCGCTGGTGAGCTGCTCCAGGTAGACGACGTCCGAAAGGTCGGACTCGGGGAAGCTGAGGAGGGTGAAGGCACCGGACTCGCCGGAGTGGCCGCCGAAGCTGAACGGCATGATCTGCAGCCGCACGTTGGGGCGCTCGGAGATCTCGATCAGGTGCTGGAGCTGGCCGCGCATCACCTCGCGGTCGCCGTACGGGCGGCGCAGGGCGGCCTCGTCCAGGACGATGTGGAACTCGGGGGCGCTCTCGTCGACGAGGTACTTCTGCCGCTCCAGACGCAGCGCCACACGCTTGTCGACGTCGGCCTTGCTCGCGCCCTTCATACCGCGCCTGACGACCGCGCGGGCATACGCCTCGGTCTGCAGCAGGCCGTGCACGAACTGCACTTCGTACGCACGGATGAGGCTGGCAGCGCCCTCCAGGCCGACATAGGTGGGGAACCAGCTGGGCAGGACGTCGGAGTAACTGTGCCACCAGCCCGCGACGTTGGCCTCGCGGGCGAGGGAGAGGAGCGAGGCGCGCTCCTGCTCGTCCGTGATGCCGTAGAGCGTCAGCAGGTCTTCGACGTCACGCGTCTTGAAGCTCACCCGGCCCAGCTCCATCCGGCTGATCTTCGACTCGGAGGCGCGGATCGAGTAACCCGCAGCCTCGCGCGTGATCCCGCGCGCTTCCCGCAGTCGCCTCAGTTGCGAGCCGAGCAGCATGCGCCGCACCACCGATCCGGGCTCTCCCGCGCTCACGTTCGCCAGCCTCCCCAACCGTCTTCAGGGCCCGCAGTCTGCCACTAAATCACTTCGAGCAGTACTCGTCCGATTACAGAGATGGAAAGAAGACAAGGATTCCTCTCAGGAAGAGGTGAGGGGTGAGCAAGGAGAGGTACTGAAGTTGGCGGAAAAAATGGCCAACAAGCGGTACGGGAACGTCCAATTCGGTCACGTGCACGTGCATCTGCCCTTGCATCTGCCCTGCGCATCCGAAACCATGGTCCCGCGCAACCGCTGCATCGCAACGACCGCGAACTCTCGGGAGTGCCTCGCATGGGGACGAATGGATCGACCATGCTCGAGCCGTTACGGCAGGGCCTTCCGCCGCTTGATCCCGCAGCCGTCTCCAACGCCGCCTCCTGTGCACTGCCCGCCCGCTACGAAGCGGTGCGTGAGGCGCGGAAGTTCACGCGCCGCACCCTGGATCAGTGGGAACTGGGCGAGCGCTTCGACGATGTGTGCCTCGTGGTCTCGGAGTTGGTGACCAACGCGCTGCGGCACGCCCTGCCGCCGAGTGCACAGCGAGTGCACGACCAGACGCCGCCGGTGCGGCTGCATCTGATGCGGTGGACCGAGCGGCTGGTGTGTGCGGTGCGTGACCCCAGCCATGACAGTCCGGTCGCGCGCGATTCCGACGACTTTTCTGCGGAGTCGGGGCGAGGGCTGTTCCTGGTGGACTCCTTCAGCGACAGCTGGGGGTGGCATCCGCTGGCGGGGACGCTCAGCGGCAAGGTGGTGTGGGCGCTGTTTCGGCTTCCGTCGCCGCAGGGGGGTTCGGGGGCGGCCGAATGATGTGCTGGGGCGTGCGCTGACGTCGCAGTTCTACGCGCGTTGCGTTGGTTGTTTTCGGTGGATATGCGCTGTTGGTCGGCGGGCGCGGCCGGCTGCCGGCCTCAGCCCGCTACCAAGTGGTCGAACTCGCCGTCCTTGATGCCCAGGAGCATCGCCTCTATCTCGGCGCGGGTGTAGACGAGCGCCGGCCCGTCCGGGAAGCGCGAGTTGCGCACGGCGACATCGCCGCCAGGGAGCCTCGCGAACTCGACGCATGAGCCCTGGGAGTTGCTGTGCCTGCTCTTCTGCCAGGCCACCCCGTTCAGATCCGTGGCTGCCATGCCGTTGTACACGTCGTGGTCCACAGGTCGCTCCCCGGTGGTGTTCAGTGGTGTGCGTCCGGATCATAGCTCTGTTCACGTGCAACTGCATGAGCAGATGCACGTGCACGGGGGGTGTTCCTGTGGTTACTCCTGTGACGTATGCGGGGCCGGATACGTTCCAGTCGTTGCACCGCTTGCCCCGGGGATCGCGTCGCAGTCGGGATCGGTCCCTCGTGTACTAGGAAGAGACGCGTTCCGGGGCGTTGGTGTTCCAGTGCCGGTCGCGGCAATTCAGCCCGTGGGGGTCAGCGGGTGGCGTACGGGAGCAGGGCCATTTCCCTTGCGTTCTTGATCGCTTTTGCCAGGTCTCGTTGCTGCTGGGCCGTTACCCGGGTGATGCGGCGGCTGCGGATCTTGCCTCGGTCGGAGAGGAAGCGGCGGAGGAGGTCCGTGTCCTTGTAGTCGATGTAGGTGATGCCGGCCTGGTCCAGGGGGTTGGGGCGGGACTTCACGGGCTTGCGGTCGGGCTTGCGGGGCATGGGCGGTCAGACCTCCAGGAGGGTGTCGAAGGCGGGCGGGAGTTGCTTCCAGGCGGCGCGGCCGGCGGCGTACTCGGCGTCGGTCAGGAGGCAGGATTCGAGGAGCTGCTCCAGGCCGTCGCGGTCGAGGGCGGGCGACGTGAAGACCAGGTGCTGGCAGCAGTCGCCGTGCTCGGGGTGCCAGTCAAGGGCGGCGGCGGCCCGGCGTACCGGCGGGACCATGTCCCAGGCCGCGTCGGGGAGCGAGGCGAGCCACGGGCCCGCGCTCTCCACGCACAGGGCGCCGCCCGCCGCGTCCCAGTGCAGTAGCACGTCGGGCTTGTCGGCGAGCCAGAACCGGCCACGGCTGCGGGCCGCCGCGCAGGTCAGGTCCTCAAGCGCCGCGTACAGCCGCTCCGGGTGGAAGGGGCGGCGGCGATGCCAGACCAGGGTGGCGACGCCGTGCGCGTCGGCGTCGGCGGGGAGCAGGGCGCAGGCCGGGTGCTGGGCGGCGTCGGCCGCCTCGACGTCGAAGCCGGCCAGGGCCGCCCGGGCGAGGGAGGACAGGGGGCGTCGGCGTGGGGCGGGCACCGTCAGGTCGTCGATCGGGACCTGGCGGGCCGTCGGGTGGAGTTGGGCGAGAAGTTCGCGGTCCTCGTCGTCGGCCTCCGGAGAGGCGGCGACGGCGAGGACGGGGGCGTACTCCAGTTGGCGCGCGAAGGTGTCGGCGACCGTGCGCTGGTCGGTCGCCGCCGCCGCGAGGCCGCGCTCGGCCAGGTCGTCGCCGTTGCCCAGATACGGCAGGACCAGTGCCGGGTCGACCGCGGTGAGCACGCCGGTGACGGTGAGCCCGCCTGCCGTGACCACCTCGGCCATGGCCTTCGGTTCGACCGAGTCCCAGAGTTCGACGATCGCCATACGGGTGCCGCCGGCGTCCCGGATGCGCAGGAGTTCCGGCACCAGGTCCTCGCGCAGGGCGCAGCAGGTGCAGTCGTTGACGAGGGGTGCCTCGCCGACGGCGACGATGCCGGTGGCGTCGCGGATCGTCCGTACAACTGTGCCGGCGGTGGCCGTCGACAGGTCGTGGTGGAGTACGACGCTGTCGGGGACGTCGGTGAGCAGCCGTGCCACGGCCTCTTTGCGGGCGTCGGCGTGCAGGCCGCCGACGATCACGACGGAGAGTTCGGGCACGGGGTCAGCCCTGCTTCCCGTAGCGGCGCTCGAAGCGCTCGACTCGGCCGGCCGTGTCCAGGACGCGGGCCGTGCCGGTGTAGAAGGGGTGGCTGACGTTCGAGATCTCGACGTCGACGACGGGGTAGGTGGCCCCGTCCTCCCACTCGATCGTCTTCTCGCTGGTCATCGTCGAGCGGGTGAGGAAGGCGTGGTTCGCGGCGCGGTCGCGGAAGACGACGGGGCCGTAGGACGGGTGGATGCCGTTGCGCATGCTCAGCGCTCCTCTCGGAAGTCGACGTGACGGCCGGCGACCGGGTCGTACTTGCGCAGGACCATGCGGTCGGGGTCGTTGCGGCGGTTCTTGCGGGTCACATAGGTGAAGCCGGTTCCGGCGGTGGACCGGAGCTTGATGACCGGGCGGAGTTCGTTGCGTGCCATGCTGCTATCTTACTGAAAATGAATTCCATTAACAGTAGCGAGCGAGGAGAGGTGCGTCACCCGTGTCCGCCCACTGCATGCTGACCGGCGCCCGGCCCGGCTTCGGCAACACGATTTCCCACTCCCATCGGCGGACCTCCCGCCGCTTCGACCCCAACATCCAGACCAAGCGCTACTGGCTGCCCGGCGAGGGCCGGTATGTGCGGCTGCGGCTGAGCACCAAGGGGATCAAGACGGTCGACGTCATCGGCGTCGAGGCCGCCGTCGCCCGGATCCGCGCCCGGGGGGTGAAGGTCTGATGGCCAAGAAGAGCAAGATCGCGAAGAACCGGCAGCGACAGGAGGTCGTCGAGCGGTACGCCGCCCGGCGGGCCGAGCTGAAGGAGATCATCCGGCGGCCCTCGTCCACGGATGCCGAACGGCTCGCCGCCCGGCGGGAGCTGAGCAGGCAGCCGCGGAACGCGAGCGCCACGCGCGTACGCAACCGCGACCAGGTGGACGGGCGGCCGCGCGGCTACTTCCGTGCCTTCGGGCTGTCCCGGGTGGGTCTGCGGGAGCAGGCGCATGCCGGGTATCTGCCGGGGGTGCGCAAGGCGTCCTGGTAGGTCCGGCACGTTCCGGGGCTTCGGACCGGACTCCCTGGTAACTTGCTGCGGTCGTTTCGGCCACATGGCCGACTCGGCCGTATGCCGACCGCTACAGCTTGGGAGCTTCCAGTGACCTCGGCGACTTTCTCCCGTATGCGCACGATGTCGGGCCGGCGGATGCGGGTCGCGGCCGTGGCCGCGTCCCTGGCCGGCGCGCTCGCCCTGACCGGGTGCAGCGGCGACGGCGACTCCGACGCCAAGGACGGCTCCTCGGCCGACCCCTCCGCGACCTCCAGCGCCGACACGGGCGGCGGTACGGGAGGCGGATCGGCGTCCGCCTCCGGTGAACTGGAGGGCAGCTGGCTCGCCACGACCGACGGCAAGGCCGTCGCGCTGGTCGTCACCGGCAAGCAGGCGGGCCTCTTCGCGACCGGCGGGACCGTGTGCAGCGGGACCGCCGGCGAGGAGGGCGGGATGAAGATGATCCGCCTGAAGTGCACCGACGGCAGCAAGGGCCGGGCGACCGGGATGGTCGACTCCGTCGACAAGTCGCAGCTGAAGGTGACCTGGGAGGGCGGCCTCGGCGCCGAGACGTACACCAGGTCGGAAGGCGGGAAGCTGCCGACGGGGCTGCCTACGGCCGGTCTGGGATCGTGATGTTTCATCGGTGACGTCCGCCCGATCAGTGCGGTGGCCTGCTGCAGATCCGTGCGGCAGTCACCGATGATCGGTGCGGAGACCGCCGCCCGCTCACCGAGCCACTCCCAGAGGACCCATGCGCGCCACTTCCCTCACCGTCGCCGCCCTCGCCGCGGCCCTCCTCCTGACCGCCTGCGACGACGGCGGGGCCGGGGACGGCAAGGCCCAGGACAGCAAGGCCGACTCCGCCTGTGTCGGCGAGCTGGCCGTTGAGTTCGGGCCCGCCAACGCCGCCCCCGCCGCCGGGGACACCGGCAACGTCCCCGTCACGGTCACCAACCGCGGCGGCGGCAAGTGCGTCCTGACCGGGCTGCCCACCGTCGAGTTCGACGCGGGCAGCACGTCGACGTCCGTCGCGGCCGACGAGGCGGCCGGGGCCGCCGCGTCGACGAAGACGACCCTCGTGAAGGAGGCCTCGACCTCCTTCACCCTCACCTACGTCCGGGGCGAGGAGGACGGCAGCAAGAGCCTCGCCGTGGAGACGGTCAAGGTCCGGCTGCCCGGGTCCGGCAAGACACAGAGCTTCAAGTGGTCGTACGGCGATGTCGCCCTGAAGAGCGACGGAAAAGCGCCGGACGCCTCGATGAGCGGATTCCAGCGGACCGGCGACTGACGCCGGTCCGGCGGTTCAGCGCAGCGGCCGGCGGGGAGCCACCTGTGCCCGGTCGGCCGCCCGCGAACCCTCCACCCAGCCCGCCTCGTCGCTGACGCCGCGCACCCGGGTCGTGGTCGTCTCCGGGAACATGCGGTCCAGGCGATCGGTGACCGCCACTTCGCGGGTGGCGAGGACGGGAAGCAGGTCCGGGGTCACCTGCGTCTGCGCAGCCACCGTCAGGCGGGTGCCGATGCGGTGGGCGTACGCCGCCAGGAAGGACTGCCGGAAGGTCTTGGTCCGCTTGCGGCCGCCCGCCCGCTGGGCCGCCTCCGCCTTCGTCATCGCCGTCTGGGCCTGCACGAGGAGCGAGGTGTAGAGCAGCTCGACCACCTCCAGGTCGGCCTCGAAGCCGACGACCGTGGAGAAGGCGAAGGGTTCGTTCCACACGGCTCGGCAGTGGTTGGCGGTCGCCACCGCGTCCAGCAGGACCGCCTTCGCCTGTTCGTACGGCGGTTCCACGCCGATCCGGCAAGCGCCGGGGGCGTCCTTCGTGCCCTGCGTACGCGTCGCGAGCAGCGCCTCGTCGATGCTGTACCGGGCCATCAACTCCTGCGCCTTGGCGCTGAGCGCCTCCGCCTCCTCCGGGAACCCGGTCGCCTCCGCCTTCGCGAGCAGTGCGCGGATGCGGGTGAGCATGCGGGACTCGGAGCCGGGGCGCCGCGCGGTCGGCCCGGCCGCCCCGGCCGGTTCGTCGAGGGGCTCCAGCGCGGGCAGGCGCAGCAGGAGGCGGTACAGCTCCAGGACGGCGCTCGCGTGCGAGAAGCGGTCGGCGCGGGGCGGGGTCTCGGCGGGCAGGTCCTCGAGCTGGGCGTTCCAGCGGGGGCCGCGGGGGCGGTCGTACGGCTGCTGCGCGTGGATCAGCGCCGAGAGCAGCCGTACGTGTACGTCCTCCAGTTCGCGCCGCACGAGCCGTACGACATCGGCGGGCTGCCAGCCGCGCCGCCAGGCCGCCGCGACGAACTCCTTGCCGCGCCTGGCGAGTTCGGCGTCCGAGGCGGGGTCGGCGGCGAGGAGGGAGGCGCCGGTGTCGAGGGCGGTGTCGGTGTCGGCGTAGAGGGCGTGCTCGAAGGCCCGGTCGACGGGGCCGGGTGCGGCGCTCGAACTGTTCGTACTGCTCACCTGGCGATGGTGCCACGGGGCGGGCGTCGGGCAGGCGGGGCCGCCGGGGAAGACCCGCAGACCCCGGATCGCCTGATGTCAACCACGGGTTGACACCCCCTGAGTGTCAACCTACGGTTGACACATGTCGACGAAACCGACCATCACGTCTTCCGTCCGTCTCGACGAACTCATCGCGGCCATCAAGAAGGTCCACCAGGAACCCCTCGACCAGCTCCAGGACGCGGTGATCGCCGGCGATCACCTCGGCGAAGTGGCCGACCACCTGATCGGCCATTTCGTGGACCAGGCCCGGCGATCGGGCGCCTCCTGGACCGACATCGGCAAGAGCATGGGCGTCACCCGGCAGGCCGCGCAGAAGCGGTTCGTGCCGAAGGAGTCCATCGACCTCGACCCGCAGCAGGGCTTCGGCCGCTACACGCCGCGTGCCCGGGGTGCGGTGGTCGCCGCCCACAACGAGTCCATCGCGGCCCGCAATTCCGAGGGCCGGCCCGAGCACCTGGTCCTCGGCCTGCTGGCCGACCCCGACGGCCTGGCCGCGAAGGCGATCACGGCGCAGGGCGTGCTCCTGGACTCCGTGCGCCAGGCCGCCACCGCGGCCCTGCCGCCCGCCGTCGACGAGGTGCCCGAGCTCGTCCCCTACGGCTCCGACGCCAAGAAGGTGCTGGAGCTGACGTTCCGCGAAGCTCTGCGTCTCGGCCACAACTACGTCGGCACCGAGCACATGCTGCTGGCCCTGCTGGAGTTCGAGAACGGCACCGGCGTCCTGTCCGGCCTCGGCCTCACCAAGCAGGCGGTGGAGAACTACGTCGTCGAGCTGCTCTCGCAGTTCCTGCAGAGCGGTGAGCAGACGAGCAAGGAGGCCCGCGAGCAGGACGAGGCGGGCGAGGCGCGGGGCTGAGGCGGGCGAAGGCTCAGGGCTGAGGCCGTTGTCAGACCCGGGTGCCACACTCGCAGCATGACCGACCGGTGGGCGCTCGCTCCGGCCGAGGACGGCGGCGTTGAGGTCGCCCCCCTCGGTCCGGACGGGCTGCCCGCGGGGCCGGTGCGCCGGGAGGCGGACCTGGCTCAGGCCGTGCGGGGGCGGCCCGACGTCGCGCGGTGGGTGTGGCGGTCCACCGCCGAGGTCTATCCGCGCCTGCTCGCCACGGGGGTGCGAGTGGAGCGGTGCTACGACATCGAGGACGCCGAGACCCTCCTCCTGGGCCACGAGGGGCGGTCCGGGGAGCCGAGATCCGCCGCCGCGGCCCTTGCCCGGCTGCGCCGGCGCCCCGTGCCGCCCGACCCTCCCCAGCGGTCCGCCGAACCCGGCTCCCAGTCCTCCCTCTTCGAGCCGCAGGCGGTCCATGTGCCGCTCGCCGACCTCGTCGAGGTGTACGCCGACCAGCAGCGCCGGCACGACAAGGCCGGGCATCCGGAGCGGATGCGGCTACTGACCGCGGCCGAGTCGGCGGGGATGCTGGTCGCCGCCGAGATGAACCGGGCCGGGCTGCCGTGGAGCGCCGAGGTCCACCGCCGGGTGCTGCACGAGCTGCTCGGTGAGCGGTATGCCGGGGGCGGGGAGCCGCGGCGGCTGGCCGAGCTGGCCGACGAGGTGTCCGCGGCCTTCGGGCGCCGGGTGCGGCCCGATCTGCCCGCGGACGTCATCAAGGCCTTCGCGCAGGCCGGGATCAAGGTCAGATCGACCCGTCGCTGGGAGATCGAGTCCCTCGACCATCCGGCGGTGAAGCCGCTGGTCGAGTACAAGAAGCTGTACCGGATCTGGGTGGCCCACGGCTGGTCCTGGCTGCAGGACTGGGTGCGCGACGGGCGGTTCAGACCGGAGTTCCTCGCGGGCGGGACGGTGACCGGGCGGTGGGTGACCAACGGCGGGGGCGGACTGCAGATTCCGAAGATCATCCGGCGGGCCGTGGTGGCCGACCCCGGCTGGCGGCTCGTGGTGGCGGACGCCGACCAGATGGAACCGCGGGTGCTCGCCGCGATCTCCCGTGACCCCGGGCTGATGGAGGTCGCGGGACGGGAGTCCGACCTCTACCAGTCGGTGTCGGACCGCGCCTTCTCCGGCGACCGCGCCCAGGCCAAGCTCGCCGTGCTGGGTGCCGTGTACGGCCAGACCTCCGGAGACGGGCTCAAGAACCTCGCCGCGCTCAGACGCCGTTTCCCCAAGGCGGTGGCCTACGTCGACGACGCGGCGCGGGCCGGTGAGGAGGGGCGGCTCGTGCGGACGTGGCTGGGGCGGACCTGTCCGCCGGCGGCCGGGGCGACGGACGACGCCGCCGAGGAGGCCGGCATTCCGGTGCCGGACGCGCCGGACGAACCCGCCGAGGGCTCCGGCCCACAGGAGTGGGGGCGGGGCTACGCCTCCACCAACGCCCGCGCCCGGGGCCGCTTCGCCCGCAACTTCGTCGTCCAGGGCAGCGCCGCGGACTGGACCCTGCTGCTGCTCGCTGCGCTGCGGCGGGCCTGCGCGGGCATGGCGGCGGAACTGGTCTTCTTCCAGCACGACGAGGTGATCGTGCACTGTCCCGAGGCAGAGGCCGAGACGGTCGTGACGGCGATCCGTGAGGCGGCCGAGCTGGCGGGGCGGCTGACGTTCGGGGATACGCCGGTGCGGTTTCCGTTCACCACGGCGGTGGTGGAGTGCTATGCCGATGCGAAGTGATCACCTGGCGTCCTCCAGCAGGCGGCGGAGCTCCTGGACGACCGCCTTCTCGTCGGTGCCGTCCAGCAGGTCGAGAGCCGTGCGCCACTCGGCTTGCGCGGCCTGGATGCGGCTCAGTTCCCGCAGCAGCAGACCGTACTGGTGCCGGGCCAGGCCGCCCATGTAGCGGTCGGCTCGGGCGTCGGCCCGGGTGAGGAGTTCCGCGCAGGCGTGGGTGGCGCGGTCGGTGTGACCGAGGAGGCGCAGGGCGCGGACCAGGCCGAGACGGGTCTGGGACTCGCCGTGCCAGTCGCCGTGGCCGCCGAGGATGCGCAGGCTCTCCTCGAAGTGGGCGGCGGCTGCCGCCGGTTCGCCGAGGGCGAGGTGGGCGTAGCCGATGTTGCAGTGGGCCGAGTGCTGCACGATGACGTTGCCGATCTCGTCGCCGATGGCGAGTGAGCGGCGGTGCTGCTCGATGGCGGCCCGGGGGTCGGTGTGCTCGTACAGGTTGCCGAGGTGGCTGTAGGTCACCGCCTCGCCGTGCGGGTCGCTCAACTGCCTTGAGTACTCCAGGCTCTGCCGCAGCGCCTCCCCCGACTCCTCGTATCGGCCGAGCCCTTCGAGCAGCAGGCCTCGGTTGTTGAGGCAACGGCGCGTCCAGGAGACGACTTCGAGACGCCGCCAGATCGCCAGGGCGCGGTCGTTGAGGTGGAGGGCCTCGGTGTGGCGGCCGGTCAGGAAGTGCAGACCGGCGAGGTCGCCCAGCGCGTATGCCTCGGCCGCGTCGTCCCCGAGCCGCGTCGCGAGGCGGAGTGCGGTCCGGCCCAGCGCCTCCATTTCGGCTACGTGGCCACTGCGTTGGAGGTAGGGGAAGAGGAGGCGGATGAGGGTGGAGAGGCCCTTACTGGGAGCGGGGGCGGTGGCGGCGGTAGCGGTGGCGGTGGCGGTGGCGTCGTGCTTGTCGCTGTCGCCGCCGCCGTGCTGCTCCACCAGCGCGACGATGTTCTCCAGTTCCGAGTCGCCCCAGGCGAAAGCGGCTTGGGGGCCGGGGAAGGGGGGCACCGTGGCCACGGTCGTCGTGTGCTCCGGCGGTTGGGTCGGGGTCGGGCGGCGGCGGTCGTCCTGGTCGAGGCCGGGTTCGACGATGGCGGTGAGGGTGCGTTCGGCTACGGCGGCGTACCAGCGCAGGGCGGTCTCGGTGACGTCGACTTCGCCCTCGGCGCCGACGCCTGCGCCGGCGGCGGCGAGTTCGCGGGCGAAGTCGCGCACCAGGTCGTGGGGGGCGTAGCGGCCGTACGCCGTCTCCTCCAGGAGGGCCACGTCGACGAGTCGGTCGAGGGCGGCTTCGGCGCGGCGCTCGTCGGTGCCGGTCAGGTGGGCCAGCAACGGTGCGCCGTACGCGGGCAGGTCGAGAGCACCGATGCGGCGCAGGGCGAGTGCCGCGTCCCGGTCGGCCTCACGTCCGGAGGCGGCGAGGGCGTCATGGGCGACGGCGAGGGAGCGGCGGACGCTCAGGTCGTCGTACTCCAGGTGGTGCAACCGGCTCTCGGCGTCGGCCAGTTGCGCGGCCAGCATGTCGGGGGTGAGCGCACTGCGGGCGGCGAGCCGGGCCGCGACGACGCGGAGGGCCAGCGGGAGGCCGCCGGTCAGGGTGATCAGGGGGTGGGTGGGGGTTGGGGGGCTGGTGGGGGTGAGGGCTTGACCCTCGGGGGCGAGCGCTTGGGGGTCGAGGGTTGAGTTTTGGCCCTCGGGGGTGCGGGCTTGGGGCCCGCTGCCGGGTGGGCTGCCGGCGCCGGCCTGGCGGGAGCCGCCCCCGCCGCCGCAGAAGCCGTCCCGCCCCGAAGCCGCGCGCAGCAGTGCCGCGCTCTCCTCGGCGGTGAGGGGCGTGAGCGGGAAGCGGCGGACGCCGTCCAGGGCCGTCAGCGGGGAGCGGCTGGTGACGATCACCGCGCAGCCCGGGCCCCCCGGGAGCAGCGGGCGTACCTGGGCGGCGTTCGCGGCGTCGTCCAGAAGCATGAGCGTGCGGGTCGGTGCGAGCAGCGAGCGCAGCAACGCGGCCGCCGCGTCCGGGTGTTCGGGGATGGAACGGGGGTCGGCGCCGAGGTCGCGCAGGAGTGCGGTGAGGGCCTGGCCGGGGGTGAGTGGCGGCATGCCGGGGGTGGCGCCGTGCAGGTTGACGTAGAGCTGGCCGTCGGGGAAACGATTCGCCAGCCCGTGCGCGGCTTCCAGCGCGAGGGCACTTTTGCCGACACCGGGCATGCCGCTGATGACGGCGACGGTGATGGCGGAGGGCCGGGCTGGAGTGGGGATGGCCACTGGGGCGAGGGTGCTGCGCAGGTTGGTGAGTACGGCAGTGCGGCCGGTGAAGTGGGCTGGCGGTGGGGGAAGTTGGGCGGGGCGGGGTGGTCGAGGTGGGCCGGCCGGAGTGTCCTCCTCAGGGAGGGCATCGGCCGGCGCAGGTCGCCGGACGGCGTCGTCTTCGCGCGTAGCGTCAGGGTTCGCGGCACCGTGGGCGACGTCGCCGTCGTTGGCAACGACAGAACCGACGGCCCCGCGCACTACGTCACCGCCCCCACCCGGCTCCCGCCCGATCCCCACGTCCGAACACCCTCGCAGCGAACCCCCAGTCCCTCCGGCTCCCCCCTCCGACCTCCCACGCAGCACCTCCACATGCGCCGCCCGAACCCCCACCCCCGGCTCCACCCCCAGCTCCTCGATCAGCCGCATGCGCAGATCACGATGCACGGCCAGAGCCTCGGCCCGGCGGCCCGTGCGGTGCAGGGCGAGCATCAGGTGACGGTGGAAGGACTCCCGTAGGGGATGCTCGGCGGCCAAGGCCGCGAGCTCGGGTACCAGGGCGTCGACGCGTGACCCGCCCACGCTCAGCTCGGCGTCGTAGCGCCACTCCAGGAGCAGGAGCCGCGCCTCCGCCAGGCGCTGGACGAGCGCGTAACCGCCCACCTCGGCGGGTAGGCCGGCCAGGGGCGTACCGCGCCACAGTGCGAGCGCTGCCGTGCTCTCGCGCAGGGTGCGCTGCCAGTCCCGGCCGGCATGGGCGACGCGGGCCGCGGCGACGCCGGTCACGAAGACGTCGACGTCCAGTTCGCCCTCGTCGACGCGCAGGACATAGCCGGGCGGCACCGCCCGCAGCCGTTCGGGGTCGTCGAGCAGTCGCCGTAGCCGGGCCACGTGGTTGTGCAGCGAGGCCCGCGCCGACGGGGGCGGTGCGCCGCCCCACAGCACGTCCGTCAGCGACTCGACGGAGACGACCCGGCCGCCTTCGAGCAGCAGGGTGGCGAGCAGGGCCCGCACCTTGGGGCTGCGGATGGTCCGGACGGCGCGGTCGGGACGGTCGGCGGGGTCGGGACGGTCGGGGCGGTGTGACTCGCTCGCCGGGGCGTCGTCGGGGCTGCGGCCACCGTAGGACCCGGAAGAGCCGTCGTCCGTCCCGGCCTCGAACACGACGGCCGGCCCCAGCAGTCCGAACCGCAGCCCGTACCGCTTCACGCCGCCACTGCCTTCCCACGCGACGGGCCCGCGCCCTGGTGTCTGACCTGTGTGCAACCCATGCACAACCCATGTACGACGGTTTCCCGCCACACCCTTCACGACGCTACTCGGCCACGAAACGTTCCATCCAGGTCGTCTCCCGTCACCGTCCGTCGACTTTGCGCCAACTGAACGACGCGGAAACGGAGCATCGTTGGCCACATGTTAGCGACCTGTTGGTGTGGCCTGATGTGATCACTTCATCGGATCTGGCCCGACGGTGCGCGCGTACGACGCGTAACTCGGGGGAGTGTCGCCGCCGCGGCCGGATTCGGGGACGTATGCGGGTCCCGGTCGGCGGAGGTGAACGACCGGGACCCGCGTCCCCATCCCCTCCCATCGCCTCCCCTCCCCGGCCCGCTGTGGCCATGTCGCCCCCCTTGGGGTTGGCTCTCAGATGACCGGCGGCCGTCCCAGCCGGCAGAGCCGCCACACCGTGCGCCACCCCATGGGCCGCCGCTCACCGGCAGGTTCCCGTACGCCCTCCAGGAAGCCGCCGAACCAGGCGCGCAGGCCGGCGGGCGACGAGCGGTTGCGTACGAGGGTGAGGAGCACCCACAGCCCGAGATGCACGGGAATCAGCGCGAGGGGCAGTCGGCGGCGGGTCAGCCAGACCCGGTTGCGGGCGTTCACCCGGTAGTAGATGGCGTGCCGGGCGGGCGAGGTCTTCGGATGCTGGAGGAGGAGTTCGGGCGCGTAGAGGATGCGCCAGCCCGCGTCGACGGCCCGCCAGGCCAGGTCCGTCTCCTCATGGGCGAAGAAGAACTCGGCGGGCCAGTCCCCCGTCTCGGCGAGCATCGCCATACGCAGTGCGTGCCCGCCGCCGAGGAACCCGGTGACGTATCCGCCCCGCAGCGGATCCGACTTGCCGATCCTGGGCACGTGCCGCTGCTGTGTCTCGCCGTGCTCGTCGGCGATGCGGAAGCCGACGATGCCGAGCCGGTCGTCGGCGGCGTACAGGTCACGCACCCGCCGCAGCACGCCGACGTCGACGAGGAGTCCGTCGTCGTCCAGCTCGACCACGACGTCGACGTCCCCGAAGTCGCGCAACCGGGCGAGGGCCGCGTTCCGTCCGCCCGGGCAGCCGAGGTTCTCGTCGAGTTCGATCGGCGTGAACTCACCGGGCAGCCCCAGCCGTGCGGCGAACTCGGGCAGCGGGCATCCGTTGCCGACGACGACGATCCGTGCGGGGGCGAGGTCCTGCTTGGCCACGGACTCGAGCAGCGCGTCGACCTCGGCGGGGCGGTTCCCCATGGTCACCACGGCGACAGCGATCCTCGGCTCCGTCATACCCTGCCCTCACCTCGTCCCGGCTGCGATTACCGCCGAGATGCTAGTGGTTCACGGTAAGGACGTCTCAATTTCTCCTTCTCGCAGGGCGATCGGCGGGCTACGTACGACGGCTACGCTCCAGGCCGCCGTACAACCAGGTGGTCTGCGACCGGAGACCGGCGTCCGTCTACGGGCCTCGTGCTCCGTGCCTCGCGCCTCGGGGCGAGGGCCGGCTCAGACCCGCAACGGGTTGGAACGCGTGGCCGCCATCAAGTACCAGGCGGTCGCCCCCACGTGCCGATACGGGTAGTACCCGAACCCGAACCCCGTGTCGAGCGGACTGCTGGCCGACACGACGCCCGCCCGCTCGGGAAGCGCCCGGCCACCGACGGTCTGACCCCCGCCGAGCAGATCCTGAGCCCGCTCGATGGAGTCGAGCAGCCGCCGCGCACGCGCCTCGTCACCGCGCCGGCGCCGTTCCCGCAGGGCGAGCGCGAGATGAGCGGTCCCCTCGAACCAGACGCCGTTGCGGTCGGGCCTGGGCTGGGAGTCGGCGATCGGGGCGTCCTCGTTCGCGAGGAGGCTTGCGGAACTGAAGGTGACACCGTCGTACGACTGCCCCGCCGGCACCGTGCTGTTGCGCCGCCCGGCGTGGTCGAGGACGGCCAGTTCGCGCGCCGCCCAGTCCAGCGAACGGGCGTGGGCGCGGGAGTCGAGGGCGAGGTGGGTCCAGGTCTGGGTGTCCTCGGGGAGCGGCGACTTGTTGACGGTCACCCCGTCATTGGTGCCGGTGTAGAAGAACCCTCCGTCCGGCTCCCACATCCTCATCACGAAGCCCTCGGCACGCGCCCGCCGAGCCAGCCACACCCTCTCCCCCGTGAGCCGGGCGAGCCGGCCGAAGAGGCAGAGGAGGTCGGTGTTGTGCTCGGTGGAGGTGAAGGGCAACTTCTCGTCGGCGCCGTTGACCCCGAACTTGTATCCCCCGAGCGGTTCATCGGTACGCCCGTTCCGCTCGATCCACTCCCCGATCCGCACGGCACCGCCCAGGAACCGCCGCTCCCCCGTCCGCCGCGCAAGCGCGCTGAGCGCGATCCCGGCCCACGCCATGTCCCCCACGGCCGTGCCCGTGAACCCGAACTGCGTCCCGACATTGACGGACCCGTCCGCCCGCACGAACCCGTCCGGCTGCCGCGAGCCGTCGTAGAAGGTGTACGGCCCGACGTTGTACCCCTGCCGGAGCCGGCCGTCATCGTGCACCGGGTCGTGCTGCTGGGCGTACAGCAGCGCATCCCCGAGCACGACGGCACGCTCCCGCCCGTCGGCGGTGCGGGCGGCGAGGAGGGCGAGGATCGCGAGGGCGTTGTCGTAGGTGAAGGCGGTGCTGAAGAGGCCCGCCTGGTCGGTGTAGCTCTGGGCGAGGCGGGTGGGGCCGTGGTCGGGGTGGGCGTCCATGGCGGCGGTGAGGAAGGCTTTGGCCCTGCCTTGAGCGGCGGGCGCGGCGGCGTGAGCAGTGCCCGCTCCGGCCGCGGTGAGCAGCACAGCTCCGAGGCCGGCTCCGAGGAGGCCGCGACGGCTGAAGTCCGGTGCTTGGCTGCCGGTGCTGCCGATCACGCTGTTTGTGCTGTTCATTCTGTTCATGCCGTTCAGACCATTCACGCCGTCCACGCCGTTCATGGGTCTCCCTTGGCCGTCTTTGAGAGCGCTCTCATGAGTGCGTGGTCATTCTGGTGGGGCGGGTGGGGTGGGTCAACAGACGGGAGAGGGACAGCAGTTGAGGAGGCCGTCATCAGCGATCGCGCCTCGTTCATGGTCGCGCGGCATGGAAGGACGAGGGCCTCCCGAAGAGGGTCCGGAAGGCGGACGGAGGAAGTACCTCAACTGAGGCGCCCCTGCTTCTCTGCTCGCGCATCGCTGACGCAAGCTTCCACGCGGCACCCCGGGCGCGCGACGCGTACCCCGAGCAACACAAAGGCCAGGTCGCGGGCTACGTGACCTGGCCTTTTTCAGAGCCGCCTTCGGGATTCGAACCCGAGACCTACGCATTACGAGGGCCTGCATGATCGTGACGGGTGGTGCTGGGCAGTGCCACTCAATCCCATTTCCGCAGATCAGAGGCCCGCGACCTTGATCGACGTGACGGCTGGTCCAACCTGGTGCCGCCCAATCCGCTCACGCAGCGCTCACGCAGCACTGACGCCCGCCGTGACATGGCCTGAAGCCCCGCGTCGCCCATTCAGAACAGAGAGGTAGGAGAATCACCCAAATTGCGAGCCTCCTCGGAGGAGGCCACAAGTGCGCTGCATTCCGAAACGATGCGCGGCCACTCCGTTAGGACCTCTCGCCCAACAACAAGCTCATCCAAAATTCCGGAGTATAGCAAGTCGACCGCGCGCCGGATGTCCGACTTCCTGCTGTTCCACTGATCCTTGCCATCAATAATTGCATAGTGGTTAACGTGGATGTTGAACTCATCCTCGAACATACGGAGTTCGAGCCCTACTAGATGCAATTCATAAATGGCGTCTGACATCTTCGAACCGCCGCCGGTCTTTCCCCAGTATTCCTTGATCTCCCAGATTGCGACGGGATTAAGGAGATCAGGCATTGCACCATCAAGACGCCGTGGAGACACCCAGATATACTCGTCCGAAACCAGCGCGGCCCTGCTTTGCGGGTTCGTGTCTACAGGCACACCGGTCTTACGACACTCTCGGTAAACAATAGCATCTACGGTATTGACGAGCGCCTTGGATGACTTATGATAACCTTCGAGTTTAACGCCATAGCTCTGCAGGACCTGATCGGAAACGCTGGCATATTCTGCCTTCGCCTGCTCCTCGGTTCGCATCAGATCTAGAAGCGAGTCGGCAACCGCCCTGCGCTTACTCCAATAGGCCGAAAGGCGATCCAGAACCCCATCATGATTTTTTAGGTAGCTGATCATACCTCCGGCAGCGGGGGTTCCGACCGAGCGAAGAACCGACATGATTTCAGGAGGTTCGATCGCCGACGCGTACCTGCCGCGCTGCGTTGCCGATTGGTCCGCCAGCATTCGCACTACGTGCCAGAACGGGTCATCCCATCGCGCCGCAGCAAATCCAGGCTCTCGCTTCATCAGCTTCCGCCTTCACTATGCAGTAGCAGCTCCGCAGGAGCTACGTTTAGTGCGCGCGCAAGCCGGTGGATGTTGACCAGGCTGACATTTCGCTCGCCGCGTTCCACACTTCCGATGTATGTGCGGTGCAATCCTGCAAGTTCAGCGAGGCCCTCCTGTGATAATCCCCTCGCCTCGCGGAGCTCTCTCACCCGCAGGCCGAACTTGACCAAGACCGCACGATCATCCACAAAACCTGTAGACTGCCCGCCGTGACGACGATGGGTCTACAGACTATGAGTAGCAATCAGCAGGGTGAGGGCAAGTCCTTCCTCAAGTGGGCCGGCGGGAAGACCAGGTACGCCGATCAGCTGGCCGCAATCGCCCCACCGTCATACGGTCGCTACTTCGAACCATTCATGGGAAGCGCAGCCCTCTTTTTTGAGCTGGGCCATGCGGATTCATCACTGTCTGACGCGAACCCTGAATTGGTCATCTGCTTTCAGCAAGTGGCTAAAGATCCTGAGAAAATCATGGCTCTTCTTGACGAAATGCCAAATAACCGCGAATTCTACAATGCGGAGCGCTCAAAATCCCCCGAAGATCTTTCGGATTTCGACCGCGCGGCTCGCGTCATCTATCTCAACAAGACCGGTTTTCGTGGACTCTGGCGAGTGAATAGAAAAGGTGGTTTCAACGTTCCCTACGGCGCGTATGACCGCCCGTATTACAATCGGTCAACGCTGCTCGCCGCCTCCGCCGCCCTTCAGTCCGCGGAAATTCAACATCGCGACTTCGAGGTGGCACTAAAAGAGGCGACGTCCGGAGACTGGGTGTACCTTGACCCTCCCTACATCCCTCTAAGCCAATTCTCTGACTTCAAACGATACACGGCTGGTCAGTTCGGCGAGGAGGATCAGAGGCGACTCGCTTCTGCCATGCTGGAGGCCAGTAGTCGGGGAGTTCACGTAACCATGACGAACAGTGACACTCCGCTCGCCTTGGAAATCTTCTCGGACTTCCACGTTGCTCGCATGGCTACACGTAGGGACATCAATTTGCAATCCCAGAGCCGAGGTAGCTGGGACTTGGTTTTCACTAACTACGAATGCAGCCTCCCTATGCGAGAAAAGGCGACTTCCCTCGTTGACGCCGGGGCGTCCGAGGATGAGGATTTGGCGCTTTTTAGTCTGCAGCAAGAGGAAGCTACCCCCAAGCCTTCGGAGGTCCGCGCATGGGCTCGCGGAGTTGGGTTGGAGGTTTCTGCGCGAGGTCGGATTCGGCCAGAAATCATTGCCGCCTGGCGCGCGGCGCAGTCTAACGGCGAAACTGATTCATAATTCGGGCACCCTGATACCGCTCTTCGCGGATTTCGGCCACGGAAACCGAGAAAAGCCCGCTACTCAACGTATTCTCTGGCAATTCCCCGGGAGCCTGAACGGTGCCATCGAAGAGCAACGCCCTGCCTGCCGTCCAGGGCGCGGCCATTTTCGTTCTGTGCTTGTTCTCGTCGAGCGACCAGTGAGGCAACCAGGAATCACACTACGCTCGTGTGCACGAAGCCCAGCGTGGTGAGTCGC
The DNA here is from genome assembly GCF_036173045.1 of Streptomyces sp. NBC_00299. GTDB lineage: Bacteria > Actinomycetota > Actinomycetes > Streptomycetales > Streptomycetaceae > Streptomyces > Streptomyces machairae. The sequence goes on from NZ_CP108039.1 coordinate 4,417,212, forward strand.
TCCGTGCGGCATAGGTGGTCCGAGGCGCCGCCGACTTCGGTCTGGAGGAGCTGGTAGGCCGCGCTGTGAATCTGACCCCAGTGCATGGCTGCGCGCCATAAGTGCCGGCCGAGACCGTGCCCGCGCTCCTTTGGGTGCACGGCGAAGTACTGCGGCATGAGCTGGGCGACACCTGCGGGATCGGGGCGGATCTCCATCGGACCGATGGCACCGACAACATTGCCCTCCAACACGGCGACAAGGACCGGCCCGCATCCCTTGGCCTTCATCTGACGGTCAAGGAAGACGAAGCCATCGCTTGCCATGATCCGAGCAAAGTTGCTGAACGTGTCGCGTACCAATGCCGGCCAGTCGTCAAGGCGACGGACCGGGCCGTCAGATACCGGACAGTGCCGCACCGAAAAGTCCTGGAGCTGGATACGGAGGCCGCGGGGGCGTGGTGTCTCCGGGCCCAGGGGCCGGACGACGCGGGCGGTGCCTGCTCTATGGACGGCAGCGAGTTTGACGGCGAGCTCGGCGGCCCGGTCCAGGATGTCGCCCCGGTGGCCGTAGGCGAAGACCTTCACCGCTCCCCGGCCACGAGTCAGCAGAGTTGGGATGAGCGTGTGGTCGGGGTGGTGCACGACGTCGTCGAGGAGAACGGCCTCCTGCTTCTCGGTGCCCCAGCGGCGATCCTTGTCGTACGGCAGGAAGTGGCGCTCAGTGGCGGCCGCGACCAGAGTGGCCTCGAAGAGGTCCACGGTCAGGGCGTGCGGGTGGACGGGGCCGAGGGTGGGCACGACCGGTGCGGTGAGCACGGGGCGGAGCCAGTCCCAGCGGAAGAGCATGCGGGCACCTTAGCGCTGTACGTGAGGGTGCTCCGGCCCGTCAGTGGGACTGGCCGGAGCACATCAGTCAGGTCGGGTTAGTGGGGGTTGTCGTCGCCGGCGTCGCAGGAGCACTCGGCGCTCTCGACGACGTCGTCCAGGTCCGCGACGAGCGTCACGGCGGCCGAGGCCACCGGGGGCGCCGCGCGGCGGGCACTGCTGAGTGCGCCGGTCAGGATCTGGACCGGTACGGGTCGGGACGTCATGGGGTCACCTTCTCTTTCTCCGTGTCTCCGTGCTGGCAGTAGCTGTACAGCGGCGCCTTCGCCTCCTGGTAGTGCTTGGCCAGGGGGCGGCAGACCCGGCAAGTGCCGGACAGGGCGCAGCCCTCGCACCCTCCAGTGCGAAGCATCAGGCGGTCGGCGATCGTGCCGAGCCGTCGCAGTCCTTCGATGCCTTCAGTCATGAGGTCGATCTGGTCGTCGCGGCCGACCTTGCAGATCGAGACCTTGGCGTGGGGGTCGGCGTGGAAGAAGGTGTGGCCGGCGTTGCATCCGGCAAACGGTTTGCGCTGGCGCAGGTGGTCCGCGGACTGAGCGAGGAGCGGTTCGCCGCCGCCATAGATCGTCGGGGTCATGTTGGTGTACGCGTGATGCTCCACGCCCCACTCCCGTGCGAGCGCGGCCATCTCGTCGGCTTCGCTCGCGTTGTCCTCGGTGACGACGATGTTGATTCACCTCACGGGCTCCGGTCAGGCCGCCGAGGCACGCGGACAGTCGCCGCGTTCGGTCCTCGACCGTCACGGCGGTGCTGCCGTCAGTCAGGGCCGTGGTGTGCGTGATCAGGATGTGTGCGATCTCGCGGCCGTCTGGTCCGGAACCCTGCCAGGTCCAGGCGGCGAGCGACACCAGGAGGCGCAGTTCAGGGCCGGATGGGGTGAGGGTGACGCTCATGATGGCGTCCCACCCGGGGCTTTGAAGCACGACCAGACGATCTTCCCGAACGGGGTGCGGTCCTCCACCCCCCAGCCGTCGGCAAGCGCGGTCACCAGGAGCAGCCCGCGCCCAGCGGTGTCCGTGTCGCAAGGCCGACGAGGGCGGGGTTGTAGGCGGCGGCTGTCGTGTACTTCCAGGCGTACGGCCTCGTCGTCGGCATCGAGTCTGACGAGAAAGCCGTGGCCGGGGGCGGTCCCGTGGAGCATGGCGTTGGTGGCGAGTTCGGAGACGCAGAGTCGGACGTCTTCGCCTCGGTCCAGCAAACCCCAGCTGGTCAGGGCCTCGGTGGTGAAAGTCCTCGCCTCGCCGACCGATTCGGGCCGGGACTCGAAGAACCTCTGGATCGTCTTGGTCATCGCGATGGTCCTCATGACTCGGCATCCACGACGCGAGTGGTGCCGGAGTGCGGACGGTGGACGAGACCGCATCGAGAGGCGGTCGAGTGGGCGGGACGCGGGCGCCGGACCAACAGCAGCCGAGCACCGGCCGATTCGATCTGTCGCCCGCGTTCGGCTGCTATGGCCTTCGGGCCTAGGTGCGACATGGCGGGGGCGACGACGCCGTAGACGTCCGGCAGCGCCAGCACGTCGAGGAGACCGGTGAACGCCGCTGACGCCGGTCCGGCAGAGTCGCGGTCGGTGAAGAGGCCCGACAACTGCAGCTCGTGGCTACGGCAGTACTCGACCAGCGAGGCGGCCAGCGCTTCCTGCCGTGCTCGGGTTACGTGTGCCAGCCGCAGGAAGCCGTAGACGACTGGGCCGCTGACCAGGCGATGTTCCGTAAGAGGTTCCATGCTTGGGACCCTCCAAAGGCTCGACACGTGGTGACGTTCCGAGCATGGCGTCGGACCAACTCGTCGGAAATCACCGCCTGTTCTACTTCCGTTCCACTTCCGTCCCGCCGTCTCGTCAGGTCTGCTTCGATGGCTGGTGGAAGGGAGCGACGCGTGGCGACCGTGCACCACTGGACCGGGCTTGAGGCCAAGGCATTGCGGCTCGCCCTGCGGCTGAGCGTGCGGGCCTTCGCCGAGCGCCTGGGACTGGCGGTCGCGACCGTGTCCAAGTGGGAGAGCAAGCTCGCCGCTACCGAGCCGAGACCCGATACCCAGGCCATCCTCGACACCGCCCTCGGACGAGCGGACGCCGCGGTCCACCTGCGCTTCGAGACGCTCCTGTCGGAGATGGCCGACATCGTGCCGACAGTCGGCAGACGTATCGTCGCGTCCGGCCCTCGGGCGTGGGAGTACGAGTCCTGGGCTGACGACCTCGACCGTGTCGTGGTCGCCCTGTCCCGGCAGAACTTCGCCTTCGCCGACAGCCTTCTCACCCGGTGGCTGAGCCGGTTCAAGGCCCATGAGCTGGACGAGAAGGGCCTGTACCTGTTTGCCCGTTCCACCGCTCTGCTCGGCGACCTCAAACGCGACCAAGGCGTCGTCCTGGGCCCGCTCTCGGCCCAGCACTCCTACGCCGGTGCCCGTACGGTCTTCAGCCAGCTCGACATCCCGCGCCGCGTCGCCCAGCTCGATCTGTCGCTCGCGGTCGTCACCGAGATGTCCGGCAAGCTGGAAGTGGCCGCCCGTAACTACGAGACCCTCGCCGTCGACGACCGGCTCTCCCGCCGCGACCGGGCTCGTGCACGGCTGTGGGTGGGGACGGCGCTGAGCAAAGACGGCGAGCACGACTACGCGACCCGCGTCATGCAGGCAGCGACCCGCGAGTTCGAAGACCTCACGGAACCGGACGACTGGTCGGTGGCCCACCAGAAGCTCGCCCTGGCCCGCCGTGGTGCCGGCGACCTTTCCCAAGCCCTGCAGTTCATTGATATCGCCCGAAGCAGCGGGACGACCGACTCACCGATGCAACGCGTACGACTGGACACCGCTCATGGCCACATCCTGCTCTCCGATACGGCGACCCAGGATGATGGAATCCTCGTCCTCGATCAGGCCGCCAAGGTGGCCGCGCAGTACGGACTCGTGCACCAACTGCGCAGCATCGAGGGCGTCAAGGCCATGAGTGAGGGGCCGACCGGGCCCCGGCAACGGTGACCAGGGAGAACGCGTGCGCAACGACCATCAGGGCATCACCGAGGACCAGTGGCACCAGGCCAAGCTGATCTGGGACTACCACCAGATGCAGCACAAGCTGCGGCCCGTCGACGTGGCGATCGGACTGGGAAGCCACGATCTCGGCGTCGCGACCCGCTCCGCCGAGCTGTACCGTGCCGGGCTGTTCCAGACGCTGGTGTTCACCGGCGGCAACAGCCCCACCACCGCCAAGGTCTTCCCTCGTGGGGAGGCGATCCACTTCCGTGAGCACGCCATCGGGCTCGGTGTCCCTGCCGACGCCATCCTGCTGGAGCCCCACGCAGCCAACACTGGAGAGAACATCACGCTCTCCCGCGAGGTCCTCGCCGCCTCCGGCTTCCATCCGGCCACGGTGCTGTTGGTCTCCAAGCCGTACATGGAACGGCGATCGTTCGCGACCGCCCGCAAGCTGTGGCCCGACATCGAGTTCCTCTGCGCGTCGGAGCCGCTGGAGTTCGACGACTACCTGAAGAGCATCGGGGACGAGAAGCTCGTTCTGGACATGCTCGCCGGCGACCTCCAGCGGGTCATCGAGTATCCGAAGCTCGGATTCGCCATCGAGCAGGAAGTCCCCGAGGACGTACATGCAGCGTACGAATCTCTCATTCGCTCCGGCTTCACCAGCCGCCTCATCGCCTCGTGAACAGCCCGCTCCCGGCGGGCTGTGCGCGATCCACCAGCCCAACCTGTTCCCGCGGCTGATGACACTGGCCAAGCTGTTCGCGGCGGACTACTGGATCGTCCTGGACGATGTGCAGTTCACCCGCCGCGACTACCAGCACCGAGCGCGCCTCGCCGCCATCGACGCACCAGGCCGCCAGCAGTGGCTCTCCATCCCCACCCATCTCCCGAGCGGGCGATCCACCCTCATCCGAGACGCGCTGGTCGACAACGCGGAACTCGCGCGCCGCAGGACCGCCGGAATGCTGCGGCAGAACTTCGGAGCCAGCCCGCACTGGCCCTCTCTCGCCCAAGCGCTGGACCCGGTGTTGGACTCCTTCGCCACCGGCCGGACCTCGGTGATAGCTGAGACCTCCACCCGCGTGCTGCTCGACCTGCTCGGCTGGCGGGGCCGGATCCTCAGGAGCAGCCTCCTGTCCGCCAGGCCAGGCCGCTCCCTCCGGCTCGCCGACCTGGCCGCCGCGACGGGTGCTCACGCGTACCTGTGCGGGACCGGCGGCATGACCTATCTCGACCCCGTCCCGTTCGCTGCCAGGAACATCACCGTGGCTGCCTTCCGGCCCCCGACCACCGGCATCTGGTCGACCGCACGCCGACTCAGCGCCCTGTGGGCACTGTCGTCGCTCAGCCCTGACACCCTGGCTTCCCGTCTCCATGCCGTTGCCGACGACCATGACGCACTCCGGGCCACCGCGCCTGAACTGCGGTCATCGGCAACGTCTGTCTGAGGTGACAGCAGTCCGGAGCCACGAAAGGCTGCCTCCTGCAACCGCTATCGCCGCGGGCGGCTCCCCCGCTCCGGAGCGGTAACCGGCGCCGGCGGACGCTGCTGGGCCGATGCTGTACTGCTGGCCGCTGATATCGACCGCGTCGAGCGGATACGTGCGGCTTCGGCTCGGCTGATACGTACGGGGTTGCGGGCGGTGTGCTGGATGCGCGTGATCAAGACCCGGGCGGGACGGCGGGCCGTGTCGAGTTCGCGTTGCTCGGCGGCCTCCTTGAGGAGCTGGTGCGGTTTGTGGCCACCGGCCTCCGCATCGGCGAGAACTACGGCGAGAGCAGGCCAATTCTCGTCGGCGAGGATGCGTTCCGCGTGGTCGGGGACGGCAGCGCGGACGTCGCGGGCCAGGGTGCGGCGGGCCTGTTCGCCCGGCTGGCGGCGCTCCAGGTCGGCGAGCACTGGAACAAGGGCGTTGTCGGCGGCGGCTTGGAGGTGGCGGAGGGTTTGGCCGGCTGCGTCGGCCTGGTGAGCGTGGTTCCTCGCCTCGTGCCAGCGCTGAGCGAGGATCGTTGCCCAGATCAGGGCGGAGAGCAGGGCGGCAAGCGCGCTGCCGTCCGGGCCGGTGGCGGTGTGGACGATGTCGCGGGCCGCGGTGCGTACAGCGTCGCCCGCGCGGTCTTCGGCACGAATCCGGGAGCGCTGGGCACGGACGAACACCTTTGACGCTGAGCGCAGTTCGGCGCGCAGATCCTCGGGGGCGTGCTGAGCGGTGGCCTCGATCAGTTCACCGAGTGCGGCTACGTGGGCTTGGATTCGCGCGTCCTTGCCGGAGTCGTCGCCGTAGCCGGTCCCGTTGGTCAGCTCGGAGTGGAGACCTTCGAGGGCGTCGGTGGCCCGGTGCCAGGGGGTGCTGGGACGGTCTCGGCGGGCGGTGGGGTGTTCCTCTGGCGCGTCGGTTTCCAGGCGGGCTTTGAGCTTGGGGAGGGTGAGGTCTGGGGCGATCTTCCCGCCGGGGTGAAAGATCTGTTCGCCGTCCTTGTTGAGATCACCGGGGCGGCCGACGGCGTAGCCGAGGAGGTCTCCGGACGGTCCGCGGCGGGGCTTGACCGCGATGCCGTCGGCTTCGAGGTAGGCGAGGAGTTCCTCAGCGCTGCCGGCGTGGGGGATGGCGGCGCGGATGTGGTCCTGGAGCCAGTCACGGCTGGTCTGCTCCCAGCCGAGGCGTTCGGCCTTGTGCATCTCGGCCTGGGTGGGGCGGCGCCCGGCGGTGCGGTCGCCCTTCTTCAATTGGCGCAGGCCGTAGTCGGTTTCGATCTGGCGGCAGGCATCGCCGACGCGGACACCGCTGTCGTGAAGCCTTGGGCGGCGGCCGTCCTCGCGGACGGTGGTGGCGAGGATGTGGATGTGGTCGTCCGCGTGACGTACGGCGATCCACCGGCACGCCAGATCGTCTCCAGGTGGAGCGATACCCGCTGCCTCGACGATCCGCTGGGCGATGTCGGCCCAATCGGCATCAGAGAGGTGCCGGTCCTCAGGGGCCGCACGGACGGGGCAGTGCCAGACGTGGTCGGTGACCGTCCTTCCGAACTCGCTGTTGCGGAGCCGGACAGGCTCGTCGAGGTGGCGGGCGAGCTGGGTGACGGTGGCATCGGGAACCCGGCCGGGGTCGGGCATTCCGAGCATGGCGAAGCCCCCGACGATGTGCGGGTCGAGATGTTCGTCCTGACGGCCGGGACCGTAGAGGTAGGCGAGCAGGCCGCGGGTGTTGGCCCCGGCCGGTTTGATGGCGGCTATCACGCGGTCTGGTCCTTCCTGGGGGCGGCGGGTTCGCGCAACGCCTCGGCGATCAGTTCCAACAGGTGGTGCAGTTCGTCGAGACGGTCACGTACGTCGGGTGGGGTGAGGTCGCTGTTGAGGGCGCGGGCGATCTGGTTGACGTTGACCCCGATGCGGTTGAGCTCGCGCAGTACCTGGGCGCGGAACATGTGCGTGCGGCGGCGGTCCTCGGACAGCGGCAGGTTGGCGGTGAACCGGCCGGTGACGAAGGCGAGGACGATGTCGGCGGCAAAGCCGGAGTCCCCCTTGTAGCCGTGCTCGGCCGCGGCCTCCTGGAGGGCCGCGTGCTCGTCGCCGGTGAAGCGCAGCGGGCCGACGCGGACGGTCCGTTTGGTGCCGGTGAAGCGACGGATCGCCGGCTGGACGCTCTGCACCGCTCGCTCGCCGACCGTCGGCTCGGTGGTGGGTGCGGGGCGGAGGATCTGCTGCTGGACGGTATGGAGCTCGTCCTGGTCGGAGCCGCCCTCGGCTCCGGTCTCCCGGTCCGGCGTCCCCTGGCGCTGGACCGTCTCCGCCACCCCTGGGGCGGAGCTCCCCGAAGACCGGCCTTGAGTCGGACTCGGGGTACTACTGGCTCCGCCAGGGGCCGTCCCCCCACCAGGGCCTGTTCCTCCGCCGAGGGCCGTCCTTCCGAACGCCCGCCTCAGCCGTGCGAGCAGCGGAGGGGACCGCGGCGGCGCAGGCGGCTCGGCGTGGGTGTCGTCAGGCAGGTGCTGGTTGTGTGGCAAGGCGGATGCTCCAGGTGGGATTCGGCGAGTGAGGCGGAGCGTCTGCGCGGCGAGGCCCTCGCATCGTCCACAGGTGTGGAAATCTGCGGGCCGGTTGGCCAGTGCCCGGGTGGCCGGAAGAGTTCCGGTCACCCGGGCAAGCCCGGCGTCAGCGCTTGGAGACCTCGATACCGGCGGCTTCGAGTTCCGGCCGAAGCAGCTCCATCACCTCGGTCTGCCGCTCACTGCCGATCGCCAGGTCTCGGTCCTTGACGGCTGCTCGGAGCAGGCCGCGCGTGAGTTTGCCGTGCTGGTGACCGGTGGTCCGGCCGATGTCCGCCAGCTCCGCGATGGTCGCCTTCGGCGGCCGACCGCTGCTCGGTTTGCTCTCCGATACCTGGGACGCGGGTTCCGTCCGTTCGTCGCTGAGGGCTTGCGCACCATCGGGAGCGGCATTCGGCCGGTGGCTGTGGCTGAGGTCGCCGACCGACCGGCCCTGCGGCTGTACGGAAGCGATGCCCGAGGAGTCATCGGACGGTGCGACGAGTTGGTGGATCTGCCGCATCAGGACGCCGAAGGCGACCATCGCGGCAGCCGGAGGAACGGCTGCGACCACGTAGTCGAGGAGCGGGACGCTGCGCGCGTCGCCCGTGCCGTTGACTCCGGTGACCCCGGCGACGTTCAACGCGATGGAGCCGACTGATCCGGCGGCGGTCACGGCGATCGCCCAGGGGTCGGTTGCACGGCGCAGTGCCGCGCGCAGCATGAGCAGTTCGCCCGCGACGATGAACGCGTCCAGCGTGGCGGGCCAGGCCCAGCGGCGGATCGGGGTTGCTCCGAGCCCGTGCTGGCCCGCGACGTCGGCGAGGTGCGCGTAGGAGAGCCAGAACGCTCCGACTGTCAGGGCGACGATGACGATGCCGGCCGCGCCGAGCGCGAACTGCTCGGCGTCAGCCCGCCTCTTCGGCTGCCCTTCGTCGCGGGCGTCGTCTCGTGGCTGTGGTGCTTGCGTGGTGAGGTCCGGGGCGGTCAAGCGGGAAACTCCTGGAGGTGGTGGTGTGGGGCGTCTTTGCCGTCTCAGCCGTTGAAGGTGCAGGTCAGCGTGGGACGGCAGCGTCTCGGACGTGCCGTCCCGGCGAGCAGCGCCAGCGTCTTGTCCCGAATCGAGGCAGGGAGGCGGCGGCTTCGGTTCGAGTTCTGGCCGGGGGCGGCTTACCCCTGCCGGGACGGCTACGTCGCGGCAGCCGTCCCGGCAAGCGAGGCTCTGACCAGAGGCGATACGGCAAGGACGCCTGGGACGCGGCAAGACGGATGCGGGCGGTGTCTCCCGACAGGGGAACTACCCGCGCGGAGGAGACATCTGGTTTGCCGTCTTGCCCTCGGTTGCCGTCTTGCCGATACGCGCTCTGACCTGCGAGATCACGGCAGGGACGGCAAGGACGGCAGCCACGGGGCGGGGCTCAGACGTCGCCGCGAGGGGATTCGACCGGGTGGACGGTGGGGCAGTACCGCCGCCATGCGTCGAGGAACTTGTTGCGCGTGTAGCCCTTGCGCTGCGTCCGGTCGGCCATGCGTACGTTGCCGGGCCGGATGTCGTAGTCGCGCAGCATGGCGCTGAGTTCCCGGGAGGTCAGGCCGTAGCGCCCTCGCTCTCCCCACGGGGCTTCGGCGTCCGCGTTCAGGTGGTGCAGGAGGTCTTCGGTGGAGAGGCTGTCCGCCTCCCGCTGGGCGAAGAAGACCCGTCGGATGTCAGCGAGGATGCGCGCCCCGCTTGGGTGGTCCTCCTCGGCCGCCACCTCGGCGGCGACCATCCGTGCGCACGCGATCCGCGCGAGCCGTGGCCAGCGACCGCCCGCCAGGCCGGCGACGATCACGAGAGGCTCCCAGGTGTCGGCGGCACGGTCCTCGACCGGCATGTCCGGTTCCAGGTTCCCTGCGTCTTCCAGGAGCGGGCGGGCCCAGGTCCGGATGCGGTCGCGCAGTTCGTGCAGGGCCGGGATGTCGCGCCGCGAGCGGAAGGGTTTGACCTTCTCGCCCTCGGCCCTGCGGCGCATGCGGATGACGACCGATCGATCCATGACGGTGTCCGGCAGGTCCCCGATACCTGCGATGGCCGCCATGGCGAAGGTGGCGAACTTGTGCGGGGTGTGGTCGTTGCCGACGACCCGGGTGACGTAACGGCCGCGCTGATGACCTGCGTTGAGGAGGCCGCGTGTTTCCTCGTTCTTCTCCGCGACCTTGGGGCCGAAGATGGTGTCGGCCTCGTCCACCAGAAGCGTCGGCGGCTCCTCTTCGTTGATCGAGCGGAAGATGGCCGCTGGCGTGGTGTTGATGGTGAGCATCGGCTCGTGGACCGTCTCGGTCAGCACGTCCAGGAGTCGCGACTTCCCGCACCGCTTCGCAGGTCCCACCACCGCCAGCCGTGGGGCGTGCTGCCACGCGGGCTGGAGCTGTGTCGCCGCCACCCAGGGTGATCGCGTCCAGCGCCTCGGATGAGGGCGGAATCACGAACTGGGCTATTTGGGAGCGCAGTTCGTCCAGCAGCTTCGAGCCCGGTGTCGGCTCCGCGTCGGGAATGGACTCCAGGCCGCTCGCCGGGTCCGCCTCGCTGCTGCTGTCGGCCGGACCGTCGTACGCGTCCGCTGTGGCACCGTCGGCCTGGGCGGGGCGCAGGTGGGCGCCGGGCTGGCCGGGGATGGCTGTGGCGGGCCAGGCCGCTCGGGCGGAGGCGGAATAGGAGTCGGGGTTCTCGGGTTGCACTATGCGGCTCCTCGTCTGGCGGTGTCGGGCTTGCACGCCCCTGCCGCCGGGTCGGATCTCACGGGATTGCTGGGGAGTCTCGGGGCCTCCGGCGTTGCACCGCCGGAGGCTCTCCCTTTGCTCGCGGGGGTTTCGGTACCGCGAGCGACCACGGACAGTACGTCCACGCCATGCCACAGTCCAGCGTTTCTGTGTTAGCTCAGCGCAGAATGGCCTATGGCGCATCAGGCGCCTCACGCGGCCAGCCCCAGCAAGGCCAACAGGTCTGCGGTCACTACCCGGTAGGCGTTCCCGAGCCTGAGCACCTTGCACGGGTACTGGCCGCGCTTGGCCAGCTCGTAGCCCTTGCTCCGGCCGAGCCCCAACGCCCGGTTGCCCGTCTCCAGGTCAACAGCCGCCGGGAGCCTCAGAAGCTCCTCGCGACCCATGCCCTTCACCCATCCGGCGTCTTCGTTCTCGCGCATGCGCACTCCATCCATGACTGAGCCCACGGCGAACGCGACCTCTGCGTCCGTCTCCAGGTCTTGGAATCAACGCTAAGCGAGCTAATGTGTCTCCATGACACAACACCGTAGCCATCCTAGAGAGAAGAAGGCCGATGACGGGGACGACGTCCCGGAGTGGGTGGACCAGGTCATGGCCACCGTGGCCGCCGAGGTCCGCAGACGACGGAAGGAACTGGGTTGGAGCGCACAGGACTTGGCCGACAAGTGCGAGGAGATCGGTCATCCGATCCCTCGCAACGTCATCGCCAACATGGAGTCCGGGCGCCGCTCCAACCTGCCCTTGGTCGACGTCATGGTGCTGGCCGAGGCGCTGAACACCCCGCCCATCTGCCTGCTCTATCCCGTTGGCTACGTCGAGGACGTACAACGCCTTCCTCTCCAACACCCGACCACGTCGCTGGACGCGCTGCGCTGGTTCACCGGGGAGGAGACCGACCTCGGCGCGGACGACGACATGCTCCGCTACTTCCGCGCCCACCACGCCGCGCAGGAGCAGATGCGCCGCGCACAGCAAGACGAGGAGCACGCCCGCTACCAGGCCAAGACCGCCCACAACGCGGATCGAAAGGCCGAGGCCCTGCGAGCCCAGGCGCAGGCCGCCGTAGCCGCCGAGAAGGCCAAGACACGCCTGCACCGGGTCCGCGCCTTTATCGAGGAAGAGGGCGTCACACCCCCACACCTGTGGCCCGACGTCATCAGCGCCATCGAATCGACCGGCACCGACCCCGACACCACCGAGGAGAATGATCTTTGAAGGGCTCCACCTACCGCCGCTGCTCCTGCCGCGACCCGAAGACCGGCAAGGAACTCGGCACCTCCTGCCCCAAGCGCAACAGCAGGAACCACTGCACCTACTCCGTACGCCAGGAGCTCTCACCCCGCGAGGACGGCAGCCGACGCTCCTTCGCCCGTGGCGGGTACGCCAGTCTCAAGGCCGCCCAGGCCGACCTCGACCATGTACGCGCCCTCCTCGGACTCGCCGACTCGGACGATCCCGAGGGCACCGAACTCATCGCCGAGATGCTGGCCGAGGTCAGTCGAGAGCGGTCGCCTCTGCCCGAGGTCGAGGAGACGCGGCGGCGTCTCAACTCCGGCCAAGACCTCATCGGCAGCCTGACCGTCGCCGAATGGCTCGACCGCTGGATGACCGGCAAGCGCATACGCAAGTCCGGCCTCAATCGCTATGAGACAGACATCCGCGTCCACCTGAAGCCGCGCATCGGCAACCGGCGTCTGGACCGGCTACGCGTCAGCCACCTCAGCGAAATGTTCACCGACATCCGCGACGCCAACGCCCAGATCCTGGAGGACAACGCCCAACGGCGCGCCGCCGTCGACGAGCTGGCGACCGTACCGTGGAAGGGCGTGGAGAACCGCGCCCGCCGCAAAGCGATGAAGGCCGCGATCGACGAGATGCCACGCTTCCGGCGCATCACCGGACCCGCCACGCGCCAGCACGTCAAGGCCACCCTCCGCGCCGCCCTGAACGACGCGATCGGGCAGCAGATCATCACGTTCAACCCGGCCGCCCACGTCGAGATCGACCCCGTACGCAAGCCGAAGGCGCTCGTGTGGACGGACGAGCGGGTCGCCAAGTGGGAGCAGACGGGCGAGAAGCCGTCGCCCGTGATGGTCTGGACGCCCCAACAGACCGGCGCCTTCCTCGACTTCGTCGCCGATGACCGGTTGTACGGGATGTGGCACCTGATCGCGTTCCGCGGCCTACGCCGAGGCGAGGCATGCGGGCAGCCCTGGTCGGAGACGAACCTCGACACCCACTCCCTCACCGTCTCCTCCCAACTCGTGCAGGACGGCTGGGAGATCGAGACATCCGATCCCAAGACGGACAGCGGCTATCGCGTGGTCGCACTCGACGACGACACCGTCGACGTCCTGAAGCGGCACCGCGAGCGGCAGGACAAGGCCCGCGAGGAGTGGGGATCGGCCTGGGTCGACACCGGGCACGTCTTCACGCAGGAAGATGGATCCTGGCTCCATCCCGGCAAGGTGACCGACCTCTTCGAGCGCCTCGTCGCCGCCTCCGGCCTCCCACCAATCCGGCTGCACGACCTGCGCCACGGTGCCGCCACCCTCATGCTCGCCGCCGACATCGACATCAAGATCGTGTCGGACACGCTCGGGCACAGTGACACCCGGATCACGCGGGACATCTACCAGAGCGTCCTGCCTCAGGTCGGCAGGAGCGCCGCCGAGGCGACCGCGAAGCTCGTCCCTCTCCAGCGCAAGGCCGAGACCGAGAAGGCGGCACGCAAGGCCGCGAAGAAGGAGAAGGCCAAGAAGGCTGCGGCCAAGAACGCCGGCAAGGCAGGGGACGGCAAGCCGAAGGACAAGCCGAAAGCCCAGGCCAAGGCGGGCAAGAAGGCCAAGCGCCGGAAGCCCAAGAAGTAGGTCCCCGAGCGGCTCCGCTCACGCATCGCTCACGCAAGCACTTCCACGGCACCCCCGTCGTGCGCCCCGTCATGCCCCGGACATGAAAAAACCCCAGGTCACGGCGAGTGAGTCCTGGGGTTAATCCGAGCCGCCTTCGGGATTCGAACCCGAGACCTACGCATTACGAGTGCGTTGCTCTGGCCATCTGAGCTAAGGCGGCGCGCTGTCCGCACTATGGTGCGATCAGCAACGCCGGTAAGTCTACACAGTTTCTGAGGGTGCTCCGTACCGCCCCCTACCCGGCCCTCCGCGGCCCCGCGGCCCTCCTCCGGGCCTCCGGCGACTCCCCTCGGGCCCCGGAGCGCGTCGCTCCGGGGCCCGGCATCACCGACCCGCAGGCCTCAGCAGCGCTTGTCCCGGGTAGGCGGCGTCCCCCGGAGGAGATACGTGTTGATCGTCCTGTCGATGCACGCGCTGCCCCGCCCGTACGCCGTGTGCCCGTCGCCGTCGTAGGTGAGGAGGCGGGACGAGGAGAGCTGGCGGGAGAGGGCCTTGGCCCAGCGGTAGGGGGTGGCCGGGTCGCGGGTGGTGCCGACCACGACGATGGGGGCCGCGCCCCTCGCCTCGATGCGGTGCGGCTCACCGGTCGGTGCCACCGGCCAGTACGCGCAGTTCAGGGTGGCCCAGGCGAGGCCCTTGCCGAAGACGGGGGACGCCTTCTCGAACGCGGGGAGGGCTGCGCGCACCTCCTCGGGAGTGGAGAAGGCCGCCGGGAGGTCCACGCAGTTGACCGCCGCGTTGGCGAACATCAGGTTCGTGTAGCGGCCGTCGGAGTCGCGCTCGTAGTAGCTGTCGGAGAGGGCGAGGAGGCCCGCGCCGTCGTTCTCGCGCATCGCCGCGGACAGGGCGTCGCGCAGGGTGGCCCAGGCACCCTCGTCGTACATCGCCGCGATCACGCCGGTGGTGGCGAGGGATTCGCTGAGCTCACGGCCGGCGGCGTCACCGGTCGGGATCGGCCGCGCGTCGAGCTTCCCGAAGAAGGCCTTGAGGCTCTTGCCGACCTCGTTCGCCTTCGTGCCCAGCGGACAGTCCCGCTGCCGCACGCAGTCCCGTGCAAAGGCCTGGAACGCCGTCTCGAAGCCCGCCGTCTGGTCGAGGTTCATCCGGCGAGCGGGCAGGGACGGGTCCATGCCGCCGTCCAGGACCAGCCGACCCACCCGGTCCGGGAAGAGCCCGGCGTACGTCGCCCCGAGGAAGGTGCCGTACGACGCCCCCACATACGACAGCTTGTCGTCGCCCAGCGCCGACCGCAGGAGGTCCATGTCCCGGGCCGCCTCGGCGGTGGAGACATGCCGGAGCAGGCCGGGCGCGTCCGCTCCGCAGCCCTCCGCGAACTTCTTGTACGCGCCGACGAGCCGACCCGTCTCCTTGTCGTCGTCGGGCGTGAAGTCCGTCTGCGTGTACGCGTCCATCTCACGGCCGTCGAGGCACTCGACGGGCTCGCTGCTCGCGACGCCGCGCGGGTCGACCGCGACCATGTCGTACTGCGCCCGCACTTCCATCGGGTAGCCGATCCCCGCGTACTGCTGGAGATAGCCGATCGCCGAACCGCCCGGGCCGCCCGGATTCACGAGCAGCGAACCGAGCCGCTTGCCCGGTCCCGTCGCCTTCTTGCGGGCCACCGCGAGACGGGTCTCCCCGCCGTTCGGCTTGGCGTAGTCGAGCGGCACCTTGATGGTCGTGCACTGGAAGCCGGGCACCCCGCAGCTGTGCCAGGTCAGCTTCTGTGCGTAGTACGGCGTGAGCGCCGCCGGAGTCGACCTCGGCAGCGCTGCCAGCGCCGCCCCGGCCGCCGGGCTTCCGGTTTTCATCGTCGCGTCCGGTGTCGCACCGGAGGAGCAGGCGGAGACGAGCAGCGCGGCAACTGCGATGAGGCTGCCGAAGGTGCCGGCCCGCCGGGAGGTCGAGCGGCGGTTGCGTGCGCCCTGCCCGCTGGGGCTCGGGTCTGGGCTGACTGGAGAGCTGGGCCTGGTGTGCATTTGGCGAGCGTAACTCTGTGCAGTGGTTTGGATGCTTTGCGTGCACGACGCGGCTCGTACGTGTTACGTCGTCAACCTCCTGTTGATCACTTCTGGGCCCCTGGCCGGGGCGGCGGAAACGGCAGGGGCGGCGCGGGCGGCGGCTTGCCCGGCGAATTCAGCCCGCTCTGAGGGCCATCGTCATCGCCTCCACCGCCAGCAGCGGCGCCACATTGCGGTCGAGGGCGTCGCGGCAGGCGGCGATCGCCTCGATGCGGCGGAGTGTGGACTCCGGGGAACTGTCGCCTGCGAGGCGCTGCAGGGCGTCCTCGGCGTCGGTGTTGGCGAGGGCCACGCGGGAGCCGAGCTGCAGGGCGAGGACGTCGCGGTAGAAGGCGGTGAGGTCGGTCAGGGCGAGGTCGAGGCTGTCGCGCTGCGTGCGCGTACGGCGCCGCTTCTGCTTGTCCTCCAGGTCCTTCATCACGCCCGCCGTGCCGCGCGGCATCCTGCCGCCCTGAGCCGCACCCAGCGCCGCCTTCAGCTCCTCGGTCTCCTTGGCGTCCATCTCCTCGGCAAGCTGCTTCGCGTCCTCGGCGGCTGCGTCCACCAGCTCCTGGGCGGCTCTGAGGCAGGCTCCGACCTCGCCGAGCCGGAGGGGCAGCTTGAGCACGGCGGCCCGGCGCTCGCGGGCGGCGGGGTCGGTGGCCAGGCGGCGGGCCCGGTCGACGTGGCCCTGGGTGGCGCGGGCCGCGGCGGCTGCGACTTCCGGTTCGATGCCTTCCCGCCGTACGAGCATGTCGGCGATGGCGTCGACCGAGGGCGTGCTCAGGTTCAGGTGGCGGCAGCGGGAGCGGATGGTGGGCAGGACGTCCTCGATGGAGGGGGAGCAGAGCAGCCAGACCGTGCGTGGGGCGGGCTCCTCCACTGCCTTCAGCACGGCGTTGGCGGACTTCTCGTTCAGCCGCTCGGCGTCCTCGACCAGGATGACCTGCCAGCGGCCGTTCGCCGGCGACGTGAACGACTTGCGGACGGTGTCCCGCATGTCGTCGGCGAGGATCTGGGCGCCGACGGCGGCGACGGTGGTGACGTCGGCGTGCGTGCCGACAAGTGCCGTATGACATCCGTCGCAGAATCCGCATCCGGGGGCGCCGCCCAGCGCTCTGTCAGGGCTGACGCACTGCAACGCGGCGGCGAAGGCCCGCGCCGCCTGATTCCGCCCCGCCCCGGGTGGTCCCGTGAACAACCAGGCATGCGTCATCTTGGACGCCTCGGGGGGCGGTGTGTTGGAGGCAGCGGCGGTGACGAGGGCATCAGCGTCCCGAGCGGCAGCACCGAGCTGCTCACTCACCCTCTCCTGTCCCACCAGGTCGTCCCACACGCTCACGGGTCACGCCGCCCTTCGCTCACATTTCGCGGTGCGGGGTCCATTGTGCGGGGCAGCACTGACAACGAGTGACAGAGCGGGCGGAACCGGCCTGCGCCGACCCCACCATCGCACCGAGCCGACCAGCCCTGAGCGGTCCCCGCGCCAAGCCGGCCTGCCCCGAGCGGTCCCCCGCGCCGAGCAGACCAGCCGCGAGCATCCCCGAGCCGAGCCAGCCGTAGGCCGTACCCCGAGCCGCCCCCGCACAGAGCCGACCCGCGCCGAGCGGCAGCCCACACCCGGCTGACCAACCGACCTCAGCGCCACCAAATCTCGGGCCACCAGATCTCAGCGCCGCTGAGATCCCAGCACCGCCAGATTGCAGCGCAGCGAGATCTCAGCGCGGCCGGCGCTCAGCTCCACCCGACCTCAACCCCAACGACCTCAGCGCCGCCGCCCGCGGCCGCCGTCCTCGTCCTCGTGCGGCCCCAGCAGCTCGTCCGCCAACGTGGGCAGATCATCGAGCGGCGTCTCCTCGGCCCAGTCGGAGCGAGCCCTTCGACGCGGTGCCCCGGCCTCGTCGACCTGAGGCATCTCGCGCGTACGCTCCTCCTCCCGGAAGTACCCCGGCGGAACCCGGTCCGCGGACTCCCCGGACACCGGAGGCAGCACCGCCGTCTCATCCGCGGCCCCCGGCGGAACCGGCGGCAGCACAGCGGTCTCATCGGCGGCACCGGGCGTCACCGGCGGCAGCACGGCCGTCTCGTCAGCCGCTCCGGAAGGCGCCGGCGGCTGCGGCAGCTTCGTGGTCACCTCGGCTTCGGACTCCCCGGATGCACGGCCACCGGAAGCACGGTCACGGGAGGCACGGTCGCCCGACCCCTCACCGCCCGTCCCCGGCCGCTCCTCATCCCGATCCCGCACCGGCCGCAGCACAGTCGTCTCGTCCGAGGCTCCGCCCGGCGCCTGCCCCGGCGTGACGACCGGCGTCGGCACCGTCAACGCGTCCCCAGGAGCAGCACCGGCAGCGGGCGCCGCCGGCTTCGGGCCCGCCTGGGCCTGCGCCGCGGCCTGCTCAGCGAGCTGCCTCGCCTCCTCGGCCCGCAGCAGGGCCTCCTCCGCCTTGCGCTGCTTCTCCACGCGGACCGCTTCCGCCTCGGCCCGCAGCCGGGCCTCTTCCTCGGCCTGCTTGCGGCGACGTTCCTCGTCGGCCTTGCGGCGCGCTTCCTCCTCGGCGCGCACCTTCTCCTCCGCGAGGAACCGCTGCCGCTCCTCCTCGGCCCGCCGACGTGCTTCCTCGGCCCGCAGCCGGGCCTCCTCCGCCTGCCGTTCGGCCTCGCGCCGCTGCGCCTCCTCCAGCTCGCGCCGCTTGCGCTCCTCCTCCTCGGCACGCAGCCGGGCGAGCTGCTCCTGGCGCTCACGCTCCAGGCGCTCTTCCTCGGCCTTGCGGGCGGCCTCTTCCTCGGCCTTGCGGCGGGCCTCCTCCTCGGCCTTGCGGCGCGCTTCCTCCTGCGCCTGGATCTCCGCCTCCGACAGCGGCAGCATCCGGTCGAGCCGGTGCCGGATGACGGTCGTCACCGCCTCGGGCTCCTGGCCCGCGTCCACCACCAGGTACCGACCGGGGTCGGACGCGGCCAGTGTCAGGAACCCGGAACGCACGCGCGCGTGGAACTCCGCCGGCTCCGACTCCAGCCGGTCCGGAGCCTCGGTGAACCGCTCGCGGGCGATCTCCGGCGAGACGTCCAGCAGTACCGTCAGATGGGGCGCGAGTCCGTTCGTCGCCCAGCGGTTGATCCGGGCGATCTCCGTCGGGGACAGGTCACGGCCCGCCCCCTGGTAGGCGACCGAGGAGTCGACGTACCGGTCCGAGATCACGATCGCGCCGCGCTCCAGGGCGGGCCGGACCACCGTGTCGACGTGCTCCGCGCGGTCCGCCGCGTACAGCAGCGCCTCGGCCCGGTGCGACAGGCCCGCGCTCGACACGTCCAGCAGGATCGACCGCAGCCGCTTACCGACCGCCGTCGCCCCGGGCTCGCGCGTGACGACGACCTCGTGGCCCTTGCCGCGGATCCACTCCGCGAGCGCCTCGGCCTGAGTGGACTTCCCGGCGCCGTCGCCGCCCTCCAGGGCGATGAAGAAGCCGGCCGTCGCGGGCACCTGCTCGGGGTCGTCGCCGCCGAGCAGTGCGTCCCGCAGGTCGTGGCGCAGCGGCACACCGGAGCGGTCGTCGACCTTGGCCAGCACCAGCACGGCCACCGGCAGCAGCAGCGCCCCGACCAGCATCAGCGTGAACGCCGCTCCGCCGTGCGCGAAGACGAACTTGCCGCTCTCCAGCCGGTGCGGCCCGATCAGGGCGGCGACCAGGGGCGCGATCACCGCGCCGAGCGCCACACAGACCCGTACGACCGCGTGCAGATGCTCCGTCGTACGCGCGCGCCGGAATTCCTCGGCCTCCTGGTCGAGCAGGGTGTGGCCGGTGTTGGCGGCCATGCCCGCGCCGATCCCGGCCAGCGCGATGATCAGCAGCACGGTGGTGACGTCCGGGACGAGGCCCGCGGCCAGCAGCGCGACGCCGGTGAAGGCGATCACCAGCGCCAGCAGCCGGCGCCGCGAGAGGGAGGGCAGCACGGAGGGCGCCGTACGGATGCCGACGACCACGCCGCCGGTCAGCACGAGCACCAGCAGGCCGTACAGCACCGGGCCGCCGCCCAGGTCCTTGGCGTGCAGCACGGACACGGCGACCGCGGCGGCCACCGCTCCGGCGACGGCCGCGCATGCCGTCACCAGCAGCGGGATGGCGCCGGTACGGCCCTTGTCCACGCCGGAGCCGGTCTTCGGACGGCGCAGCCCCTCGAGCGGCGACCGCGCGCGGGGGGTGCGCGTGTCGGGCAGCTCCAGGAAGGTCAGCACGGACAGGGATGCGGCGAACAGACCGGCCGCGACGTACGACGCGAGGGCCGCCTGGTGCTGCTCGAACCAGTCGAGACCGGTACCGAGCAGGTTGTTCAGCAGGGCCGCGACGACAAGTGCGGCGGCGGCCAGGGGGACCGCCACGAAGCTCGTACGCAGCGACAGGCGGCGCAGGGCGTCCATGTGGTCCGGCAGCGGTCGTACGGTCGCGCCCTCCAGCGGCGGGGGCGGCAGCAGTGTGGGCGCCGCGCTCTCCCGGCACACCGTCCAGAACCGCTCGGCGACGCCGGTCACGAAGACCGTGACCAGGAGGAGCGCCAGCGCATTGTCCGGCGTCCAGTCGATCCACAGGGGCGCGACGATCAGCATGGCGGCCCGCAGGCCGTCCGCGCCGACCATGGTCCAGCGCCGGTCGAGCGGGCCCTCCTGGGAGGTCAGCGAGGTCAGCGGGCCGAGGAGCACGGCGCCGAAGAGCAGCGTCGCCAGGATGCGCACCCCGAAGACGGTCGCCACTGCGAACGCCACGCCCCGGTAACCGCCGCCGAACGACCCCTCGGCGATCGCCGCCTGAAGGGCAAGCAGGACCAGCACCAGGAGGGCGAGGATGTCGCCGACACCCCCTACCAGCTGCGCGCTCCACAGCCGCTTGAGCTGCGGTCGGCGCAGCAGGGCGCGGACGGCACGCTCGCGGGAGTCCGCGGCCAGGGCGTCGTCGGGGGCGGGGTGGTGGGCCGTTGGCTGGTCGGCTCGCGTCATGCGTTCAGCCTATCGGGACCCACCGACAGCCCGGCGCTCCCGCCCGAACGTACGCACGCCCCGACACCAAACTGATGCCGAGGCGTTCGTTTTGCGAACCGGAAGTGAAGAACCGGACCCTCAATCGGCCCCCGTGAGAGCCCGGTTGGACCTCACGAAGGCCGATCGCTCCGCACGGAAGCGGCGGCTCAGTCCTCGCTCGCCGACTTCGAAGCCGTCGCCTTCTTGGCAGTCGTCTTCTTGGCCGTCGTCTTCTTCGCAGCCGTCGTCGTCTTCTTCGCAGCCGTCGTCGTCTTCTTCGCCGCGGTCTTCTTGGCGGCCGTCTTCTTGGCCGGGGCGGCCTTCTTGGCGGTCGCCTTCTTCGCGGGTGCCTTCTTCGCCGTCTTCTTGGCGGGCCCCTTCGCCCGCTTCTCGGCGAGCAGCTCGAAGCCGCGCTCGGGGGTGATCTCCTCGACGCTGTCGCCGGAGCGCAGGGTCGCGTTGGTCTCCCCGTCGGTGACGTACGGCCCGAAGCGACCGTCCTTGACGACGACCGGCTTCTCGCTCACCGGGTCGGTGCCCAGCTCCTTCAGCGGCGGCTTGGCGGCCGCGCGGCCACGCTGCTTGGGCTGGGCGTAGATCGCCTGCGCCTCTTCCAGCGTGATCGTGAAGAGCTGCTCCTCGGCCTGCAGCGAGCGCGAGTCCGTGCCCTTCTTCAGGTACGGGCCGTAGCGGCCGTTCTGCGCGGTGATCTCCACGCCCTCCGCGTCCTTGCCGACGACTCGCGGCAGCGACATCAGCTTGAGCGCGTCCTCCAGCGTCACCGTGTCGAGCGCCATCGACTTGAACAGTGAGGCCGTACGCGGCTTCACGGCGTTCTTGCCGGTCTTCGGGGTGCCCTCGGGGAGCACCTCGGTGACGTACGGGCCGTAGCGGCCGTCACGGGCGATGATCTGGTGGCCGGTCTGCGGGTCGGCACCGAGCTCGAAGTCACCGCTCGGCTTGGCGAGCAGTTCCTCCGCGAGCTCCACGGACAGCTCGTCCGGGGCCAGGTCCTCGGGGACGTCCGCCCGCTGGTGGTTCTCGGAGTCCTTCTCGCCGCGCTCGATGTACGGGCCGTAGCGGCCGACGCGCAGCACGATGTCGTTGCCCACCGGGAACGACGACACCTCGCGCGCGTCGATCGCGCCCAGGTCGGTCACCAGCTCCTTGAGGCCACCGAGGTGGTCCCCGTCGCCGTTGCCGGCCTCGGCCGCGCCGCCGTTGTGGGTGCCTTCGCCGAAGTAGAACCGCTTCAGCCACGGCACGGACTGGGCCTCGCCGCGGGCGATGCGGTCGAGGTCGTCCTCCATCCTCGCGGTGAAGTCGTAGTCGACGAGCCGCCCGAAGTGCTTCTCCAGGAGGTTGACCACGGCGAAGGACAGGAAGGACGGCACCAGGGCCGTGCCCTTCTTGAACACGTAGCCGCGGTCGAGGATCGTGCCGATGATCGACGCGTACGTCGACGGGCGGCCGATCTCCCGCTCTTCCAGCTCCTTGACCAGCGACGCCTCGGTGTAGCGGGCCGGGGGCTTGGTGGCGTGCCCGTCGACCGTGATCTCCTCGGCGCTGAGCGCGTCGCCCTCGCTGACCTGCGGCAGGCGGCGCTCACGGTCGTCCAGCTCGGCGTTCGGGTCGTCGGCGCCCTCGACGTAGGCCTTCAGGAAGCCATGGAAGGTGATCGTCTTGCCGGACGCGCTGAACTCGACGTCCCGTCCGTCGGCCGACGAGCCGCCGATCTTGACCGTGACCGAGTTACCGGTCGCGTCCTTCATCTGCGAGGCGACCGTCCGCTTCCAGATCAGCTCGTAGAGCTTGAACTGGTCGCCGGTCAGCCCGGTCTCGGCGGGCGTGCGGAAGCGGTCACCGGAGGGGCGGATCGCCTCGTGCGCCTCCTGCGCGTTCTTGACCTTCCCGGCGTAGGTCCGGGGGGCCGACGGCAGGTAGTCGGCGCCGTAGAGCTGCGTGACCTGGGCGCGGGCCGCCGCGACGGCCGTGTCGCTCAGCGTCGTGGAGTCCGTACGCATGTACGTGATGTAGCCGTTCTCGTACAGCTTCTGCGCGACCTGCATGGTGGCCTTCGCGCCGAAGCCGAGCTTGCGGCTCGCCTCCTGCTGCAGCGTCGTCGTACGGAACGGGGCGTACGGCGAGCGGCGGTACGGCTTGGACTCGACGGACCGCACCGCGAACTGCGTGTTCTCCAGGGCGGCGGCGAGGGCGCGGGCGTTCGCCTCGTCGAGGTGGAGGGTGTTCGCGCTCTTGATCTGTCCCAGGGAGTCGAAGTCGCGGCCCTGCGCGACCCGCCTGCCGTCGACGGTCTGCAGGCGGGCGACCAGCGACGACGGGTCCGACGAATCCCCGGCGCGGCCGGTCGCGAAGGTGCCCGTCAGGTCCCAGTACTCAGCAGAACGAAACGCGATGCGCTCGCGTTCCCGCTCCACGACGAGCCGGGTGGCGACGGACTGGACTCGGCCGGCCGACAGGCGCGGCATGACCTTCTTCCACAGGACCGGCGAGACCTCGTAGCCGTAGAGGCGGTCGAGGATGCGGCGGGTCTCCTGGGCGTCGACCAGCTTCTGGTTCAGCTCGCGGGGGTTGGCGACGGCGGCCTGGATCGCGGCCTTGGTGATCTCGTGGAAGACCATCCGCTTGACCGGGACCTTGGGCTTGAGCACTTCCTGGAGGTGCCACGCGATGGCCTCGCCCTCGCGGTCCTCATCGGTGGCGAGGAAGAGCTCGTCGGACTCCTTCAGCAGGTCCTTGAGCTTCTTGACCTGAGCCCGCTTGTCGGCATTGACGACATAGATCGGCTCGAAGTCGTGCTCGACGTCCACGCCGAGGCGGCGGACCTCGCCGGTGTACTTCTCCGGCACCTCCGCGGCGCCGTTCGGAAGGTCGCGGATGTGCCCGACGCTCGCTTCGACTACGTAGCCGGGGCCCAGGTAGCCCTTGATCGTCTTCGCCTTGGCAGGCGACTCGACGATGACGAGTCGGCGGCCGCCCTGTGCGGTCTCGCTGGTCGGGGACAACTTCGCTCTTCTCTCCGGTCGACGCTGGGGCCTCCCCAGGGTCGATTGGATCCCGGGGTCGGGTGGTGGTGACGCTGCGGAGTGTGACGGTACATCCCGCCCGGTTGTCAAACGGGAAAAGCCCGCAACGGCCACTCGAACGGTAACCCGACTTCCGCCATTCCTGCCGCCCGGAGTGCCCACCGGCCTTTTCGAGCCTTTCCGGAAGAGGGCCTCCCAATTACCGGCCGCCCAGCTCGTGGGCCGTTCTCAGAGTCGGGTGAAGCACCATGTTCCGATGATCAGCGCGATCACCGAGACAAGGCCCGCGAGCGTCGCCGATGCGACGGGACTCACACCCTGAGCGACGGGCTGATGCTGCCGCACCCGGACCACGGTCCAGGCCAGCAGCCCACCTCCGAACAGGGCGAACACAACCCCGGCGAAGAGCGCCGGTCCTGTTTCCATGGTTCCGCTTGCCCCTTTTCTCCCGTCAGTATGCGCCCAGCCCGGCGAGGCTGACACGCACGGACGGCGTACAGGCGAACCTGAGGTGAACGAGGAACCGACGCGCCTGTGGACTTCCGCCCCGGTGGACTCAGCCGCCCCGAAGCGCCCCGGAATGGGCTCGTGGACCCATGAGACCCACGCCCCTCCCTGGTCCCACTCCTGGGCCGCCTCCCGGTCTCACCTCTGCGATCCAGCCGTGGATGATCTACTCCGTACCCGGCGTCCAGATCGACTCGAATTTGATGCCGCACGGCTTGGCGGCGTTGTCGGAGCCCTTCTTGCGGATCATTTCGACCGACGCATGAACTGTGCCTATGACCTGGCCGGCTCGAGAAAGCCCTGCTCCACCAACAGCCGGATCTGCGCGGGCGTACGGTCGCGGAGCAGCACCGGGTCCTCGCCCATGAGTTGGGCGATGGCGTCCAGAATGCGCCCGGCGCTCAGCGAGCCGTCGCACACGCCCGCGAAGCCCGCGCCGACCGTGTCCACCTGGGTGGCCCGGCGCATGCCGCGGTGCTGGCGCAGCACCACGTGCTCCGGGTCCTCGGCGCCGGGCATCCCGATCTGCTCCTGCACGATCTCCGCGGCGAGCCTGAAGTGATCCTCCAGCAGGGCCGCGTCGTCGTTGGCACGCAGGTAGTCGAGCCGGTCGAAGTGAGCCCGGACCGTCTCGCCGAGCGGCTGCTCGACCGGGTGCGGCCATTCCTCCACCGTGATCGCGGGCACGGCGGCCGACGTCTTGCGCAGGGTGATCCACCCGAACCCGACGGCCTTCACCTTGCGCGCCTCGAACTCGTCCAGCCACGCGTCGTACCGCGCCTGGTACTCGGCCGCGTCACCCCGGTGGTCGCCGGCGTCCCTGAGCCACAGCTCGGCGTACTGCGTGACGTCCTGGACCTCGCGCTGCACGATCCACGCGTCGCACCCGCGCGGCACCCACGACCGCAGCCTGTCCTGCCAGTCCTCCCCTTCCACGTGCTGCCAGTTGGCGAGGAACTGCGCGAACCCGCCCTCGCTCAGCCGCTCCCCCGCCCCCTGAACGATCGACCGGCACAGATCGTCCCCGCCCATGCCGCCGTCGCGGTACGTCAGCCGCGCGCCCGGTGAGATCACGAAGGGCGGGTTCGAGACGATCAGGTCGTACGTCTCACCGTTCTTGAGCGGCTCGAACAGCGAGCCCTCCCGCAGATCCGCGGCCGGGGCGCCGGACAGCGCGAGCGTGAGCGCGGTGATGTGCAGCGCGCGCGGGTTGAGATCGGTCGCCGTCACGCGCGTGGCGTGCTGCGTGGCGTGGAGCGCCTGGATTCCGGAACCGGTGCCGACGTCCAGGGCGGCGGAGACGGGCGTACGGACGGTGATGCCTGCGAGGGTCGTGGACGCGCCGCCGACGCCGAGGACGACGCCCTCGTTCTTGCTGCCGATGCCGCCGGCACCGCCGACCGCGCACCCCAGGTCGGACACGATGAACCAGTCCTCGCCCGCGGGCCCGCCGTACGGCCGTACGTCGACTGTCGCGGCGACGTCGTCGCCGGGGTCCCCGGGCCCGGCCGGGTTCCCGCCGACGCGGACCATCCACCCGCTCTCCAGGCACGCGTCGACGGGCAGCACACCCGCCACGCGCGCGTGCGGGACGGGCTGCTGCAACAGGAACAGCCGTACGAGCGCCTCCAGGGGCGTGTCTCCGCGGGTCGCCCGGAGCGCGGGCACGGTCTCGCTGCGCGCGAGCGCCGCGTAGGCGGGCGCGCCGAGCAGTTCGAGCAACCCGTCGGCGGTGAAGGAGGCCCCGAGCAGGGCCTCCCGCAGCCGGGCGGCTACATCGTGGCGGTCGGACGCGGGCAGGGCAGGCAGGCTGGAGTCACTCACGCCCTCATTGTGACCCGCTCCCGCGCGCGGAGGGGGCTCAGCTGTCGGCAGCCGCGGCCGACGCGGTCACCGAGGCGGCCTGCTTGCAGCCCTCCTGTGAGGTCAGTGCCTTCTTGGTGTCGCCCGACTCCAGCGTCTTCAGCGCGTCGACGGCGCTCTTGCGCTGGGTCTCCACCTGCTTCATCTCGGCCGACACGTCCTTGAGGCCGGACGCGAACTTCGCCTGGTTCTTGGTGTCCAGGCCGTCGACCCGCTTCTTCAGGTCGCCGTATGCCGCGGACAGAGCGGTGAGCTTCTTGACGACGTCCTGCTGGACCTTCGCACCGTCCTTGACGCCGGGAGGCGCACCGGCGTTGCTGATGAGGTTCGCGCGCGCCTTGTAGCCGTCGGCAAGGTCCTGGAAGGCCTCGGAATCGGCCTGCTGGAGCTCCTTGGGCGTGCTGGTGGTGTCCTTGGCCGCCTTGGTGATCGCGACGTAGGCCGCCGAGATCTTCGCGTTCTGCGCCGGCACCGCGTCGCAGACCTTCTTGGCCCAGGCGTCCAGCTCCGGGTTGCCCTCGTCACTCGTGCATCCCGTCAGCGCCAGCAGCAGCACCGCACCGCCGGACAGTGCGGCCGTGAGCTTCTTGTTCACCGGTTTGGTCCCTTCCGTGGCTCTCGGCCACCGGACCTTACACGGATGCCGGGAAGCGACCGCGAACGGAATGCGGCATTCATGGCGTTACCCAAGTTTTTGCACCATGTGAGAGAAGGGTCACGGCTAGGGCGTGAACGGACACAAGGCGGGCGGGCGGCACGCGAACGCGCGCCGCCCGCCCGCATCTTGAGCTGGGCCGTCGTAAGACCGGCTATGAAACCACCGCGGGGTCGGCCGGCTTGGCCACCCTGTCGGCGTTGCCTTCGTCACCCATGGCGATACCGCGCCGCTTGGAGACGTACACCGAGCCGACGATCACAAGGAGCGAGAGTACGGCGATCACGACCCGTACCCCGACGTTCTTGTCCTCGCCGTAGCTGAACTGGATGACCGCGGGCGCGATGAGCAGTGCGACCAGGTTCATCACCTTCAGCAGCGGGTTGATCGCGGGACCGGCGGTGTCCTTGAAGGGGTCGCCGACCGTGTCGCCGATCACCGTCGCGGCGTGGGCCTCGCTGCCCTTGCCGCCGTGGTGGCCGTCCTCGACGAGCTTCTTGGCGTTGTCCCAGGCGCCGCCGGAGTTGGCGAGGAACACCGCCATCAGCGTGCCGGAGCCGATCGCGCCCGCCAGGAACGCGCCCAGGGCACCGACCCCGAGCGTGAACCCGATGAAGATGGGCGCCAGTACGGCGAGCAGTCCCGGCGTGGCGAGCTCGCGCAGGGCATCCCTGGTGCAGATGTCGACGACCTTGCCGTACTCCGGCTGCTCCGTGTAGTCCATGATCCCGGGACGCTCGCGGAACTGCCGCCGCACCTCGTACACCACGGAACCCGCCGACCGCGACACGGCGTTGATCGCGAGCCCCGAGAAGAGGAAGACGACCGCCGCGCCCGCGATCAGACCGACGAGGTTGTTGGGCTGCGAGATGTCCATCATCAGGTTCATCGGCGCGCCTTCGCCGCTGAGTTTCTCGCCCACGTCCCGCGCGCCGGTGGTGATGGCGTCGCGGTACGACCCGAAGAGCGCCGCTGCCGCGAGGACGGCGGTGGCGATGGCGATGCCCTTGGTGATGGCCTTGGTGGTGTTGCCGACCGCGTCCAGGTTGGTGAGCACCTGGGCGCCCGCGCCCTCGACGTCGCCGGACATCTCGGCGATGCCCTGCGCGTTGTCGGAGACCGGACCGAAGGTGTCCATGGCGACGATCACACCGACCGTGGTGAGCAGGCCGGTGCCGGCCAGCGCCACCGCGAACAGCGCCAGCATGATCGACGTACCGCCGAGCAGGAACGCCCCGTAGACACCGAGGCCGATCAACAGGGCGGTGTAGACGGCGGATTCGAGACCGACCGAGATGCCGGCGAGGACGACGGTGGCGGGACCGGTGAGCGAGGTCTTGCCGATGTCCATGACCGGGCGGCGGTTGGTCTCGGTGAAGTAGCCGGTCAGCTGCTGGATGACAGCGGCCAGCACGATGCCGATGACCACGGCGACGAGCGCGAGGATCCGCGGATCGCCGTCCTTGGCCGCGATGGCCGCGTCGGTGACGCCCTCGAGGTCGGCGTACGACGACGGCAGGTAGATGTAGACGGCGGCCGCGACCAGCACGATCGAGATCACCGCGGAGATGAAGAACCCGCGGTTGATCGCCGTCATGCCGCTGCGGTCGCTGCGGCGCGGTGCCACGGCGAAGATGCCGATCATCGCGGTGATCACGCCGATGGCCGGCACGATCAGCGGGAAGGCGAGCCCGGAGTCACCGAACGCCGCCGACCCGAGGATCAGCGCGGCGACCAGGGTCACGGCGTACGACTCGAAGAGGTCGGCCGCCATGCCCGCGCAGTCGCCGACGTTGTCGCCCACATTGTCGGCGATGGTCGCGGCATTGCGCGGGTCGTCCTCCGGAATGCCCTGTTCGACCTTGCCGACCAGGTCGGCGCCGACGTCGGCGGCCTTGGTGAAGATGCCGCCGCCGACACGCATGAACATCGCGATCAGCGCGGCGCCGAGGCCGAATCCTTCGAGCACCTTCGGCGCGTCGGCCGCGTACACCAGCACCACACAGGAGGCGCCCAGCAGACCGAGCCCCACCGTGAACATGCCGACGACGCCGCCGGTGCGGAAAGCGATCTTCATGGCTTTGTGCGAGACGGCGGTGAGATCCTTTTCCGGCTCACCCTCCGCCGGGGTCGCTTCGCGCGCGGCTGCGGCAACGCGCACATTGCTGCGCACGGCGAGCCACATACCGATATAACCGGTGCCCGCCGAGAACGCGGCGCCGATCAAGAAGAACACCGATCGGCCGATGCGCTGATTCCAGTCGTCCGCGGGAAGCAGCATGAGCAGGAAGAACACGACGATGGCGAATACGCCGAGCGTGCGCAGCTGCCGGGCCAGATAGGCGTTGGCTCCTTCCTGGACCGCGGCCGCGATCTTCTTCATGCTGTCGGTGCCCTCGCCCGCCGCGAGCACCTGGCGTACCAGGACTCCGGCGACCACGAGCGCTGCCAGTGCGACGACACCGATGATCGTGATGATGATCCGGTTGTCGTCCGTCAGCACTGCGGCTGCGAGGGTAGTGGGTTGGTCCAGCTGATGAGGGGTAGGAAGCCCCGCCATTCGTCCTCCTTGACGCTTGGGCTGAGCTCAAGATGTGGACGGATTCTAGGTACCGGAACCTGATCAAAACAGAGCGCGGTAAACGGAATCAGCCTTCACATGCCGTTCAGCAAATGATCGGCGTACCGCCACGGAACCCGAAAGCGCTAATGCCCCAAAACCATTGACGCCCGCGTTTACTTGATCAAATGATCGGCGGATTGATCGTGAATTCATTCACGAATTCCCGCGCACTCTTCGGAAAAACGCGAAGGGGCCCTGCTGAGCAGGGCCCCTTCGCGATGAGACGGGTGGACGGTTCGGTCAGGCGAGTACCGCGGCCGGCGGTGTGGTCGGCCAGGTCATACGGATCAGCCCACCGTGCTCCCCGGCGGAGACCTCGACGTCGTCGACGAGTCCGCTGATGACCGCGAGGCCCATCTCGTCCTCCTCGGCCTCCACTTCACCGTCGCCACCTGCGGCACCGGCCGACCGTTCACCGGGAACGGAGCGTGGTGCCTCGTCGCCGACCTCGATGGAGAACTGTTTCTCCTCCTCGATCAGCGCGACCTTCACCGGAGCCGTGATGCCGACGCTCTGGTGCAGTCCGACGGCACGGGTACAGGCCTCGCCGACGGCGAGCCTGACCTCGTCGAGTACGGCCTCGTCCACTCCGGCCCTGCGCGCCACCGCTGCCGCCACCAGTCGGGCGGTCCTGACGTGCTCGGGCAGCGCGCTGAAGCGGAGTTCAACGGTGGCCATGCATCCCCCTCAGAACTACGGGCGTGCTGTCGGGGGGACCGGGCCGCCGACAGCCCAATCCCCCTTCACTTTCACCTTCTGCGGACCCGGGCACGCCGCTGTACGGCGTGCCCGGGTCCGGTGATCAGTCGGTAGCCGCTACCGCTTCCTCGACCGAGGTGTGGATCGGGAACACCTTGGTGAGGCCGGTGATACGGAAGATCTTCAGAATGCGCTCCTGGTTGCAGACCAGGCGCAGGGAGCCCTCATGGGCACGCACACGCTTCAGGCCGCCGACCAGCACGCCGAGCCCGGTGGAGTCGAGGAAGTCCACGCCCTCCATGTCGACGACGAGGTGGAAACTCCCGTCGTTCACCAGCTCGACCAACTGCTCGCGCAGCTTGGGCGCGGTATATACGTCGATTTCGCCACCGACCTCGACGACCGTACGATCGCCGACGGTACGGGTCGACAGGGACAGGTCCACGGATCCTCCAGCACCTTGCTATCGAGCGGTCGTCCCGAGGGACATCTCGGCTTACAGCCCCCTGGACGGTTCGCCAGCCGCGATGGCATTCAATCACTTACCGGCAGGCGTGCACGACGCCTTGGTCCCATTGTCCGTCACGCCAGTGACACACTCGGTGCCGATGGCCAAGAATCTCCGATCCGATCGATCCCCGACGGGCCCCGTTTCCCGGGTGGACCCGGGCACGGTGCTGGGACGGCTCGCCTCGGGACCGAACCGGGCTTCGCGCATCACTCATACGGAGCATGTGCCCCCGCGCGCCGGTCGCCATGCCGTCTGGCCTGATCGGATCCGCGCCGAGGTCATCGCCGCGGTACAGACGGCCGGAATCGAACATCCCTGGGCCCACCAGGCACGCGCCGCCGAGCACGCCCTGGACGGCGCCTCGGTGGTCGTCGCCACGGGCACGGCGTCGGGCAAGTCCCTGGCCTACCTGGTGCCGGTCCTGTCGACACTTCTGGACGGCTCCGAGGCGCCGAACGGGCGCGGCGCCACCGCCCTCTACCTGGCTCCGACCAAAGCTCTTGCGGCGGATCAGTGCCGTTCGGTGAAGGAACTTTCACATCCGCTGGGCAATTCCGTACGGTCGGCCGTGTACGACGGCGATACTCCGTTCGAGGAACGCGAGTGGATCCGGCAGTACGCCAACTACGTGCTGACCAACCCCGACATGCTGCACCGCGGCATACTCCCGTCCCACCCCCGCTGGTCCTCCTTCCTGAAGTCGCTGAAGTACGTCGTCATCGACGAGTGCCACACCTACCGCGGTGTCTTCGGCTCCCACGTCGCCCAGGTCCTGCGCCGCCTGCGCCGCCTGTGCGCCCGCTACGGCGCCTCTCCCGTCTTCCTGCTGGCCTCCGCGACCGCCGCCGAGCCCGCGGTCGCCGCAGGCCGTCTCACCGGCCTTCCGGTGGTGGAGGTCGCCGACGACGCCTCCCCTCGCGGCGAGCTGGTCTTCGCCCTCTGGGAGCCGCCGCTCACCGAGCTCCAGGGCGAGAAGGGCGCCCCCGTCCGCCGCACCGCCACCGCCGAAACGGCCGACCTCCTGACCGACCTCGCCGTCCAGGGCACCCGCACGGTCGCCTTCGTACGCTCCCGGCGTGGCGCCGAGCTGATCTCCGTCATCGCGCAGGAACGCCTCGCCGAGGTAGATCGCTCCCTCGCCCGGCGTGTCGCGGCGTACCGCGGCGGCTACCTCCCCGAGGAACGCCGCGCCCTGGAACAGGCCCTCCACTCCGGCGAACTCCTCGGCCTCGCCGCCACCACCGCCCTGGAACTCGGCATCGACGTCTCGGGCCTGGACGCCGTGCTGATCGCCGGCTACCCGGGCACGCGCGCCTCCCTGTGGCAGCAGGCGGGCCGGGCCGGGCGCTCCGGGCAGGGTGCGCTGGCCGTCCTGGTCGCCCGCGACGACCCGCTGGACACCTACCTCGTCCACCATCCCGAGGCCCTGTTCGACCGTCCGGTGGAATCGACCGTCCTCGACCCCGACAACCCGTACGTCCTCGCCCCCCACCTGTGCGCCGCCGCCGCCGAAATCCCGCTGACGGACGAGGACCTGGCACTGTTCGGCCCCGAGACCGAGGCGCTGTTGCCGCAGCTGGAGGCCGCGAAGCTACTGCGCCGCCGCACGAAGGCCTGGCACTGGACGCGCCGGGAACGGGCCGCCGACCTGACCGACATCCGCGGCGAGGGCGGCACCCCGGTCCAGGTGGTCGAGTCCGGGACGGGCAGGCTGCTCGGCACCGTCGACGCGGGCGCCGCGCACGGCACTGTGCACGAGGGCGCGGTGCACCTGCACCAGGGCCGTACGTACCTGGTGCGCTCCCTCGACCTGGAGGATTCGGTCGCCCTGGTCGAGGAGGCCGCCCCGTCGTACTCGACGGTCGCCCGCGACACGACGGCGATCTCCGTCCTGGAGACGGACATCGAGGTCCCCTGGGGTGACGGCCGCCTTTGCTACGGCTCCGTCGAGGTCACCAACCAGGTGGTCTCCTTCCTGCGGCGCCGGCTGATCACCGGCGAAGTACTGGGCGAGACGAAGCTCGACCTCCCTCCTCGTACGCTGCGCACGCGCGCGGTGTGGTGGACGGTCACCGAGGACCAGCTGGACGAGGCCCGGATCAACCCGGAGATCCTCGGCGGCGCCCTGCACGCCGCCGAGCACGCCTCGATCGGCCTGCTGCCCCTCTTCGCGACCTGCGACCGCTGGGACATCGGCGGCGTCTCGATCCCGCTGCACCCCGACACGCTGCTCCCGACGGTCTTCGTCTACGACGGCCACCCCGGCGGCGCGGGCTTCGCCGAGCGCGCCTTCCACACCGCCCGCAGCTGGCTCACCGCCACCCGCCAGGCCATCGCCTCCTGCGAGTGCGACGCCGGCTGCCCGTCCTGCATCCAGTCCCCCAAGTGCGGCAACGGCAACGATCCGCTGCACAAGCGGGGGGCCGTGCGACTGCTCACTGTGCTGTTGCGGGGGGCGCCGGAGGAGGCGGAGGAGTCTGGGATGGGTGGGGGCGGGGAGGTTGCCATGGAGCGGGAAGGCGACGCTGTCGCGGCTCGGGAGGGCGGGGCTGTGCTGGATCGGTAGGGGGACGCTCTCGCGGATCGGGGGCGAGACTGTGCCGGATCGTAGGGGGAAGCTGCTCCGGGCCCGGGCCGGGCCCGGCTCGGGCCCAAGGGGGCGCGGCTCGGGCCCAAGAGGGCGCGGCTCGGGCCCAAGAGGGCGCGGCTCGGGCCCAAGAGGGCGCGGCGCTCCCGCACCGGAGGCGAAAGCCAGCCCCTGGCCCCGGGGGGTCTGTCCCGAAGCGGGCGAGAGCCCCCCCCCCGGCCCGGCCCTTGGGCAGCAGCGGCAGGGGGATCGGCCAGTGGCCGGTGTGGCCACGCAACCGGTCAGGGAGGCGGCGTCGGCCGGTCGGCACCCTCAGGAAAGGCCTGCGTCATCAGGACGGGGGCCTGCGTCCTCAGGACGGACCTGCGGACTCCCCATCAGCCGGTCCGTCCCCGCAGGGCCGAACGGCTGAGGCCACGGTGGCAGCGACGCCCGCGTCGGCCCGGCAGGCCCCGCCGGCCCAGCCCGCGCCCTGACCTCCGCCGCGAACGGCCCGCGACCCGACGCCGCCGTCACATCCGACACCTCCCCCACCAGCACACACCTCACCAGCCGCACGCCCTGCGCCTCGGCCACTCGTTCCGCCCGGGCGCAGGCGGCCGTACCGCCCTCGGCCCAGTGGTCGGCCGCCGCCAACGCCGCTAGATCCGCACCGCCGGCTGCGCGGTGCCGGGTCGTGACGGCCTGACCCAGGGCGAGTACGACGCCGAAGACGACGCAGAGTACGGCGATGGCGCCGACGCTCCAGACGGTGGCGGAGCCGCGATCGGAACGGAGGGCGACGGCGCGCCGCCGGGTCACTCTGCACCGGGCCGGGGCCCGGGCCTGGCCCTCATGCCGTCCGGCCACGCGGCCCCAGACCCTGCCCTGATCTTGGCCTTGGCCTTGGCCCTGGCCTTGGCCCTGGCCCCAATCGGCCTCGGCATCTGCACCGGCGACCCGCCCGGACCGCCGACCGCGCGCCGCCCCACGCCCAGGGCCTTCCCCGGCTCCAGCCCCAATGCGTACTGCCCAACCCCTTCTCATGTCCCCGCCCCCACCTTGTCCTCCGCCGACGCCACGGCCTCCTCCCGGACCTCGAAGGGAATGCCACCCAGCACCGGCGGCTTGGCCACGACGACCACGCGGACCTCGTCCCCCTCCCGGCCGACCGTGATCGTCGCGCCGGGGGGTGCTGCCTCCCGGGTGACCTCGATGACCGCGTCGGCCGGATCCTGTCGGGCTGCCGCGCGGGCGCCCGTCCGAGCCGCGTCCACGCACTGGATCTGCGCGGCCACCACGAGCAGCCCCCACACCAACGCCATCGCGAACATCACCAGCACGGGCAGCACGACAGCCGACTCCGCCGTCACGAACCCTCGATCCGAACCCCGTACCGCGAGCCGGCCCGGCCCTGGCCAGCTCCTCCTCCCGGTCCCCGGCTCACATCCGCGCATCGAGCGCCTGCTTCACGATGTCCTGCAGCTGCGCGCTGACTTGCCCGCTCGTCACGACCTTGTAGAGCACCACCGCGAACGCCACCGCCGCGACGATCCCCATCGCGTACTCGGAGGTGACCATCCCCGCGTCCCTCCGCGCCGCCCGCGTCCTGCACACCAGGGCGCGCATCCGTGCCTGTACCGCCTTGTACATCTCAACCCCCGTAGAGCTCGGTTCCTTTGAAACCAGCTGTTGAATGTTTTGCTACCGCACCGTTGAAGGTCCCGCTGAAGCGTTGACGGTCCCTCTGATCCGCTGAATCTCCTGTTGATCCGCAGCCGTCCGCCGCAGTCGCCCCTCACCCCCTCATCCGCCACCCCTTGCCAGCACCCCACCCGCCAGCCCGATCACCACCGGCGCCACTCCGACTGCGATGAACGCGGGCAGGAAGCACAGCCCCACCGGGGCGCTGACCATGACGGCCGCTCGCCTGGCACGTTCCGTCGCCGCGCGTGCCCAGTCGGCGCGGGCCTCCGCGGCGATCCGCGCGACGGGCCCGGCCGCAGGGAGCCCGGACACGTCGGCCCGTTCCAGCAGCCGCGCCAGCGCCCCGGCCTTCGGCAACGAGGCCAACCGCTGCCACGCCTCGCCCGGTTCACCGCCGAGCCGCACTTCCGCTGCGCCTCGCGCCAGGCGATCCCCGACGGGGCCGCCCAGGGCCTCACCGACGGCCTGTGCCGCGATCACCGGACCGGCTCCCGCAGCGATGCATGCCGCCAACAGATCCGCCGCGAGTGGAAGCTGCCTGTCCACTTCACCGGCATCGAGTTCCTCCGCGGGGCGGACGGCTTCCTGCCGTCGCCGCCACACCCACAGCCCGCCTGCGACGACCAGCCCCACGGCCGGCCCGGCGACGCCGCCCACCACCGCCCACCCGGCCGCCACAACAGCCGCCATGGGCAGCCCTCGCCGCACGCCCCGCCGCGCGTCGAACCGCCGGCGACTCGACGCCAGGTCGATCGTCGTCATCAATTCGGCGAGCCGTCGCCGGGCCCTTCTCTCGTTCCGGGCCGCGACCGACCACCTCAACAGCCACCCGACGGCCACCGCCGCCCCCAAGGCCATCCCCACCCTGTGGACAACTTCCGCGTTCACGGCGCCACCCCCCTCTCACGCCCTCGATCGGTTCGAGTTCGAGTCCTCACGTCGCCTCCGCTCCCCGCACGATCCGCAGCGCCCACCACATCCCCAGCCCCTCCAGCACGCCCCCGACGGCCAGGCACCCGATCCCCGCCCCGGTATGCAGCAGCACCCTCAATGGTTCGGCCCCCATGGCGGCACCGAGCAGCAATCCGAGAGCCGGCAGACCGGCGAGCATCACCACCGTCGAGCGAGCACCCGACAACTGCGCACGCAGATCGGCACGTTGGTCGCGCTCGGCCCGCAACGCCCCTTCCAGCCGATCAAGTCCGGCAGCGAGCCCCGCACCCTGGTCCACGGCCACCCGCCAGCACGCCGCCAGACCCGACAGGCCCTCGGCCCCCGGCTGCCGTGCCGCGGAGGAGAGGGCGCCCGTCACATCCCCGCCGAACCGTGCCGCCGCCAGCACCGCGGCCTGCGCCTCCCCGAGCGCACCGGAGTCCCACGCCGCCCGCAGCAACG
This sequence comes from Streptomyces sp. NBC_00299, assembly GCF_036173045.1. GTDB lineage: Bacteria > Actinomycetota > Actinomycetes > Streptomycetales > Streptomycetaceae > Streptomyces > Streptomyces machairae. The sequence continues at coordinate 4,453,342 of NZ_CP108039.1, forward strand.
CCTCACCCGGCTGCCGCCCGGCCCGCACCTCCCCGGCGAGCGCCCCGCACAGCGCAATCACCGCGTCCCCGCGACGCTCCCGTGCCCGCCTCGCCTCCCGGGCCAGCCGTACCCGCCGCAGCACCGGCACCCCGGCGGCCCCCGCGACGACCGGCAGCACCGACGACCCCAGCACCGCCAGCACCAACCCGATGACAGGCGCCCACCACTCGGCCCGCAACCGCCCGCGAAGCCGCCGCAGCTCCCGAACCATCTGCCACCAGTCGGGCGGCCCGGCGCCCACAGACCCACCGCCCGCGAGCAACAACTCCGCCCGTCGCGCCCCGGAGTTCCACCCACCCAGCAACCAGACCGCCGCCCCGAGGCAAGCCACGGCAGCGCCCAACGACATCTCACCCATCCGGATCACCCACACCCTTCACACCTGCACAACCCTCACGTCCCGCGCCCCTCACGACCGCCATCCCTCACGAATTCGCGTCCCTCACGTCGCCGCGCCTTTCCCGAGTTCGCACTCCCACGACCCCCGCCAACCCCTCACGACCGTCCGCCAACCCCGCGCGACCACCCGCCAGCCCCTCACGCCCCATGCCGCGCCCCCTCACACCTCCGCCCCGCGATCGCCCTCCTCCCGAAGCAGCCCCCGCAGCCGATCCCATCCCCGCTCGAACGCGAACCCCTCCGCGCCCCACCGCAGCGCCGGCACCGTCCGCACCAAGCCCGACGGGTCCCGCTCGAGGACATGCACCTCGGCGATCCGCCGCCGCCCGTTCCGGCCGCGCACGAGATGGAGTACGACCGACAGCGCGGCCGCCAACTGGCTGTGCAGCGCGGCCCGGTCGAGGCCGGCCGCCGTACCGAGTGCCTCCAGTCGGGCCGGCACGTCGGCCGCCGCGTTGGCGTGGACGGTCCCGCAGCCTCCCGGGTGAACGGCTAAACCATGCACGTACACTCACCGGGTGCCAGACCGGAGGGAACCCAGTGCCAACTGTCGTCATCTATGACCGCCTGAGCCGGCTCTTTGCTGAAGAGGCCCCGGACCACCGGATAGCCATCTGCAAGGCGTACGCGGCTCAGCGCGGGTGGGAAGTCGTCCACATCGCCACCGACACGAACGTCAGCGGAGCGAGCAAGCTGGAAGACCGCCCCGGCATGCGTGAGGTACTCGCCTGGCTTCCGCGCGCTGACTACGTGCTCGCCGCCAAGCTGGATCGCTTCGCCCGCAGCGTGCTGGAGTTTCAGCGGCTGCTCGACGCTGCCAAGGCAACCAAGGCAACCATCGTCACCGCCGATGGTGTCGTGTCGCCGGAAAACGCATCGATCATCATCAACGTGCTCGCGGCTTTCGCGGAGTACGAGCGCGACATGATCAAGGACCGGATCACGGCGAGCAAGGCGCACTTTCGCCAGTTGGGCAACCACCTGGGTGGGCTTGCCCCTTACGGCTACGCGGTCGCTGGCCCCACGAACAACAAACGATGGGTCATCGACGAGACAGCAGCAGCGATTATCCGCGATTGCGCCGACCGGATGGTCAACCACGGCGCGACACTGACAGGGCTAGTCCGTGAGCTGAATGAAGCAGGTGTGCTGCCTCCCGCTGAGCACGCACGCCAGCGAGATGGCCGGAAGCTGCGCGGGCAGGTCTGGCACACGACCACCCTGCGGGACGTCCTTTACACGCCTGCCGTCCGTGGCTGGGCCGTGCAGGCAACCCCGGGCACCCGCCGCAGCGCGCTGACGAATCAGCCGGTCATGGACGCTGAGGGCAACCCCCTGAGCGCTGGTCCGGCGATCCTCGATGCTGAGACATGGTCCGCCGTCCGCGCCGTCATAGACGGGAAGTCTGTGGGCCGTGGCAAGGCACGGGAGGGAAAGGCTCTACTCCTGCACGTCGCCCGCTGTTCGCTGTGCGAGGGACCCATGTACAAGCAGCGCCGGACAGTCAGCGGCAAGGACTACTCGCCGTACGTCTGCCCCAATGGTGTCGGCAAGCACGGCACGCACGCACCGAACGTGGTCACCGGCCGGTACGTCGAAGAGCACGTGACTGCCGACTTCCTGAAACGCTTCGGGTCGTTCGCCCTCATGCGCTGGGTGGAGCCTGACGGCAGCGCTGTGCTTCAACTGGCAGACGTCACAGCACAGTTGGACAACCTCTCGGCCAGCATCCCCCACCTGCCCGCTGGCGGCCGGACGTGGCGCCTGGCCATGGACCAGATTGCAGCGCTGGAAGCCCGCGAAGCTGAGTTGCGTAGCGAGGCCGATCACGCTGTAGGCCGCTGGGAAGACACAGGGTCGACCGTGGCCGACGAATGGAAGCGGCGGAATGACGCTGGGCGGCGCTCTCTGCTCGCCGATCTGGGGGCGACCGTGACCGTGACTCCACTGGCGCCCGGCAAAGCCCGCAGGTTCGATCCTGAGCGCCTCGCGGTGGACTACGCCGGTCCTGCGTGGGTGCGCGAGCAATCGCCCGCTGAGGCAGCGCTAGAGGCGCTCGCGCTGGAAGAGGAGCTGTCGGCATGAGTACACGTGAGCAGCGGCTGGCGGAGCTGGAAGCCAAGTGGGACGCCGACGATGCAGCCCTGTGCCGTCTCGCCGAATGGCGGTGCTTGGAACGGACGCTGGAGGCTCTGTATCGCGCCGTACGGGCTGGTGACACGTCCGTGTACACGAAGACCCGAATCACTCGCCTGGAAGCCGTACAGGCCGCTCTACTGGGTTCGCCCGAGGCGCTCACCCGTTAGTCCCTGAGCGTCTTACAGCCCCGTCTGGCCCCTGTGGACCGGCGGGGCTTTCTCATGCCCGGAGCGTCACGTCGACCCCTCCTTCATGCGCGCCTCTGCCATCAACCACTGGCACACGATCTTCAGCTTCATCGACTGGTACAAGGAAGCGCACAACACGTCCTGCAACCGCCCGGCGAGCGCATCCACACCAGGCACCCGCCCGCTGGCCCCGTCCACCATGGGACTGTCCGTACTCGGCCCCTTGCTGGGACTGGCCTCCGCCGCCCTTCTGCGCTTCGCCTCCGTCTACCGGGCGTTCGACTCGCTCGTAGTCGTTCGAGGCAGCGAGCAGCACAGGCACTCGCCGCCCCACCCCGATCCAAAGAACACGGCGGAATCACGGAGGACGACACCATGACCATTGACCTTTCGACCCTTGACGATCCGGCATACGACGCCGCAATTCGCTCCCTGCTAGCCGTTGGAGGCTTCAGCGCACATGGCAGAGGTACCCGCCTGCTGGACGCCCCAGGAGCCGAGGAAATCAACCGGGACAGCGTGCTGCGGGTGGCGTACCTGCTCACACAGGGCGTGGCAGTCAGCAGCGAGGGAGGGCCGTGGCAGGTACTCGGTTCCGGCGGTTCCGTGATACAGCGCGGTTTGTGGGACGGACTGCCCTTGCCTAAGCGCTGCCACCTGACAGGCGACTTGCGCGGGCACGTTGAGTCTTACGGCACCTACAAAATCAACTACCGGCAGTGCAAGGTCTGCGGGGACAGCTTTTCCACCCGCCGACCGGTGCGCGTGATAGCTCGCTGGCCTGAGATGTGCTCGGACACGTGCCGGAAGGCTCGGGATGCCGCCAGGAAGCGCAAGCGGTAACAGCGCGGAGGGCAACTACACAGCCCAAAAACCATCTGACCTGCACTGTTATGAAACTAGATCTGTTGTTACCGATCCCCATACTCCTATAGAGATCTAAGGGAAATAGGCGAACGGTAACGCCTCATTCAGTTTCGTTACGTCACAGCGAGGCAGGCCACCAGCCCTCCGAGAAAGCATGAGTGAGGGGGCGCATCGCCTCCCACCCAATCCCTTGGACTCACCATGATCGGATTCGGCAACACCCGGGAGTGCGAGGAGTGTCCCGAGTGGCTGACCGGTCGGCAAACCCGATTCTGCTCGCGCGCATGCCAGATGCGTTCCCGTCGCCGGAATGCCCCTCCGCCCGCTGAGAAGGTCTGCCGACTGTGCGGCGCGAACTTCCGCCCCCGACGGGGCAAGCAGACGTACTGCGATTACGACGAGGGTGCCAGCGCGGAATGCGCGGAGCTTCAGAACGCAGAGCACGAAGCCCAGTTCGACGCGCGCAACGCCCGCGAAGACGATCTCTGGTGCGCACAGTGCGGCGAATGGATGGAGTGGTCCGGCCGTGGCCGACCGCCCAAGTTCTGCGCACCACAGAGCCTCTAAACGCTCCTGACATACCCAATACCCGCGAAGGGTCTGCACGTCGCTCAGAACGGCGTACAGGCCCTTCGCCATGCCACCAGGAAGACACCCATGGACATTCACCGCCGACTACGTGAGCGCGACGCGCGCCTTACCCGGTTCGCGAAGCGCCACCCCAAAGCAGCCGCTGAAGTTGTCAACGCCCTTGCCCGCGTACGTCATTTGCGGGGCGAGCCTGATGAGTACCCGTGCCAAGGCTGCGCAACTGCGCCCGCTGAGGAATGGCAACTGGTTGAACTCTCGCGCCGTGAGGGTCCCGAATTCCTGCTCTACAGCGACGAACCAGAGCACTACTCGCCGTTCTGCTCACCCTGCGCGCTGGACGCCGAGGACGACCGGAACCAGCGTCTAGACCGCATCTGGGGTCGCACCCGCTGACCTGGGCCTAGCCCTCAGCCGGCTGGGATCTCGAATCTCTGGAGGAACACATGGCCACACCCGCCGACATGCCGCGCAAGCACATCCCCAAGAGCGCACGCACGCGCGTAAGCCTGGAAGCCGTCATTACTGCACTAGCTGAATCCATCGAGCAGGACGGCGAGTCCATCGACATTGACGCCGTAGTGACTCTGACTCGGCTTACCGATGCCACAGCGAAGCTCACGGACGCACAGGCCCGCTACACCGAGGCGCTTAACCAGCGTCACGCTCAGCGCGCTACACAGCAAGGGGCAGACCGTTGACGCGTAAGCGCAAGCCCCGCACTGCACATCTGCGCTGGGTAGCCCATGGCATTGCCACTGCCAAGCTGCGGCGCGAAGCCTGGGACCTTTCCACCCATGAGGCGTGCGAGCGCGCGTACTACGCCGTCTGGGAAATCCTCGAAATTCCCGCCGACTTGACCGACCAACAACTACAGCGCATCGGCGATTCCCTCTGGGGAGCCGTTCAGCGCGTAGCCACCGAAACCGAAAGGGGCGCGCAAGCGCATGACTGACAACCTCGCAATCACCTACACCGAAGCTGATATCAACCTAATCCCGCGCAGGCTCACGCTGCCCGAAGCGCTGACGAACGCCCTGGCCGACCGTGACAGCGCGTATGACGCTTACGGCGAGGCGCTGATCAAGTACGACGACGTTATCCGGCAGGACTACATCAAGGCTGCGCAAGAGCGCGACGCTGTAAATGCCCGCGCCGCTATTGCCTCTGGCGCCAATCCGGATGACGTACCGTCCGAAGTTGAGCGGGTTACAGCTCAGCGAGGCAGGGCGTTCGGCATCGTCAATGGGCTCGCGGAGCGTGTGCGCCAGTGCGACCGCGAAATCTACCGACAGTGGGTTGCTGCGCTGCCTCAGACCGAGGGCGAGCTATCTACCGCGCTGGATGCCGCCGAAGACGCCTACCGTAAGGCTGAGGACGCTTACCGGGCAGCGCGTGGCAATTTCTCCGCGCTCACTAACACGCTGGCGTATGTCTCGCTTATGCGTCGGGGCGTGGTCCGGTCACAGAGCGACATGCCGAGGTTTACACCGCATCGGGATAAGGATCTGGTTGAGTACGGCCGCGAGTATCTCGGCAACCTGGGTGTTGGGACCGATGCCAGCGTGGACAAGCAGCGCGTATTCGACAACGGCATTCCGCAGACGGTCTATCGGGCTAAGCCTGAGGCGCCGGCCGCCGACAAGTAGGCCTTAGCCGTCGAGTTGGGCCGGGGGTCACCTACCAAATTTCGTATCTGCCTCCGGCCCGCTGAGGAGCAATCACCGTGATTCGCCTGCGAGTTGCCTTTGGCCGCCAGTTCCACTACGACGGCGCCACACGATCCAGCGGCGAGGAGTTTGAGGGGCCGCTCGCGCTGCTGTCCACGGGCCTCTGTACGCCCGCTGACGGCGACTGGCGGGGAATCGTGCCCGGACAGCCTGAGACTGCGTCAGTGCCCCACACAGAGGCGCCTGGCGGCGTAGCCCATGAACCCTGCGACCCACCAGCGCGTAAGCCGGGCAAGGCGTATTCCGTCTGCACCGTGTCCGGTTGTGGCTGTCTAGTGGTCAGCGGGAAGTGCAAAGCTCATACCCGCTCGCGCAGTGATGGCCAGCGATACCGCGACAGCTATAGGGATTCCCGCCGTGCTCGCTGGGACCGAATGGCTAAGGCGTACCTGAGAGAGCATCAGCTATGCGCCAGCGAGGAATGCTCGGCGATCCCTGCGCCACTTCGCCCCGCTGCCACAGAGGTTGACCACATAGACGCACTAGGTCTCCAGGGTCCTCGCTGGGATGACCCAACCAACTGGCAATCGCTCTGTCATTCCTGCCATTCAGCCAAGACTGCGCGCGAATCCTTCGGCCGTTGACACGCACAGTGACCACCCCCCCCTGGGGAGGGACCCTTAATGATCATGGGACCGACAGCGCAGGGGAGGTCGCTCAGATGCGCGCTCGGGGGAAAATACGCAGCGTGTTCAAAAACGCCTGCTCGCAATCAATCCGTAACCGACCAAAGGTAACTCACCGTGGCCAATATCGAGAACCTACGCCGTGGCCGTTCGCGCCCCGGAGTTTCCCGCACGACCCTACCCGCTGAATGCACGCTGCCAGTCCCCCTACCGCCCGAGCGGGCAGCGGAATGGACTGACGGAATGATCGCCCGCTGGTCGTCTCTGTGGAATGGACCCAGCGCCAATCTGTGGGACGACGCCTGCATTGGCATGGTCGCGCTGCTGGTCGAGCTTGAGGCACTCGGGACTAACGTCAACGCAGCGCAATTGACCGAAGTTCGCCGGATTTCCGAGACGCTGCTTCTTACTCCCGGCTCGCTGTCTGCCGCAGGCTACGCGCTGCCAGGGTGGCCAGAATGAGCGCACGACGCCGAGCAATCGCAGCGCGAAATGCGGAGCCTGAGCCGGCATCTGGAAGGCCTCAATACGGCGCCTGGAATGAGCGTGACTCGTCCGGCTGGACCATTTGCCCGACCCATGATTTCGGCGTACAGCCCGGTACTTCCTGTCTGCGCTGTCGACTGGACGCGCGGAAGCTGTAGCGCTGACCACATACCACTTTCGTAGGTGCCCTGATTCGCCGAGAGGCTGAGCCGGGGCACCTTTCGTTTGCCCTGGAGACCACATTGACTCGCCTCAAGTCCCTTGACTGGCTAGGCGCATTCGCCCTTATCGCTGCACTCGTCGCCACAGCATCCGCTGAGTACGAGCTAGCCCGCGCAGTTGGCTTCGGCACCTTCACAGCGGGATGCGTACCTGCGGCCCTAGATGTCTATGCACTCCGCGCATTCGCTGTCCGGCGTGACGTATCCGCTGTGGTCGGCGCACTTATTCTGGTCAATGCGCTTGCGCATCTGGTGAGTTCGGGGCTGATTCCCGTATCCGTGCCGCTGGTTGTGGCTGTCAGCGCGATAGCCCCACTGGTTCTCTGGCGCGTGAAAGCCCTGAACGTCCCTGTACGCGCACCGGAGGGCCCGAAGGTGATTGGGGACCCTGAGCCGGCTCGCACCCCCTCAGAGAGCGGTACAGCCATTCCGGCGAATGCACCTGCGCTGAAGTCAGCGCCGAATGCAGACCTGTTGCTCGCATCTGCCCGCGCATTCGCTGAACAGGTACAGCGGGATGCGGGCAAGCCTCCATCGCTGCGCGAGCTACAGGCGCACTTCCGTATCGGGCAGGCACGCGCTCAGCGCATCCGCACGCAACTCGCCGGGGGTGCAGCGTGAGTGACTACATGGCCATGTCCGCCGAGGCGCTCAGTGCCCCTCTGTGGACGTTTCCCGCTGTCGACGTCCCCTTGGTCCAGCGTGCGCGCCGGAGAGTACTGGGCGCCGATCCTGAGACCTACGCGCATGTGCTCGCCCCTGAGGCCGATGAGCGCGTGACCGACTTCGCCGACACGGAGTAGCAAGAGCCCCGACCCTGGGACATCCTGGTGTCGGGGTTTTCCTGTTTCCCTGGACAGCGCTGCTACCGGCTCGGGATCATGCCGCCCATGGATGCGGGCATAGCGGCGGTACTTGGAGCGGTAGCCGGATCAGTCAGCGGTGTCATCGGCTCTATAGCGGCTGGAAGAGCACAGCGCGAAGGCGTCCGCATGACAGTGCGCGCAGAAGCCTTCAAGGAACGGCATCAGCCACGGCGTGACGCGTACAAGGAGTTTCTTCAGGTTCTACTCAACCTAGATGCTCGTCTCAATACGCCCGCGTACGAAGACTCAACAGCTGCGGAAGAAAAACAGCTCAGGAGTGACCTTGACGCGAGATGGATCGATTTAGTTTTGGTGGGGCCCGAGCCAATTACGGTTGTGGGGGCGGCAGTACGTACTAGTGTTGACGACATGATTGCCCACATGGGCACGTGCCGCCTCCTACTGCAAGATGCCCTCAAGGACTATGAGGACGAAGATGAAGGGGAAGCAGCTCGACAAGAGTACGAAGACGCAATAAACATGACTGATGAGTTCAGGAGCGGGCTAGCTGACTGTATCAACGTGTTTGGAGGCGTTGCCAGTAAGATTCTTGACAAAGACGGCACTGAGATGCCGCGATTCATCAGGTGGAAAGCCTGGAGGAGCAAACGCGCAGCAGCCAGGCGGTCGGCCAGCGAAGTCGCCTGAAGGTGTCACCCTGCGTCGTCGAGGGCTGGGACGTCTGGCGGCACATTAGCTCAGCACATCGATGGCCGAAGTGATCAGTGTGCGAGCGGCAGCGCCGTACGCCGCAAGGTCTTTCAGGTTGCCAAAGGCTTTGAGGTACAGCGCAACGTCACTCGGCTGGGTTTCCTTGATGGCTGCCGACAGCGTTTCGACATGCACCCGCTGACTATCAAAGATGGTGAACGTTTCGAGGGGCCATGACGTCCGGGGCGCCGTAAAGGGGATGATTCCCAGCGACACCGAAGGCAGCGCCATGACTGACAGCAAGTGACCAAGCTGCGCCGCCATCACTTCCGGGCTGCCGATCCTGTACCGCAAGACTGATTCCTCAACCAGGACAGCGAATCGGTGGTCACCTTCACGGATGACCTGCGACCTATTCATCCGCGCTGTAACGGCGTCTGCAACGTCGTCGGGTGTCCCTCGGAATCTGGCAATTGAGGTCAGCAGCGCCGTTGCATAGCCGGGCGTCTGGAAAAACCCGGGCACCACGTTCGAGCAGTAGACGTGAAACTGTCGAGTCTGCTCGTAGAGCGGTACGCCGGACTCCTGTAGCTGCCGCAGCCCCGTGCGCTGTAGTCGCTTCCACTGGACGTACATGGAATCTGCCTGGCGATTGGCCGCGATTAGGTCATCAGCCTGCGCCGGCGCTTCGCACGCAGTGCACCAGGCGCGAATATCGGTATCACTCGCTGGCGTTTTGGCATGCTCGATGCGCGACGACTTTGACTCACTCCACCCACAGCGGACAGCCAACTCACGCGCCGTAATCCCCGCGTCTAGCCGAAGCTCCCGCAGCCGAACAGCGATAGCTTCTCTGGCCTCTTGGGCCCGTGACGATGGAGACGACGACATGAGTTGGCTATACCTAGATCGTGTATTCGCTGTGTGGGGTTGCGCGCTGCCAGATGTCCTCAAACGCCGCAGTGCACGCCTTCAAAGTCTCGGCATCGCTGTTGAGTTCATCCGTGACGTGGCTGCCATCCCCCGCGAAGTGATGTATGCGGAGCAGGTTCCCGTCAAACAGCCAAAAGTCATTGGCGGGCATCAGGAGACTGATTGCCTTGCTGCGCGGCAGCCACCGAATCTCTTCGCCAGCGCTGACATTGGCTTGCGTTACGTAGTGTTCCCAGCGGATGTACTCGCTCACGGGCTCCGACACAACGCGCGCTCGGCGAACGACTACGCCACGTGCTACGGCATCCGCAATGGTCTGATGGAACGGATGCCACCAGGATTCGCGGTCGTCCCAGTTAACGCGCTCGCCACGCTGCCATGCTTCTAGCCTGGGATTGCTCCCGTAGTCGTCGCGCAGTTCCAAGTGCACTGCGGATTCACGGGTGTTGGCCAGTAGCTCACTGAACGGCGGAACGCTCGACGGCATCGCACGCTTCCCTGATCATCGGCACCATGCGCGCCGGAATCCTGATGACCTCTTCGCTGTCTGGGATCGACCCGTGAGCGGGCGTGTTGGCTTCGCAAGCCGCCTTCAGTTCAGGGCTCGCTTTCCAGCCTTGAAGCACTAGCTCTCCTGACTGCTCGTCAGCCCAAACGGTGGGGCAGTGCTCAAGGTCAGTGTCTGGGTCGATACCGACGAACCGTAGTGCCATCTCAGCCTCCGTCAGTGCGCGGTTTGCTTCGACTTGCACAGCCATCCTCTCGCCGTCTGCTGCACCGTCAAGACCACCTGCGGAATAACTGGCGTGCAAGCTCATGCAAGTTGCTGGAGTCGCTCGCTGCCTCAGTCGTTGACTGCTCATCCGAAGCGACGGAGGGGGCCAGACGTGAGCAAGCCGAGAACGTATCCGAGCGCGCCGGTTGATCTGCCGTTGGATCAGCGCCAGGACCCGGAACCTACGACCGGTTGCGATGTATGCCTTGCGCTGGACGTTCAGCGCACGGACGCAAGGATGCGCGGGGATCTCTCAAGGGTCACCGACTTGAACGTGGAGATTCGGCGTCACGCGCACGGGAAATGAGCGCACCGGTCCACCCCAAGCCACGCGCCGGACGAACGGGCGGGGAAGAGCCTTGGTCGCTCTGGAAGCACGGCGACCTATGCGGCTGCTGCGCTGGCCACCGTGAAATCTGGTGTGAAGGCTGCTGCGGATTCGGCGGCTGTCGGCGCTGTGGGTGGACCGAGCGGCTCCCCTGCCCCGTGTGTGTCGGCGGCCGTGCTGAGCCTGTGCGCTGGTGTTGAGACTGCCCCCGTCTGTGTGCCCTTCCCCGTGGCGCATGGGCGGGGGCTCTTCTGTGTGCACTGGTACCTATGTATGGTTGACCCGTTCATGCACCCTCGTGGCCGGTGTTCAACGCGGCCAACAGATGCACCACTTCGGGCCCTCGCACCTCGCCCACGACCAGCCGATCCGGCCGCATGCGCAGCGCCTGGCGCACCAGGTCCTCCAGGGCGACGAGCCCGGCGCCCTCCTGGTTGGCGGGTCTGCTCTCCAGCCGTACGACATGCGGGTGATCCGGCCTGAGTTCCGCCGAGTCCTCCGCGAGGACGATCCGCTCACCGGGCCCGACGAGCCCCAGCAACGCGCTCAGCAGCGTCGTCTTTCCGCTGCCGGTCCCGCCGCTGATCAGGAAGGACAGCCGCGCCTCGACCAGCGCTCGCAGGATCCGGTCCCCGCCCGGCGGCACTGTGCCCGCGCAGACCAACTCGTCGAGGGTGAATGCCCGTGGCCGTACGACACGCAGCGCCAGGCAGGTGCAGCCGACGGCCACCGGCGGCAACACCGCGTGCAGCCGGGTCCCGTCAGGCAGGCGGGCGTCCACCCAGGGCCGCGCGTCATCCAGGCGCCGCCCTGCCACCGCGGCGAGGCGTTGGGCGAGGCGCCGCACGGCCGCCGCGTCCGGGAAGGCCACGGACGTCAGTTCCAGGCCGCCGCCCCGGTCCACCCAGACCCGGTCCGGCGCCGAGACCAGCACGTCCGTCACGGACGGATCGGCGAGCAGGGGCTCCAGCGGGCCGCTCCCGACCAGCTCGGACCGCAACTGCTCGGCCGCCCCGAGGACTTCGGCGTCCCCCAGCACCCTGCCCTGCTCCCGCAAGGCCTGTGCGACCCGTGCCGGAGTCGGCTCGGCCCCGCTCTCGGCCAGCCTCTGCCGCACCCCGTCGAGCAGCCCCGCCGGCATGCCCACCCCTGCCGCCGGCCCCTCCACCGCCCACCGCGCGTCCGCCGACCCAGCCCGATCGGCTGACGCCCAGCGCACAACCGACGATCCGTCCCTGTCGGCCAACTCCCGCCGCCCGGCGCCCGAAATCGCCGTCTGGTCCAACAGCCGCCCCACGACAGCGCCGTTCGCCGTGTGGCCCGGCAGCCGCCTGGCCGCAGCTCCACTCACCGCACGACCCGCCGGCCGTCGCTCGGCAGCATCGCTCGCAGGTCCATCCGACGCCCACCGCGGCGTACCCCTACGGGCCCCATCACCCGACGCCCGGCCATCTGACGCCCTGCCGCCCGACGCCCGACCACCCGCCGCTCCGCCGCCCGCTCGCACCCCCGCAGACGACGCCCGCACCGACTGAGTCTCGCGACCGCCAACCCGCCCAAGCCCCGAAGCCGTACTCATGCCACCCTCGCTTCAAGCAACGCCCGCTCCCAGAACTCCCGGCAGAACCGGGCCAACGGCCCCCGCCCCGCCACCCCCGGCGGATCCTTGCTCTCGTGCGGCCGCAGCAGTCCCGACTCGACCGGCACCTCGCCCACGAGCGGCAGATCCAGCAGGCGGGCGACCTCGCGGCCGTCGAGCCCGGCCGCGTACGGTCCGCGTACCGCCACCCGCAGGTCGCGCAGGACCAGTTGGACCGCGGAGGCCACCTGCCGCGCGGCCGCCACCGCGCGCAGTTCGGCGGGGGCCACGAGGATCCCGACATCGAGTTGTGCGAGGGCTTCCGCGACCCCGTCGTCGATGCGGCGGGGCAGGTCGACGACGACCGCGCCGCCCCGGCGCCGGGCCGCTGCGAGGACCGCTCGCATCGCCTGAGGCGGGACAGCGACGCAGTCGCCGCGGTCCCAGCTCAGGACCCGCAGGGAGTGCAGTTTCGGCAGCGACTCCTCCAGGGCACCGCTGCCGAGCCGTCCGCGTGAGCCGGCGAATGCCGGCCAGCGCAGGCCGTCGGCCGATTCGCCGCCGAGGAGTACGTCGAGTCCGCCGCCCAGCGGATCGGCGTCCACGAGCAGCGTGCGCAGCCCCTCACTTGCGGCGGTGACGGCGAGGGCGCACGCGAGCGTGGAGGCGCCGGCCCCGCCGCGTCCACCGATGACGCCGACAGTGAGGGCGGGGCGCCCGACGCCCTCGGTGACGTCGGCGATGCGGTCGACCAGCCACTGCTCGCCGTCCGGCAGCATCAGGACGTGATCGGCACCGATCTCGACGGCCCGGCGCCAGACCCCGGAATCGTCCTGGTCCCGGCCGACGAGTACCACTCCGCGTCGGCGTCCGGCGCCGCGCACGCGGCGTGCTGCGTCGTCGCCGACCAGGACGAGCGGCGCGGCCTCCCAGTTGCCCCTGGGCTCAGGCACTCCGTGGTGGACCTCCGGTGTCGCGCCTGCCGCGGCGCACAGGCGCAGCAGGTCGTCGAGCAGATCGGCGTCCTCCGTGACGATCAAGGGCCGGCCCGGCCGCCCTGAGGCGGCGGGCGGCGGATCGTGTGTGACGGTTGCGGTCACGGTTTCCGTCTCCCTTCGCTGCATCACTCGCGCAGCCCTGCGGCCCCGCGATTCCCAAACGTGTGAAGAACCGGCAAGCGGCCTCCATATGAACGGCCGATACGAACCGGCCAAACACGCCCGACTAACCAGAACCGGCCATGAAGTCGGCCTGAGCGGGACGCGTTGGAAACACGGTGCAGCGAACCCGGAAATCGTGTGGATCTTGGTCGATAACTGTGGACAACTCGGCGGTTGTGAATATCACTGTCACCCATACCGGTGACCCCACACCGACCCCTGTGCGACTTCCGCAGAGCAGCCCGATGGCTACGCACAGTGATGAGTCATGGGCATGCAAAGAGGCAGCCGCAGCCGCCTCACCTCGGCCCTGCGGCCGCTCCCAAAAGGGGAAAATGCACCCGGACATGCGACGACCCCCGCCGGGGGGGAGAGCGGGGGTCGTCTCCACGGCCGACTCGGGGGGGGAGGAGTCGGACCGGGTTAGCACGGTCGCGAACGATCCGTGACTTCCATGGTGTACCCGAGAGCCCTCTCAGGCAAACCCACGCGCCGACCTTACGCCGAATGGGCTGCACCTATGCTCGTGGTCGTGGAAAACCACTCCTTGCCCCGCACAGCCGCCTTCTTTGACCTGGACAAGACGGTCATTGCGAAGTCGAGCACGCTCACGTTCAGCAAGTCCTTCTACCAAGGCGGTCTGATCAACCGCCGGGCCGCCTTGCGGACCGCATATGCCCAGTTCGTCTTCCGCCTGGGCGGTATGGACCATGACCAGATGGAGCGCACACGCGAGTACCTCTCCGCGCTCGTCCGCGGCTGGAACGTCCAGCAGGTCAAGGAGATCGTCGCCGAGACGCTGCACGACCTGATCGACCCGATCATCTACGACGAGGCCGCTTCCCTCATCGAGGAGCACCACACGGCCGGCCGCGACGTCGTGATCGTTTCCACGTCGGGCGCGGAGGTGGTCGAGCCGATCGGCGAGCTGCTCGGTGCCGACCGCGTGGTGGCCACGCGCATGGTCGTGGGCGACGACGGCTGCTTCACCGGAGAGGTGGAGTACTACGCCTACGGCCCCACGAAGGCCGAGGCAATCAAGGAGCTTGCCGGGTCCGAGGGCTACGACCTCTCCCGCTGCTACGCCTACAGCGACTCGGCCACCGATCTGCCGATGCTTCAGGCCGTCGGCCGCCCCCACGCGGTGAATCCCGACCGCACACTCCGCCGTGAAGCCATCGCACGCGGGTGGCCGATTCTCGACTTCCATCGCCCGGTCCGGCTCAAGCAGCGCATTCCCTCGTTCTCCGTACCCCCGCGCCCCGCCCTTGTCGCGGTTGCGGCCATAGGAGCCGCGGCGGCCACCGCGGGCCTCGTCTGGTACGCGAGTCGACGCCGCTCCGCACTCGCCTGAACTGCGCTCCCAGGACTGGGCGCACCACGTTGGACACACCGGTGACCGTTTGTCTCCGTTTTGCGAGCAATAGTAAAGAACTGCAGCCAGGCCTTCCGCCTGGTTGGGTCCTGGAGTACAAAGGACTCAACGGCCCGCGAGACCAAGGACATCCGAGAGGATCACCTTAAATACGCATTTGGCCCCACGGACCGAGCATGGACACCGGGCACCCACGCGACGTCGACCCGTCGATTACGGGCCAGCCGCACCAGGTGACGGGCAAAGTTCCCGACCTGATGGGCAACACATCGAGGACGCCTGGTAACCCGGTGGACATGCCAGCGGCGGTACGAATTCTCGTACCGCCGCAACTTATGTGGGCCCCCGCACGGGGGCTTTTTTCATGCCTTACAGATCACCACGTCCAAGGGCTCGCCACTCCCGGCTGATGGCAACGCCTCACGGCACTGATGGCAATGCCTTACGGCTCACAATGCCTCACGCGCGCGTGCGTCACGCCGCTCCGCGCTGAAGCGCCTCGCAGACAGCCGTCGACTCGCGGGCGCCGAGCTCGACCGCCTTACCGCAGTGGGCGATCCAGGCGGCCATGCCCTCGGGGGTGCCCGAGACGTAACCGTCGAGCGCTGCCAGGTAGGCCGCGCGACCCAGTTCGCCGTGGCCGGCCTCCGCCGGACAGACGGACTTCGGGTCGAGGCCGCTGCCGACCAGGACGATGCGCTCGGCCGTGCGCGCGACCAGGCCGTTGTGGGAGGTGAAGGGGCGCAGTGCGAGAAGCTCGCCGTGCACGATGGCGGCCGTCACCAGCGCGGGCGCGGACCCGCCGGCGATGATCAGCTCGGACAGCCCCTCCAGCCGGCCGTGCACCTCCGCCGCGCTCGGCAGCGGCAGCTCGACCAGCGGCTCGTCGACCGGCTCGCCCTCCTGCCGCGGTCGTCCGACCTGGTCGTCCTTGCTCGCCGCCGCCACGAGGTGCAGCCGGGCCAGCACCCGCAGCGGCGACTGCCGCCAGATGGACAGCAGTTGGCCTGCCTCGGCCGTCAGCCGCAGGGAGGCGCCAACAACGCGCGCCTCGTCGTCCCCGCTGAAGTCGGTACGCCGACGCACCTCTTCCAGCGCCCAGTCGGCCCCGGACAGCGACGCCGACCCACGGGCGCCGCGCAGCGCCGCCTCGGCGGTGATCTCGTTGCTGCGGCGCCGCATGATCCGGTGCCCGTACACCCGGTCCACGGATTTACGCACGGACTCCACGGACTCGGGCACACCGGGCAGGGAACCGAGAGTCGCGAGCGGATCGGCGGACGCGCCTGTCGTACTCATGAGTACGACACTACGCAACCCGGGCGCGCACCCCACGATCGAGTGGCCTTCTTCACGCACGCGTGCCACGTACAGCTACTGCTCCACTACCCTTTGTGAACATGAAAATTGCTTTCGTCGGGAAGGGCGGCAGCGGCAAGACGACCCTGTCCTCCCTGTTCATCCGCCACCTCGCCGCCGCCGGCGCGCCGGTCGTCGCCGTCGACGCCGACATCAACCAGCACTTGGGAGCCGCGCTCGGCCTCGACGACACGGAGGCCGCGGCACTGCCCGCGATGGGCGAGCGGCTGTCGCTGATCAAGGACTACCTGCGCGGTTCCAACCCGCGGATCGCCTCCGCACAGACGATGATCAAGACGACGCCGCCGGGCGAGGGGTCGCGACTGCTGCAGGTCTGCGAGAGCAATGCGGTGTACGACGCCTGCGCCCGCCCGGTGGAACTCGACGGCGGCGCCGTCCGTTTGATGGTCACCGGCCCCTTCACGGACTCCGACCTCGGAGTCGCCTGCTACCACTCCAAGACGGGGGCGGTGGAGCTGTTCCTGAACCACCTGGTGGACGGCCCCGACGAGTACGTCGTGGTCGACATGACGGCGGGCTCGGACTCCTTCGCCTCCGGCATGTTCACCCGCTTCGACATCACGTTCCTCGTCGCCGAGCCGACCCGGAAGGGGGTCTCCGTCTATCGCCAGTACAAGGAGTACGCCCGCGACTTCGGCGTCATCCTGAAGGTCGTCGGCAACAAGGTGCAGGGTCAGGACGACCTCGACTTCCTCCGCGCCGAGATCGGCGACGACCTGCTGGTGACCGTCGGGCACTCGGACTGGGTGCGCGCCATGGAGAAGGGCCGCCCGCCCCGGTTCGAGCTCCTGGAGGATGTCAACCAGCTCGCCCTGCGCCGCCTGCACACGGCCGTGGACGCCACGTACGAGCTGCGGAACTGGGAGAGTTACACCCGCCAGATGGTGCACTTCCACCTGAAGAACGCCCAGTCCTGGGGAAACGAGCGCACCGGGGCCGACTTGGCGGCGCAGATCGACCCCGGCTTCGTACTCGGCGAGCACGTCCTCGGCGAGAACGTCGCGGCCTTGTCAGGGGCAACAACCCCCGCCTGACTCCTACCGCTTATCGACCGCCTGACCTATCGCCCTGACCTACTCCTTGGCCCGTTCCCCCACCGCCGGCGCCCCGGGCACCCCCTTCGGGGCCGGGGCCGGGCGCCCCGACAGGAAGGTCGCCCAGCCCTCCTTCGGTGCCTCACCGACCCCAAGGGTCCGCAGCTTCTTCAACGTCGCGGGGTCCTGGGCGTCCAGCCAGTCGACGAGCTGGCGGAAGGACACGCAACGTACGTCGGGTTTGTTGCACACGGCTTCGACGACGTCCTCGACGGCGCGCATGTAGGTGCCGCCGTTCCAGGACTCGAAGTGGTTGCCGATGATCAGGGGCGCGCGGTTGCCGTCGTACGCCCGTTGGAAGCCCTTGAGCAGGCCGTCCCGCATCTGGTCGCCCCAGAAGTCGTGCTTGGCGGGGTCGCCCTGGGTGTCGGTGCCCGACTGGTTGACCATGAAGTTGTAGTCCATGGTGAGCTGCTCGTAGGAGTGCCCGGGGAAGGGCACGAGCTGCAGCGAAAGATCCCACAGGCCCTCCTTCTTCGTGGGCCAGAGCTGAGTGTTGACGCCGCTGGAGTCATAGCGGAAGCCGAGATCCCGCGCGGCCTTCACGAAGTTCTTCTGGCCTTCCAGACAGGGCGTGCGGGCGCCGATGAGCTCCTTGTCGTAGTCGAAGGGCAGCGGGGTCGCCTTCGTCATTCCGGCGTTGGTCTTCCAGGACTTCACGAACTTCTTCGCCTGGGTGATCTCCTCCTTCCATTCCTCCACCGACCACTCGCCGACTCCGCCGTCGCTGCCGCAGAAATGGCCGTTGAAGTGGGTGCCGATCTCGTTGCCTTCGAGCCACGCGAGGCGCAGTTGCTTCACGGTGTCGGCGATGCCCTCCTCGTCGTTGAAGCCGATGTCGGAGCGGCCCGGGGAGTGCTGGGGCGGCCGGTACAGGTCGCGTTTGTGGTTCGGCAGCATGTACACGCCGCTGAGGAAGTACGTCATCGTCGCGTTGTTCGCCTTGGAGACCGCACGGAAGTGGGAGAACAGCTTCTGGCTGTCCTCGCCGGCGCCGTCCCAGGAGAACACCACGAACTGCGGTGGCTTCTGACCGGGCTTCAGCCGCTCCGGTCTGGGCAGATGCGGCTGCGCTCCGGTGTACGCAGTGGACCCGTCGCCGATCAGGCGGACGACGTTCTGCGGCGCGGGTGCCGCCGGCTTGACCTTGGGCGGTCCGGGCACGCCCTGCCCGGCATCGGTGCCGGTCGAGCAACCGGCGAGCGAAGCGGCACAGACCGCCGCGATCGCAGTGCCCGCGGTGATCCTGTGCGTCGCAACGATCCTGTGCAGCGCGGAGGCCCTGTGTGACGCGGCAATTCCGCGGGGGGCGGCGTTGTGGCGGGTGGCGGCCATGCTCCGTCCACCTTCTTCCTTCTCTCGGGTGCCGACAGCGCCGTCAAGATCGCATGGGGTCGAGAAGGAATTAGTACGACAAGCCGACTAATCGGCCACTTCACTCTTCAGAGGGATTTATTAGTCCATTTGCTCGGAAAAACTATTCCGGTCCTTTACTCTGCATTACGATCCGTTTACCGACTGTTAATGCATCCCGCCGCTGCACGCCGTGACCACACGGCCGCGACCCGACCCCTCGCCCGAAAGGCGGGGGACCGCCAGATCCGCGACCGCGCTGCCCCGGAGGAGACGGGAAAACATGTCAGCCTTCGTCCCCACCCGCACCGACGAACCCAGCCGAGAGAAGCGCCTCCACGAACCCCACAGCCCGCCCCCGACCCGGCCCCGCCACCGCATCGCGGGCGCCGACGTGTCAGCCTCGATCGCGGTCTTCCTGATCGCCCTCCCCCTGTCCCTGGGCATCGCCCTCGCCACGGGCGCGCCCCTGCAGGCCGGCCTCGTCGCCGCCGCCGTCGGCGGGATCGTCGTCGGCTATCTCGGCGGCACTCCGCTCCAGGTCAGCGGCCCCGCGGCCGGTCTCACGGTCGTCACCGCCGAACTCATCCAGAGATACGGATGGCGTACGACCTGTGCCATCACCGTCCTCGCCGGGCTCGCCCAACTCGGCCTCGGCTTCGTACGCGTGGCACGCTCCGCACTCGCCGTCAGCCCCGCCATCGTGCACGGCATGCTCGCCGGCATCGGCGTCACCATCGCCGTGGCCCAGCTGCACATCGTCCTCGGCGGCATCCCGCACAGCTCGGTCCTCGACAACATGCGTGAGCTGCCGGCCCAGTTGGCCGGTGTGCATACCGCCGCCCTGTCGGTGAGCGCGCTGACCCTCGCCCTTCTCTTGGCCTGGCCCCGGATTCCCGGTCGCATGGGCGGGCTGCTGCGCAAGGTTCCGGCCCCGCTCGTCGCCGTGGCCGGAGCCAGTACAGCCGCGTCGTTCGCCGGGCTCAGCCTGCCCAAGGTCGACCTGCCGTCCTGGAGCAGCCACGCCCTCGCCGGGCTTCCCGAGGGCCCGGTCCTCGGCTTGGTCGCCGCCGTGCTGACCATCACGCTGGTGTGCAGCGTGCAGTCGCTGCTCGGTGCGGTCGCCGTGGACAAGCTGGTCGCCACGCGGCCTGAGCTGTCGGCCCGCGTCGGGCGCTCCGACCTGGACCGTGAGCTGCTCGGTCAGGGCGCCGCCAATGTCGTCTCCGGCGTGCTCGGCGGGCTGCCCGTGGCCGGAGTGGCCGTACGCAGTTCCGCGAATGTGCAAGCCGGTGCCGTCAGCCGGAACTCCACGATGCTGCACGGCGTTCTCGTAGTAGTCGCCGCGCTGCTGATGGTCCCGATCCTGGAGCTCATCCCGCTCGCCTCGCTCGCCGCCCTGGTGATGGCCGTCGGCATCCAGATGGTGTCCCTGCACCACATCCGCACGGTGACCCGCCACCGCGAGGTACTGGTGTACGCCACCACCACACTCGGCGTGGTGTTCTTCGGCGTCCTGGAGGGCGTCACGCTGGGGATCGCCATGGCCGTCGCCGTCGCCATGCACCGCCTCACCCGCACCCGCATCACGCACGACGAGAAGGAAGGAGTCCATCACGTCCACGTACGAGGCCAGTTGACGTTCCTCGCAGTGCCACGGCTCAGCCGGGCCCTGCATCTCGTACCCCAAGGCGGGCGAGCCGTAGTGGAGTTGGACGGTTCGTTCATGGACCACGCGGCGTACGAGTCACTGCAGGACTGGCAGAACACGCACACCGCCCACGGCGGCTCCGTCGAGCTGATCGGCCGCAGGTCCGGGGTCCGGATCGGTGAGCCGACAGGGCCGGTCGGTCTCCATCTCGACGGGACGGGCACGGCCGAGTCGGCCGACTGCCGCTGCCACCCCTGGACGGCCTGGCGCAACCACCAGTGCGAGATCCCGGAGTCCGTCACATCCCGCGACGGACAGGCCGGGGAAGAGCAGGCGGCCTGGGCCGACGACAGCGACGAGGCGGGCGCGCCCGGCAAGACCGGAGCCTCCGGCAAAACAGGAGCCGCCGGCGACACCGGCGCCTCCGATGACACCGGCGAACTCGACACGGTCGGCGGTGCCGGCACGTCCGACGGCACCGAAAGCCCCACCGGATCCGGCCGGCCCGACGAAAGCGGGGTCGACGGGGCCGACAGGGCCGGCGCGGGCAGCGAGACCCGCGGGGTGACCGGCGGCACCGACGGGAGCCGGCCGAGCGGACGGCAACTGGCCCGTGGCATCAGCGCGTTCCAGCGCAACACCGCGCCCCTGGTGCGGGGCGAGCTGGCGCGGCTGGCGCGGGAGGGGCAGCAGCCTTCCCAGCTGTTCCTCACCTGCGCGGACTCACGACTGGTCACATCGATGATCACCTCCAGTGGTCCCGGCGACCTGTTCGTGGTGCGCAACGTCGGCAACCTCGTTCCGCTGCCCGGCCAGGAGAGCGGCGACGACTCGGTGGCGGCCGCGATCGAGTACGCGGTGGACGTGCTGGAGGTGCGGTCCGTCACGGTGTGCGGGCACTCCGGGTGCGGGGCGATGCAGACGCTGCTCAACTCCGAGCCGGACGGCCCGCAGACCCCGCTCAGGAGATGGCTGCGGCATGGGCTGCCGAGCCTGGAGCGGATGTCCGACGAGGACCGGCCGTGGGCCAGACTCGCCGGGCGAGCCCCGGCCGATGCGGTCGAGCAGCTGTGCCTGACCAATGTGGTCCAACAGCTGGAGCATCTGCGAGCGCACGAGTCGGTGGCCCGGGCTCTGCGGGAGGGGGCGCTGGAGCTGCACGGGATGTACTTCCACGTGGGCGAGGCGCAGGCGTATCTGCTCGCCGAGGAGGGTGAGGAGAGTACGGACGACGTGTTCGACCATGTGGGAGTGGCGGATCTGTCGGCGTGATGCGGGGAGGTGGTGCGCGGCCTCGCTCGGCGCGGGGCCGCGCTTCACATGGGTCGCACGGGCCCGCGCTTCAAGTGAGCCGCGCTTCACTTGGGGGAGCCATTTCCGAGCCGGACGGGGCCCTCGAACCCCCCTTCCTGCCGGGTCGGCGTTTCGCCTGGACCAGGCTGGAATGTGAAAGGGATTACAGGCCTGAACCGCGTCCGCCCGGCGTCCGTGGGAACGGATGACCCCGGCGCGTTCACCCTGGCGCCCGAAAGCCCCTCCGGGCCGTCCTCGGACCCCACCCGCCGACAGGTCTAAACCAATTTTCCGTCGACCCTTGTCATCGGGCCCTCGGGTCTGATGAGCTGTGGCCTGGGACACAACGGACACCCTGGGAAAGGGAGATGTCGTGAGCAACGAAAGCCTGGCCAACCTGCTCAAGGAAGAACGCAGGTTCGCACCCCCCGCTGACCTGGCCGCAGGTGCCAACGTCACAGCGGAGGCGTATGAACAGGCCAAGGCTGACAGGCTCGGCTTCTGGGCCGAGCAGGCCCGCCGGCTGACCTGGGCCAAGGAGCCTACCGAGACGCTGGACTGGTCGAACCCGCCGTTCGCGAAGTGGTTCAAGGACGGCGAGCTGAACGTCGCGTACAACTGCGTGGACCGGCATGTGGAAGCCGGACACGGCGACCGGGTCGCCATCCACTTCGAGGGCGAGCCCGGCGACAGCCGCGCGATCACCTACGCCGAGCTCAAGGACGAGGTCTCCAAGGCCGCCAACGCCCTGCTGGAGCTGGGCGTTCAGAAGGGCGACCGGGTCGCGGTCTATATGCCGATGATCCCCGAGACGGCGGTCGCGATGCTGGCCTGCGCGCGTATCGGCGCCGCGCACTCCGTCGTCTTCGGCGGCTTCTCGGCGGACGCGCTCGCCACCCGTATCCAGGACGCGGACGCCAAGGTCGTCATCACCTCCGACGGCGGTTACCGGCGCGGCAAGCCGTCCGCGCTCAAGCCGGCCGTGGACGACGCGGTCGCGCGCGTGGAGAGCGTCGAGCATGTGCTCGTCGTCCGGCGCACCGGCCAGGAGGTCGCCTGGGACGACAGCCGCGACGTGTGGTGGCACGAGATCGTCGAGCGGCAGAGCGCCGAGCACACGCCTGAGGCGTTCGACGCGGAGCACCCGCTGTTCATCCTGTACACGTCCGGGACGACGGGTAAGCCGAAGGGCATCCTGCACACCTCCGGCGGCTACCTCACCCAGACCGCGTACACCCACAACGCCGTCTTCGACCTCAAGCCGGAGACGGACGTCTACTGGTGCACCGCCGACGTCGGCTGGGTGACCGGGCACTCGTACATCGTGTACGGGCCGCTGGCGAACGGCGCGACGCAGGTCATGTACGAGGGCACGCCGGACACGCCGCACCAGGGCCGGTTCTGGGAGATCGTGCAGAAGTACGGGGTGACGATCCTGTACACGGCGCCGACCGCGATCCGTACGTTCATGAAGTGGGGCGACGACATCCCCGCGAAGTTCGACCTCGGCAGCCTCCGGGTGCTCGGGTCCGTCGGTGAGCCGATCAACCCCGAGGCGTGGATCTGGTATCGCAAGAACATCGGCGGCGACCGCACCCCGATCGTGGACACGTGGTGGCAGACCGAGACCGGCGCGATGATGATCTCGCCGCTGCCGGGTGTCACGGAGACCAAGCCCGGTTCCGCGCAGACGCCGCTGCCCGGCGTCGCCGCGACCGTCGTCGACGACGAGGCGAACGAGGTGCCCGACGGCGGTGGCGGCTATCTGGTCCTGACCGAGCCGTGGCCGTCGATGCTGCGCACCATCTGGGGCGACGACCAGCGGTTCCTCGACACGTACTGGTCGCGGTTCGAGGGCAAGTACTTCGCCGGTGACGGGGCGAAGAAGGACGACGACGGGGACATCTGGCTCCTCGGGCGCGTCGACGACGTCATGCTCGTGTCGGGCCACAACATCTCCACCACGGAGGTCGAGTCCGCGCTGGTCTCCCACCCCTCCGTCGCCGAGGCGGCCGTCGTCGGCGCGGCCGACGAGACCACCGGACAGGCCATCGTCGCCTTCGTGATCCTGCGCGGGTCGGCGAACGCCGAGGACGAGGGCCTGGTCAACGAGCTGCGCAACCACGTCGGTACCACCCTCGGCCCGATCGCCAAGCCGAAGCGGATCCTGCCGGTGGCCGAGCTGCCGAAGACCCGCTCCGGCAAGATCATGCGTCGGCTGCTGCGGGACGTCGCCGAGAACCGCCAGCTCGGTGATGTCACCACGCTGACCGACTCGACCGTCATGGACCTCATCCAGGCGAAGCTCCCGGCGGCGCCGAGCGAGGACTGAGACACGACCGCGAAGGGCACCCGGCGTCAAGCGCGCCGGGTGCCCTTCGCATACGTACGGTGGAACTCGACGGATGCACCCCGACGCACCCTTAGGTAAGCTAACCAAAAAACAGCCTCACCCTCAGGTGCGCCGGGAAGTCTGGTCGGCATGTGTTCTGTCCTGCCCACCGACCGGAGGTCTTCCTCGTGGCCGCGTCCCGCACCACCGCTCCCGCCCGCAAGGTCTTCGCGCGGCTGTCCCTGCCCGAGCGGAATTTCGTCGCGGACGCGCTGCGCACGGAGACCGTCGGTGGTGTACTCCTGCTCGTCGCCGCGATCGCCGCGCTGGTCTGGGCAAACATTCCCGCACTGCACGACAGCTACGAGACGGTCGGCCACTTCCACATCGGTCCCGAGGCCCTCGGGCTGAATCTGTCCATCGAGCACTGGGCCGCCGACGGACTCCTGGCAATCTTCTTCTTCGTCGCCGGTATCGAACTCAAGCGTGAGCTGGTCGCCGGCGATCTCCGGGACCCCAAGGCGGCCGTACTGCCGGTCGTCGCCGCGCTGTGCGGGATGGCGGTGCCCGCGCTGGTCTACACGCTGACCAATGTCAGCGGGGGCGGCTCGTCGGCGGGCTGGGCCGTCCCGACCGCCACGGACATCGCCTTCGCACTGGCCGTGCTCGCCGTCATCGGCACCTCCCTGCCGAGCGCCCTGCGCGCCTTCCTGCTCACCCTCGCCGTCGTCGACGACCTCTTCGCGATCCTGATCATCGCGATCTTCTTCACCGACCAGATCGACTTCGCCGCGCTGGGCGGTGCCGTCGTCGGGCTCGGCGTCTTCTGGCTGTTGCTGAGGAAGGGCGTACGCGGGTGGTACGTGTACGTTCCGCTCGCCCTCGTCATCTGGGCCTTGATGTACAACAGCGGCGTCCACGCCACCATCGCGGGCGTGGCAATGGGCCTGATGCTGCGCTGCACCCGGCGCGAGGGCGAGGAGCACTCCCCCGGCGAGCACATCGAGCACCTTGTACGCCCCCTGTCGGCGGGCCTGGCCGTGCCGCTGTTCGCGCTGTTCAGCGCCGGCGTGGCCGTCTCCGGCGGTGCGCTCGGCGATGTGTTCGTCCAGCCGGAGACGCTGGGCGTGATCCTGGGGCTCGTCGTCGGCAAGACGATCGGGATCTTCGGCGGCACCTGGCTGACGGCACGTTTCACCAAGGCTTCGCTCAGCGACGACCTGGAGTGGGCGGACGTGTTCGCCGTGGCGACCCTCGCCGGCATCGGCTTCACCGTCTCGCTGCTCATCGGGGAGCTCGCCTTCGGGGGCGACGCCACACTGACCGACGAGGTCAAGGCCGCCGTGCTGATGGGCTCCCTCATCGCGGCGATTCTGGCGACGGTGCTGCTGAAGATCCGGAACGCCAAGTACCGCGCGATGGTCGAAGCCGAGGAGCGCGACGAGGACGAGAGCGGCATTCCGGACATCTACGAGGAGGACACTCCGGAGTACCACCTGCGGATGGCCGCCATCCACGACCGCAAGGCCGCCGAGCACCGTCGTATCGCCGAGGAGCAGGTCGCCGCACGCCACGCGCTTGCCGAAGTGGCGGGCGGGGCAGGCGAGGAGGAGCAGCGTCGGGCATGATCTGACGGGACGGCACAAAAGACGGAACCGCACCCAGTCAGGCAGAAGACGGAACCGTGACTACGAGGGAGACCCCGCGATGAGCGCACCCGACGGCAGCCCGGTCGGCACCGAACGCAGCATCGGCCAGCTGTTCGCCTCGGCGACGACCGAGATGTCGGCGCTGGTGCACGACGAGATCGCACTGGCGAAAGCGCAGCTCAAGCAGGACGTCAAGCGCGGCGCGACGAGCGGCGGCGCGTTCACGGTGGCCGCCGCGGTGCTGGTGTTCTCGCTGCCGATGCTGAACTTCGCCCTCGCGTACGGCATTCGGACCTGGAGCGACTGGAACCTCGCGATCTGCTTCGTGCTGTCCTTCGCGGCGAACGTCCTCGTCGCCCTCGTCCTCGCGCTGGTCGGGGTCGTGTTCGCGAAGAAGGCCAAGAAGAGCCAGGGTCCGCAGAAGGTCGCCGCCTCGGTGAAGGAGACGGCGGGCGTCCTGCAGAACGCCAAGCCGCATCCCCGTCCGGCCCCGGCGACGGCACCGGAGCTGGAGGACCGGGCGCCCGCCGCCATCGAGGCTGTGGCACGCTCGTCGTCATGACGGATCCCGCCACCCCCTCGGCGCAACCTGCCTCGGTCGTACGACCCGATGGTCCCTGGACACACAGGGACGTGGCCGCCAATGGTGCGCGCTTCCACATCGCCGAGATGGGCGACGGCCCGCTGGTGCTGCTCCTGCACGGCTTCCCGCAGTTCTGGTGGACCTGGCGGCACCAACTCGTCGCCCTCGCCGATGCGGGCTTCCGGGCGGTGGCGATGGACCTCAGGGGCGTCGGCGGCAGCGACCGCACCCCGCGCGGTTACGACCCGGCCAACCTCGCCCTCGACATCACCGGCGTGGTCCGCTCGCTCGGTGAGCCCGACGCCGCGCTGGTCGGACACGACCTCGGCGGATACCTGGCGTGGACGGCGGCCGTGATGCGCCCCAAGCTCGTACGGCGGCTCGCGGTCGCCTCCATGCCACACCCGCGGCGCTGGCGTTCGGCGATGCTCTCGGACGTCAAGCAGACGAGTGCGAGTTCCTACATCTGGGGGTTTCAGCGGCCCTGGGTTCCCGAGCGGCAGCTGACCGCCGACGACGGGGCGCTCGTCGCGCGGCTGGTCCGGGACTGGTCGGGCCCGCGCCTGCCGGACGACGAGGCGGTGGAGACGTACCGCCGCGCGATCTGCATCCCGTCGACCGCGCACTGCTCCATCGAGCCGTACCGCTGGATGGTGCGCTCGCTGGCCCGCCCCGACGGCATCCAGTTCAACCGGCGCATGAAGCGCCCGGTGCGCGTCCCGACGCTGCATCTGCACGGCTCGCTCGACCCCGTGATGCGTACGCGCAGCGCGGCCGGCTCCGGCGAGTACGTCGAAGCGCCGTACCGGTGGCGGCTGTTCGACGGGCTCGGGCACTTCCCGCACGAGGAAGACCCGGTCGCTTTCTCCACCGAACTGATCAACTGGCTGAAAGATCCCGAACCCGATCGGTGACCGCGCCGATGCGCCCGGTATCCGGATCTGAACAGGTGTACTACGAACAGCCAATTGCCTGGCGCATAGGCCAATTGGGGGCCCTGGGGGCGGTTATCGACCATGGGGCAGGGGCAGACGTCGGGGTATGGGCTGGACGCACGACTACAGTGACGCAGCACGCAATCGCCGCTCGGCCGGTGGGCTGAGCTCCCACCAGCGAGGTACCGCCCCGCAGATGCCGGGCTCGGACCTCCGGGTGGGCATTCCGCGCATTCTGCGCCGCCGGGCCCGCTGGGTCTCGGTGCGGCTGCGCCACCCGCGCACCTGACACCGGCGGCGCCCAGCAGCCCTTCGGCACCCGGGCCTACAGCGCGCAGCTGTCGCTGTCCACCTGCTGGTTGGCGGTACGCCCCTTGACGATGTCCTCCTGGATCTCGTCCGCGGTGAGCGCGTAACCGGTCTCGGCGTCGTCGAGGGACTTGGCGAACACCACGCCGTACACCTTGCCCTCGGGCGTGAGCAGCGGGCCGCCCGAGTTGCCCTGACGCACCGTCGCGTACAGCGAGTAGACGTCACGGCGCACGGTGCCGCGGTGGTAGATGTCCGGGCCGTTGGCCGGCAGGCGTCCGCGCACCCGCGCGGCACGCACGTCGTACGCCCCGTTCTCCGGGAAGCCCGCGATGATCGCGCTGTCGCCGCTCTCGGCGTCGGTGGCCGTGAACTGCAGTGCGGGCGCGGCCATGTCGGGCACGTCGAGTACGGCGATGTCGCGCTCCCAGTCGTAGAGGACGACGGTGGCGTCGTACTTCCTGCCCTCGCCGCCTATCTGGACGGTGGGTTCGTCGACGCCGCCGACGACGTGCGCGTTGGTCATGACGCGGCGGTCGGCGAAGACGAAGCCGGTGCCCTCCAGCACCTTGCCGCAACTCGTCGCCGTGCCCATGACCTTGACGATGGAGCGCTGGGCGCGGGCGGCCACCGGGCTGCCCGCCAGGGCCGGGTCGGGCGGCTTGACCTCGTTGATCGGCTCGTTCGAGAACGGGCTGAAGACCTGCGGGAAGCCGTTCTGCGCCAGGACCGTGGAGAAGTCCGCGAACCAGGTGTCCGCCTGGTCGGGCAGGGCCTGTGAGACGCCGAGCAGCACCTTGGAGCTGCGAACCTCCTTGCCGAGCGTCGGCAGGGTGGTCCCGGCGAGGGCGGAGCCGATGAGCCAGGCCACCAGCAGCATCGCGACGACGTTGACGAGGGCGCCGCCGGTCGCGTCCAGGGCGCGGGCCGGGGACCAGGTGATGTACCGGCGCAGCTTGTTGCCGAGGTGGGTGGTCAGGGCCTGGCCGACGGACGCGCAGACGATGACCACGACGACCGCGACGACGGCGGCGGTCGTACTCACCTCGGCGTTGTCGGTCAACGCGTCCCAGATGACCGGGAGGAGGTACACGGCCACGAGACCGCCGCCGAGGAAGCCGATCACCGACAGGATGCCGACGACGAAGCCCTGGCGGTAGCCCACGATCGCGAACCACACGGCGGCGACCAGCAACAGGATGTCCAGCACATTCACGGAGGCCACCCTGTCATGACCGCCAGTCGAGCGGGACCTGCTTGCTTCTGTCCCAGGGCTGCTCCCAGCCCGAGTAGTGCAGCAGACGGTCGATGATGCCGGCCGTGAAGCCCCAGACCAGGGCCGATTCGACCAGAAATGCCGGACCTCGGTGCCCGCTGGGGTGGACGGTCGTGGCGCGGTTGTCCGGGTCCGTGAGATCCGCCACGGGGACGGTGAAGACGCGGGCCGTCTCGTTCGGATCGACGACGTCGACCGGGCTCGGCTCGCGCCACCAGCCCAGCACGGGCGTCACGACGAAGCCGCTCACCGGGATGTACAGCTTGGGCAGCACACCGAAGAGCTGGACGCCGCCGGGATCGAGACCGGTCTCCTCCTCGGCCTCGCGCAGAGCAGCTCGCAGCGGCCCGTCGGCCTGCGGGTCGCCGTCCTCGGGGTCGAGGGCGCCGCCCGGGAAGGAGGGCTGTCCGGCGTGGGAGCGCAGTGAGCTGGCGCGCTCCATCAGCAGCAGCTCGGGCCCGCGCTCGCCCTCGCCGAAGAGGATCAGCACGGCCGACTGGCGCCCCGCGCCGTCCTCCGGCGGCAGGAAGCGGCTCAGCTGCACCGGCTCGACCGTCTCCACCACCCGCACCACCGGGGCCAGCCAGGCCGGCAGCCCTTCGGTGCTGAGCACCACCGGCCCGCCCTGTGTATCGCTCGCCCGCGTCATCGCCACCCCCCTCGTCCTGCCCAGTCCAACGCCCGACGGCACCTAGATCGTTCCGACCGACCCGCACACCCGCCCGCCGCACGACCGCGCACCGGTACCCCAGCAGCCCGCCCGCTCGGCCGCGTCATCCGGCCCCCAGCGGCGGGGCCGGCTTGCCTCCCGCGTCGAGGTAGGACTGCGGGGGCTTGAGGCGCTGGCCGGGGAAGCCGCCCTTCTCGTACTTGAGGAGCTTCTTCGCCTTCTCCGGGTCGGTCTCGCCCTCGCCGTAGGCCGGGCAGAGCGGCGCGATGGGGCAGGCGCCGCACGCGGGCTTACGGGCGTGGCAGATGCGGCGGCCGTGCCAGATGACGTGGTGCGAGAGGTCCGTCCAGTCGCCCTTGGGGAACAGTGCGGCGATCTCGGCCTCGATCTTGTCGGGATCCGTCTGCTCGGTCCACTGCCAGCGCCGCACCAGCCGCTGGAAGTGCGTGTCCACGGTGATACCGGGACGGCCGAAGGCATTGCCGAGGACGACGAAGGCCGTCTTGCGGCCGACGCCGGGCAGCTTGACCAGGTCCTCGAGCCGGCCCGGGACCTCGCCGCCGTGGTTCTCCACCAGCGCCTTCGACAGGCCCATCACCGACTTGGTCTTCGCCCGGAAGAAACCGCACGGACGGAGGATCTCCTCGACCTCCTCCGGGTTGGCGGCCGACAGATCCTCCGGAGTCGGGTACTTGCCGAAGAGCGCGGGCGTCGTCTGGTTGACGCGCAGGTCGGTGGTCTGGGCGGACAGGACCGTGGCGACCAGGAGCTGGAACGAGTTGTCGAAGTCCAGTTCGGGGTGGGCGTACGGGTAGACGTCGGCGAGCTCACGGTTGATACGGCGGGCGCGACGGACGAGGGCGGTGCGGGACTCGGCCGTGGGAGGCTTCGGGGTGACGGTCTTGACGGCAGACGCGCCCTTCACCGAGGCGGTGCCCTTCTCGGGGACGATGGCCGGTTTCTTACTGATCGCCCTCTTCGTGCTCGCCCTCGCCGCGCTCGATTTCTTCGCAGGCGCCGTCTTCTTCGCGCTAGCCGTCTTCTTGGCGCTGGCCGTCTTCTTCGCGGGAGCGGCTTTCTTGGCCGGCGTGGCTTTCTTGGCGGCGGTCGACTTCTTCGCGGCTGCGGCCTCCTTGATAGGCGCGGCCTTCTTGCCAGGCGCAGCCTTCTTGGCAGGCGCAGCCTTCTTCGCACCCGTCGGCGCCTCGGCGCCGCCCGACTGTTTCCCGCTCGCGCCCTTCTCAGCAGCGTTCGATTTCACCGCCGCTTTCTCGCCACGCGGCACCGTCTCACCCGGCGCCTTTTTCGCCGCTTTTGTCGTTTTCCTTCCACCACCAGGGTCCTGTTCGCCCACAGCGGAATCCCGACGTACAACCACCCGCCCAGCCCCCTTGGCCTGTGCTCTCACCGGCGATTTGGACACCCGGCCAGCCTAAAGCCCGACACTGACATCCGCCCCGGACCCTGAAGATCGGCCCCCAATTGGACCCCTGCCGCTTACCTCGGGACACCTGTGCGGCATCCTTGTGACAGATCACACTGTTTGGACCGTCCGGCAAAATGGGGAGCACGGTCCCCTGGTACGTGGGGGAGCGATCCCCTGAGCAGGTCGACAAGGAGAGAACTCGTGGACGACCCTCTGCGGCGCAATCCGCTCTTCGCGGCTCTCGACGACGAGCAGTCCGCGGAACTGCGCGCCTCCATGAGTGAGGTGACCCTCGCGCGTGGCGACTCACTGTTCCACGAGGGCGACCCGGGCGATCGGCTCTACGTCGTCACCGAGGGCAAGGTCAAGCTTCACCGGACGTCCCCCGACGGCCGCGAGAACATGCTCGCCGTCGTCGGCCCCGGAGAGCTCATCGGCGAGCTGTCCCTCTTCGACCCGGGCCCGCGCACGGCGACCGCCACCGCGCTGACCGAGGTCAAGCTGCTGGGCCTGGGCCACGGCGACCTCCAGCCCTGGCTGAACGCCCGCCCCGAGGTGGCCACGGCGCTGCTGCGCGCCGTCGCGCGCCGGCTGCGCCGCACCAACGACGCGATGTCGGACCTCGTCTTCTCGGACGTCCCCGGCCGCGTGGCCCGCGCGCTCCTGGACCTCTCGCGCCGCTTCGGCGTGCAGTCCGAGGAGGGCATCCACGTCGTGCACGACCTGACGCAGGAGGAGCTGGCCCAGCTGGTCGGCGCCTCCCGCGAGACGGTCAACAAGGCGCTGGCCGACTTCGCACAGCGCGGCTGGCTCCGCCTGGAGGCCCGCGCGGTGATCCTGCTGGACGTGGAACGACTGGCCAAGCGCTCGCGCTAGGCACACCGGGTCGGCGCCGCCAGGTGCACCGAGCCGTACGACGCCGGGGCCCCGTCTCTCCGTGAGGCGGGGCCCCGGCGCGTTCGACTGCCCCCTGACCGGCCACCCCTCGAACATCTGCGCACCAGGAGATAGCCTCCGCCCATGGCAAACGGGCAGTGGTACCCACCGGAGTGGCCGGACCGAATCCGCGCGCTTGCGGAAGGACACCTCACCCCCGCCGCCCCGAAACGCGCGGCCACCGTCATGCTGCTCAGGGACGCCGACACCGGCCCGGCCGTGC
The DNA here is from genome assembly GCF_036173045.1 of Streptomyces sp. NBC_00299. Taxonomy (GTDB): domain Bacteria; phylum Actinomycetota; class Actinomycetes; order Streptomycetales; family Streptomycetaceae; genus Streptomyces; species Streptomyces machairae. The sequence goes on from NZ_CP108039.1 coordinate 4,485,405, forward strand.
ACATGCTGCGCCGCCGAGCGTCCATGGCCTTCGCGGGCGGGGCGTACGCCTACCCGGGCGGCGGCGTCGATCCGCGCGACGAGCAGCAGATCCGCTGGGCGGGCCCCACGCGCGCGTGGTGGGCACAGCGCCTCGGTGTCGACGAGGCGGCGGCCCAGGCGATCGTCTGCGCGGCCGTGCGGGAGACGTACGAGGAGGCGGGGGTCCTGCTCGCCGGCCCCACCCACGATTCCGTGGTCGGTGACACCACCGGCGAGGCCTGGGAGGCGGACCGTGCCGCCCTGGTGGCCCGAGACATGTCGTTCGCCGAGTTCCTGGACCGCCGGGGACTGGTGCTGCGTTCGGATCTGCTGGGTGCCTGGACCCGCTGGATCACCCCGGAGTTCGAACCCCGCCGCTACGACACGTGGTTCTTCGTCGCCGCCCTCCCTGAGGGCCAGCGCACCCGCAACGCCTCCACGGAGGCCGACCGCACGGTCTGGATCCGTCCTGCGGAGGCCGCCGCCTCGTACGACAAGGGCGAGCTGCTGATGATGCCGCCCACCATCGCCACGCTGCGCCAGCTGACCCCGTACGACAGCGCCGCTGAGGCTCTCGCCGCCGCTCCCGGCCGCGACCTCACGCCCGTCCTGGCGCAGGCCCGCCTCGAAGACGGCGAGATCGTGCTGTCCTGGCCGGGCCACGACGAGTTCACCAAACACATCCCGACCGGCGGAGCCCCGGCATGACCTTGCCCGCATTGTCCGCAGCGCCCGCGGTTCCCGACGTTCCCGCCGTGCCGACAGCCCTGGAAGGCCCCCTCGTATGACGGACGCAGCAGCCCTCCCCGGCCAGCCGCGAGGCGGGGTCCTCTCCGGGCCCGCCACCGCCCGCGCCGTCAACATCCTCGCGCCCAACCCCTCCGCGATGACCCTGGACGGCACCAACACCTGGCTGCTGTCCGAGCCCGACTCGGACCTGGCCGTCGTGGTCGACCCGGGCCCGCTGGACGAGGGACACCTGCGCAATGTCGTCGACACGGCCGAGAAGGCCGGCAAGCGCATCGCCCTGACGCTGCTCACCCACGGCCACCCGGACCACGCCGAGGGCGCCGTACGCTTCGCCGAACTGACCGCCACACACGTGCGTGCCCTCGACCCGGCGCTGCGGCTCGGCGACGAGGGGCTCGGCGCCGGGGACGTGGTCGACATCGGCGGCCTGGAGTTGCGGGTCGTCCCGACGCCCGGCCACACAGCCGACTCGCTCTCCTTCCACCTTCCGGCCGACCGGGCCGTCCTGACCGGCGACACGATCCTGGGGCGCGGCACCACGGTCGTGGCGCACCCCGACGGCCGTCTGGGCGACTACCTGGACACCCTGCGGCGGCTCCGGTCCCTCACGGTCGACGACGGCGTGCACACCGTCCTCCCGGGTCACGGCCCGGTGCTCGATGACGCCCAGGGCGCCGTCGAGTTCTACCTCGCCCACCGCGCGCACCGCCTCGCCCAGGTCGAGACGGCGGTCGAGGACGGCTACGGCACCCCGGCCGAGGTCGTCGCCCACGTGTACGCGGATGTGGACCGGTCCCTGTGGCCCGCGGCCGAGTTGTCGGTACGGGCGCAGCTGGACTACCTGGAGGAGCACGGGCTCATCTGACGGGCTCGTCCCGTCGAGCCGAGAGCTGCCTTCCGAGCGTCTTCAGTCGGGCCGGGGGGCTTTGACGCCGTGCACGCGCGCATACTCCTGCGCGAGCCACGGGCCGAGATCCTCGACGTACGACCGCAGGACAGCCGCGTCGCCGGTCGGTTCCCACCCGAGCAGGGCCGCGGCCCGCATCTGCTCGGCCCGCGCGGGATAGTACGAGCCGAAGGCTTCCGCCATCTCCACCAGATCGCTGGTCCATCCGCCCCAGCAAGGCATGACGAGGGTGAACCCGGTCCGCACCAGATGCCGTGACATGAACCGGACGAGCGGCCGTCGGGCGTCATCGCTGTCCTCGGCCCCGGCGATCCGCGCCCGCCACCGCGGCAGCAGCAGCCCGAGATCGCCGTTCGTCTCGCGCGCGAGCAGCGAGTCGGGCCGGTAGCGCGGCAGATACTCGGCGAGATCGTCCCCCAGAAGGGGCGTACACAGGCAGGCGACGAACCACCCGCCGTCGTACCGCTCCAGGTCGCTCAGCAGCTGCGTGCCGCTGCTGAGCAGCGTCCCCGCCCCGTCGATCTGCGCGAACTCCTTGTCGAGCGCCTCGTCGAGCCTGCGCGCGTCCGTGCGGTCCGCCTCGGTCGGCTCCTCGCGCAGCGCGAGCAGCAGATCCAGGTCGCTGCGCCCCACGCGCGCGGTGCCGCGCGGAATCGACCCATAGAGGTAGGCGCTGTGCAGCCGCGCCCCGAACACATCCAACAGGCGGTCGCGCGCGGCGGCGACGACGGGCCGGAACGTATGGGGAACGCGCCCGAGCGCCCCCTCGCGCGCGATGTACCCCTGGGCGTCGAGCCCGCGTCGCAGGACGGTTTCGGCCATGGGCCCACTGTGCCCTGCCGGGAAGGTGGCGGGCAGCTCATTTACGGTGCCGTTCGGCGATGTTCAACCTGTCCGTGCGGCCGGCACCCGGCGGCGGGCCGCACGACAGCCGCACCGCCGAAGGCCTGCGCCAACGCCGTCGCCTAGGCCCCGGTCAGCTCCACCTGGACCTCGACCTCGACCGGAGCGTCCAGCGGAAGCACGGCCACGCCGACCGCACTGCGCGCGTGGACGCCCTTGTCGCCCAGCACCTGGGCGAGCAGTTCGCTCGCGCCGTTGAGAACGCCGGGCTGGCCGGTGAAGTCCGGGGCGGAGGCAACGAAGCCCACGACCTTCACCACGCGCGTGATGCGGTCCAGGTCGCCCGCCACCGACTTCACGGCCGCGAGGGCGTTCAGAGCGCACGTACGGGCGAGGTCCTTGGCCTCCTCGGCGGTGACCTCCGCGCCCACCTTGCCGGTGACCGGGAGCTTGCCCTCCACCATGGGCAGCTGGCCGGCGGTGTAGACGTACACGCCGGACTGGACGGCCGGCTGGTACGCGGCCAGCGGAGGCACGACCTCCGGCAGCGTCAGGCCCAGCTCGGCAAGCTTCTCCTCGACCGCGCTCATGCCTGCCTCTCCCGCTTCAGGTAGGCCACGAGCTGCTCGGGGTTGTTCGGCCCGGGCACGACCTGGACGAGCTCCCAGCCGTCCTCGCCCCAGGTGTCCAGAATCTGCTTCGTGGCGTGGACGAGCAGCGGCACGGTTGCGTATTCCCACTTGGTCATGTGGCCGACTTTATCCGCTGCCCGGCGAGGGTCATGCGGCCGACCGCGGTCACTTTGTCCACAGGCTGTCGCGTAGCTTGCGCACCGACTGGTTAGGCTCGAAGACGTGAGCAGGCTCCAGGTAGTCAGCGGCAAGGGCGGGACCGGAAAGACCACGGTCGCCGCCGCGCTCGCGCTCGCCCTCGCCACGGAGGGGAAGCGGACGCTTCTCGTCGAGGTCGAGGGCAGGCAGGGCATCGCGCAGCTCTTCGAAACAGAGGCGCTGCCCTACGAGGAGCGGAAGATCGCCGTCGCTCCAGGGGGCGGGGAGGTGTATGCCCTCGCCATAGACCCCGAACTGGCCCTTCTGGACTACCTCCAGATGTTCTACAAAATGGGCGGTGCGGGCCGGGCCCTGAAGAAGCTCGGCGCGATCGACTTCGCCACCACCGTCGCGCCGGGGCTGAGGGACGTACTCCTGACCGGCAAAGCGTGTGAGGCCGTGCGGCGCAAGGACAAGGCCGGGCGGTTCATCTACGACTGTGTCGTCATGGACGCGCCTCCCACCGGGCGCATCACCCGCTTCCTCAACGTCAACGACGAGGTGGCAGGGCTCGCCCGGATAGGGCCGATACACAATCAGGCTCAGGCCGTGATGCGGGTGCTGAAGTCGGCGGAGACGGCCGTGCACCTGGTGACGCTGCTGGAGGAGATGCCCGTACAGGAGACCGCGGACGGGATCGCCGAGCTGCGGGCGGCACGGCTGCCGGTGGGGCGGATCATCGTGAACATGGTGCGGCCGGAGGTGTTGGACGCCACCGACCTGGAACTCGTACGCAGTGTGCCGCGCGCCGCCGTCGCCAAGTCGCTGTCCTCCGCCGGGCTGGGCGGGGCACGGCGCGGCGGGAACGCCGAGCGGCTGGTGGACCCGCTGCTGGGGCAGGCCGACGAGTACGCCGAGCGGTACGCGCTGGAGCAGGAGCAGCGGGCGGCCCTGGACGAGTTGGGGCTGCCGGTGCACGAACTGCCGCTGCTCGCCGAGGGCATGGACCTGGCCGGCCTGTACGAACTCGCGGGCGAGCTGCGGGAACAGGGCCTGTCATGAGTCCGTTCTCCAGACAGGACATGAGTCCGTTCAGCGGGCGGGACACGGGTCCGTTCAGCAGGCGGGAGCATCCCGCCGTACGGCGGGACCGGCACGTCGTATGTCAGGAGCGTCAGCGTCGGAAGCAGGGGATGTCATGAGCCGTCCGGAATCCGCCCAGGCGACCGACGCCGCGCGCACCTCTCACCTGTCCCCCACGCGCGCGCTCGACCTCGACCCGCTGCTCGACGACCCGAAGACCCGCATCGTGGTGTGCTGCGGCTCGGGCGGCGTCGGCAAGACCACGACCGCGGCGGCGCTGGGACTGCGGGCCGCCGAGCGCGGGCGCAAGGTGGTCGTCCTCACCATCGACCCGGCCCGCAGGCTCGCCCAGTCGATGGGCATCGACTCCCTGGACAACACCCCGCGCCGGGTGAAGGGCGTCGAGGGTCAGGGCGAGCTGCACGCGATGATGCTCGACATGAAGCGCACCTTCGACGAGATCGTCGAGGCGCACGCGGACCCCGAGCGGGCGGCCGCGATCCTGGGCAACCCCTTCTACCAGTCGCTCTCGGCGGGCTTCGCGGGCACGCAGGAGTACATGGCGATGGAGAAGCTCGGGCAGCTGCGCGCCCGGGACGAGTGGGACCTCATCGTCGTCGACACGCCGCCGTCCCGCTCAGCGCTGGACTTCCTGGACGCACCCAAGCGGCTCGGCTCGTTCCTGGACGGCAAGCTGATCCGCGTCCTGCTGGCCCCGGCGAAGGTGGGCGGCCGTGCGGGGATGAAGTTCCTGAACGTCGGCATGTCGATGATGACGGGCGCGCTGGGCAAGCTGCTCGGCGGCCAGCTGCTGAAGGACGTACAGACCTTCGTGGCCGCGATGGACTCCATGTTCGGCGGGTTCCGGACGCGCGCGGACGCGACGTACAAGCTGCTCCAGGCGCCCGGGACGGCGTTCTTGGTGGTGGCCGCGCCGGAGCGGGACGCGCTGCGCGAGGCCGCCTACTTCGTGGAGCGGCTGGCCGCCGAGGACATGCCGCTCGCCGGTCTGGTGCTCAACCGGGTCCACGGCAGCGGCGCCGCCCGGCTGTCGGCCGAGCGGGCGCTCGCCGCCGCGGAAAATCTTGAAGAGCCCGGCATTGTGGATCAGGAGGGCGGGAAAGCTGGACTTCGTAACTCCCCCGACACGTACGAGAGTTCAGAATCGGCTCCCGAAGAAGGCTCTCCCGCCGCTCCTGAGGCAGGCTCCCCCGCCCCGGACACGGAGCGCACCGCAGCCATGGGCGAGCCGCAGCCCGTCGCTCCACCATCGGCCACCGGGCATGTGGAGCGGTCCGTCGACCAACTCACCGCAGGTCTGCTGAGGCTGCACTCCGAGCGCATGCAGCTGCTCTCCCGTGAGCAGCGCACGCGTGACCGCTTCACCTCACTGCACCCCGAGGTGGCGGTGGCCGAGGTGGCCGCACTGCCCGGCGATGTCCATGACCTCGCGGGACTGCGGGACATCGGAAACCGGCTCGCGGCCCATCGGCCGGAGCTGCCCGACCCCGCGGCCGGCACCTGAGGAAGTTCCGGGAGGAGGCCTTCCTGGCCCCCTCAGCCCTGTCCCCTCAGCTCACCGCCGCGAAGTCCTCGTACACCTGGTCGTCGTCGAGCGGCAGGATGCCCGCGCCCCGCTCGTACTCCGTGCGTGCGGTCTCCAGCAGCCGCCGCCAGGAGGTCACGGTGGGCCGCCTGCGCAGCAGCGCACGGCGCTCCCGCTCGGTCATCCCTCCCCACACGCCGAACTCGACGCGGTTGTCCAGCGCGTCCGCCAGGCACTCCGTGCGCACCGGGCATCCGGTGCACACCGCCTTGGCCCTGTTCTGCGCTGCTCCCTGAACGAACAGTTCATCCGGATCGGTAGTGCGGCAGGCCGCCTGCGCACTCCAGTCGACTACCCAGCCCATACCGGCGCCGTCCTCTCCCGAATCGAGGCTCCCCCACGGCGGCAGCGGCATATTCACCGCCGCCAGTTGAGGACGTTACGGAAGGTGGGCACAGCGCAACACCCCCTTCGGGCCCAATCTTGAATGGCCCGAACGGACTATGCGTAAGCGGCAGATCACCCGGGGGAGTGAGCTGGCGACATGCGTGACTTTCCCGGCAAACCGGGACAGTTCTGTTGAGTCACAACGGACGCCGGATGACACACAAGGCGGATTCGGACACGTCCCCACCAAAAAAGTGAGGAACCTCCGGAACGATTCGGGGTCGCCGGACGTATTGATACGTGGCCGCACTGCTGTGACAGTTGAGAGCAGCTTAGGCCAACGCCTGCATGCCTGTCCGGCGAATGGGCTGCATCCGCGAGCGTGCTCTGCTCGCGCACGGTCGGCCCTCGGTTCGCTCATCTCTACGGTTTAGGCTGCCCCCATGCCAAAGAAGCGCTCGGGCGGTGGGCTGTCGCCAACGCAACAGGCCGCCAAGTTCCTCGGTGTCAGTGTGCTCGCGGGAGCCGTGCTGGCCGGTATCGCGTTGCCCGCCGTCGGCGCGCTGGGGCTCGCGGCCAAGGGTTCGGTCGAGAGTTTCGACGAGCTCCCGGTCAGTCTCAAGACGCCACCGCTGAGCCAGCGCACCACGATCCTGGACGCCAAGGGCGACCAGATCGCCTCGGTCTACTCGCGCGACCGTACGGTGGTCGACCTCAAGGACATCTCGCCCTACATGCAGAAGGCGATCGTCGCGATCGAGGACGCCCGCTTCTACCAGCATGGCGCGGTCGACCTGAAGGGCGTCCTGCGCGCCCTCAACCGCAACGCGCAGAGCGGCGGCGTCACCGAGGGCGCGTCCACGCTCACCCAGCAGTACGTGAAGAACGTCTTCGTCGAGGAGGCCGGCGACGACGCGACGAAGGTCGCGCAGGCCACCCAGCAGACCCTCGGCCGCAAGATCAAGGAGCTGAAGTACGCGATCCAGGTCGAGGAGGAACTCGGCAAGAAGAAGATCCTCGAGAACTACCTGAACATCACGTTCTTCGGCCAGCAGGCGTACGGTGTCGAGGCCGCGTCCCAGCGCTACTTCTCCAAGTCCGCCAAGGACCTCGAGCTCCAGGAAGCGGCCCTGCTCGCGGGCATCGTCCAGTCGCCGAGCCGCTACGACCCGGTCAACGACGAGGCCGAGGCCACCAAGCGGCGCAACATCGTCCTGCAGCGCATGGCCGATGTCGGCGACGTCTCCCAGGCGGATGCCGACAAGGCCAAGGAGGCACCGCTCGGCCTGAAGGTCAGCAAGCCCAACAACGGCTGCATCACCGCGGTCAAGGGCGCCGGCTTCTTCTGCCAGTACGTCGAGAGGGTCTTCCTCAGCGAACCGGTCTTCGGCAAGAACCGCGAGGCCCGCGCCAAGATCTGGAACCGCGGCGGCCTGACCATCACGACGACCCTCGACCCGCAGGCCCAGGAGTCGGTCCAGGCCTCGCTCAAGGACCACGTCAACCAGGACGACAAGGTCGCCGCCGCGACCACCCTCGTCGAGCCCGGCACCGGCAAGATCCTCGGCATGGGCCAGTCGAAGCCGTACGGCTACGGCAAGAACGAGACCGAGTACAACTACTCCGTCGACGCGGCCTACGGCGGCTCCAACTTCGGCTTCCCGACCGGTTCGACGTTCAAGCCGTTCGTCGCGGCGGCCGCGCTGGAGGAAGGGCGCCCGCCGACGCAGGAGTACCCGTCGCCGTACGAGATGGAGTACCCGAGCCCGGTCCAGACGTGCGACAGCAAGCCGTGGACCAACCTGAACGGCGAGAAGCTGGAGAACGAAGCCGAATCGGAGCGCGGCCCCTACCGCCTGCGGAAGGCGATGGAGCTGTCGGTCAACACCTACTTCGTGCAGATGGTCGCCGACATCGGCCTGTGCCCGGTGGTCAACATCACCGACAAGCTGCAGGTCCGGCAGGGCAACGGCGACAAGCTCCCGGAGACCCCCTCGGTCACCCTCGGCTCGATCGGCCTCTCCCCGCTGACGATGGCGAGCGCGTACGCCGCCTTCGCCTCCCGCGGCATGTACTGCACGCCGATCGCCATCGAGTCGATCTCGCAGAAGGTCGGCGGGGAGCAGAAGTCGCTCGAGGTGCCCAAGTCGACGTGCTCACGGGCGATGTCCGAGCAGACCGCCGACACCATCAACACCCTGCTCCAGGGCGTGGTCGACTCCGGCACCGGCAAGGAGGCCGGTCTCACCAACCGCCAGAGCGCCGGTAAGACGGGTACGACGGACGAGCGCCGCAACGCCTGGTTCGTCGGCTACACGCCGAACCTCTCGGGCGCCGTCTGGGTCGGCAGCGCCACCCAGAAGGTCAAGATGCGGAACATCTACATCGGCGGCCAGTACCACGACCTCGTCTACGGCGGCCGGGTCCCGGGCCCGATCTGGCGGGACGCCATGAACGGCGCCCTCGACGGCAAGCCCGACGAGAGCTTCAACACCGTCGACATCCCGGAGGACAAGCCGGATCGCGGCCGGGGTGACGAGGACGAGGACGGCGACGAGAACGGCAACGACGACGGGAACAACGGCGACGAGTTCATCGGCGGCCTGATCGGCGGCGGGAACAACAACGGCGGCGGCAACAATGGCGGCGCGGACGGCGGTACGTCCCCGTCGCCCTCCTTCTCGATCCCCGAGGGCTGGTGGCAGGGGCAGTCGAACGGCGGCGGCACAGGCGGGCGCGGCTGACGCGGCCTTGAGAAAGGGGACGGCCCCTGTCCTTTCGTACGAAGGGACAGGGGCCGCCTGTCGTCAGAGGCGGAGCGGTCGGTGGCCACACCGCCCGCCCGCCGTGCCGTAAGTGTCAGCCGGCGAGCAGCTTCTTGACCGCCGCGGCCACGCGGCCGCCCTCCGCCTGGCCCGCCACCTTCGGGTTCACGATCTTCATGACGGCGCCCATGGCCCGCGGGCCCTCGGCGCCTGCCGCCTTGGCCTCCTCGACGGCCTGGGCGACGATCTGGTTCAGCTCGTCGTCGCTGAGCTGCTTCGGCAGGTACGTGGCGAGGACCTCGCCCTCCGCCTTCTCCCGCTCGGCGGACTCGGCACGACCACCCTGCGCGAAGGCCTCGGCCGCCTCACGGCGCTTCTTCGCCTCGCGGGTGATCACCTTCTGCACCTCGTCGTCGGAGAGCTCGCGCTTCTCCTTGCCCGCGACCTCCTCCTTGGTGATCGCGGCGAGCGTCAGCCGGAGCGTCGAGGAGCGCAGCTCGTCGCGCTCCTTGATCGCGGCGTTGAGGTCTTCCTGCAGCTTCGACTTGAGCGTGGTCATGCCGTCGATTGTCGCAGGTGTGGGGCGCGGAACGCCCGTTGATTTCAAGGGGCCTGCGCGAGAACGCCGTACCGCGGGCGGCCCGGCACGGGGACTTCGCCGGTCTGACACGATGGTCGTATGCGCGCGCGATACGGAGTACCCCTGGGCATCACGGCGGTTGGCGCCGCCGGACTGTTGTATTCGGCGGGTTTCGAGGCCCGTTCCTTCCGGCTGCGACGGGTGACGGTCCCCGTCCTGCCCGCGGGCATGCGTCCGCTGCGTGTGCTCCAGGTCTCCGACATCCACATGGTCGGCGGCCAGCGCAAGAAGCAGCGCTGGCTGCGCTCGCTGGCAGGCCTGCGCCCGGACTTCGTGATCAACACCGGCGACAACCTCTCCGACCCGGAGGGCGTACCGGAGGTGCTGGACGCGCTGGGCCCCCTGATGCAGTTCCCGGGGGCGTACGTCTTCGGCTCGAACGACTACTACGGCCCGAAGCTGCGCAACCCCGCCCGCTATCTGCTGGAGAAGGCCCAGGGCCGCCACGGCCTGAACGGCAACGCGCCCGCCGTCGGCGCGATCCACAACCCCTGGGAGGACCTGCGCGACGGCTTCGACGCCGCGGGCTGGCTCAACCTCACGAACACGCGCGGGACGCTGAAGGTCGAGGGCGTGTCGGTGGAGCTCACCGGCCTCGACGACCCGCACATCAAGAGGGACCGCTACGAGCGGGTGGCCGGGGGCCCGTCGGGCGCCGCCGACCTCGCGCTCGGCGTGGTGCACGCGCCGTACCTGCGCGTCCTGGACTCCTACACGGCCGACGACTACCCCCTGATCCTGGCCGGCCACACCCACGGCGGCCAGCTCTGCATCCCCTTCTACGGCGCCCTGGTCACCAACTGCGACCTCGACACGGACCGCGTGAAGGGCCTGTCCACGCACACGGCTCAGGGCCGTACGTCCTACCTGCACGTCTCGGCAGGCTGCGGCGCGAACCGCTACACGCCGTTCCGGTTCGCTTGCCCGCCTGAGGCGACGTTGCTGACGCTGGTGGGGCGGGAGTAGGGGCTGGTGCTGGTGCTGTGATGCGGTGATGCTGGTGGGGCCGGGGTAAGAGGAGAGGCCTCGGGGCGGATACGCGGGCCGGCGGCCGGGCCCACCCGGATTGACTGGGCCGGCGTGGCTTTGCTTGGCCTGACCCTGTCCCCTGAGCTGGCCCCGCCCCCTGGCCGGACCGTCCCGCAGGGCCGCTCGGCGTAACCCGCACGGACCACCCGTATCGCCCGTTTTGCCCACCCTGCTTAGCGTGAGGGCATGACAGCCCCGATACCCAGGGACATCCCGGACCTCCCCGCGATACCGGGCATCCCCGCGTTGCTGCCGTCCCACGTCCCCGCCACCGCGGTGGTGGCCCCCGCCCGCCGCCGCCTGGCAGCCGTGTACCGCCTGCTGGTCGCCCTGGTCGCGGCCGCGGCGGTCGCCATCGAACTGACCCTCGGCAGCCCTGTGCGAGCCCTGAGCCACTTCGCGATCCAGGCCAACATCCTGCTGGCCCTGGTCTTCATCCTCTCGGCCCGCCGCGCCTGGACCGCCCGTCGCCCCCTGCCCTCCGCACTGACGGGCGCCACGCTGCTCTACGCCCTGGTCACGGGCCTCGTCTACCACCTGCTGCTGGCCAACGAGTCGAGCCCCTACGCCCTCCCCGGCGTCCTCACGGGCGAGGCCGCGAACCCCACGGACTGGCACGCGATCACCACTCAGGTCCTGCACACGGCGACGCCCATCGCGGCCCTGCTGGACTGGCTGCTCCTGACGGCCCCCGGTCAGCTGCACCTGCGCCCGGCGGCGACCTGGCTGGTCTACCCCCTCGCCTACCTGGCGTTCACTTTGTCCCGAGGCGAGCTACTCGTGGCCGGCACGCCGGCCCGCTATCTCTACCCGTTCCTCGACGTGGCCCGGCACGGCTACAAGAGCGTCCTCGGCAACGCCCTCCTCATCGGCCTCGCCATCTACGCCCTGGCCATCGCCCTCGTGGCCCTCGACCACGCCCGCCCCAACCCCATCCGCCACCGGGTCCACCACCGCACGAAAACCGGATTTCGTCTCCAGCCACCCGTGGGCTAAAGTAAACGACGTCGCCGCGACAGCAGCGACATCGGGGTGTAGCGCAGCTTGGCAGCGCGCTTCGTTCGGGACGAAGAGGTCGTGGGTTCAAATCCCGCCACCCCGACATAGGTCAGAGGCCCATTCGCTTGATCGCGAATGGGCCTCTTTCATGCCCGGGGGCCAAACAGGGGGCCAAACGAATTTGATCAGGCCAGCGCGTCGCCGCTTCCGATCCTCAGTCTCCCCCTCTTCCTGATCTTCGGCGAAGATGTCATCCATTGCTTCGGCGCCCTGCGTGATCACGGGCCGAAGTTGCTTGCGGTAGACCGCTTCCGTGGTGGCTTGGCTGCTGTGCCCAACCAAGAGCGCGATTCGCTCCACTGGGATGCCGTGGTCAGCGAGAGGAGAAGCCCGGTTTCCTGCCGCGGTGACGGAGCATCTGCTTTCCGTGGTGGTCAACTGGCCCTCGGTGTGGCCTGACCGACGAGTCTTGCGCGCCGTGCTGGTCTGTACGTCGAATACCGACTCACGGGAGGCTGACGCCATGCGGAAACTGACCTTCGCCATGAACATGAGCCTGGACGGCTACATCGCCGCGCCCGGCGACGACCTCGGCTGGAGCGTGTCGAGCGACGAGCTGTTCCAGTGGTGGTCCGACCGGGTGGACGCGACGGGCCTGGCGCTGTACGGGCGCAAGCTGTGGGAGACGATGAGCTCCCACTGGCCGACCGCCGACAAGCAGCCGGGTGCCACACCGGCGGCGATCGAGTACGCCGGCCGCTGGCGGGACATGCCGAAGGTGGTGTTCTCCTCTACGACCAGCACGGTCGACTGGAACACCCGTCTGGTCACCGGCGACGCGGTCACCGAGATCACCAGGCTCAAGGCCGACGACGGCGGCCCCATGGACATCGCCGGTGCCACACTCGCCGCGGCCGCCATGCGGGCCGGGCTGATCGACGAGTACGTGATCGTCACCCATCCGGTCCTGGTGGGCGGCGGCACGCCGTTCTTCACAGCCCTGGACAACTGGGTGAACCTGAACCTGGTGGAGACCCGGACGTTTCCCGACGGCGTGCTGCTGACCAGGTACGAGACCAGGCGCTGACCGCGCGACTGGCGTCCGGGGTCATGCCACGTCGGAAGGTCGGTCGCCCTGCCTGATCACAGCTCTGACCAGCATCGACTACAACGTCACCGCAACTTCCCAGGGGGCCAAACAGGGGGCCGAACGTCACAGCCGCGATCGGACGGTCCTGGACCGTAATGGACAGTGTCGGAGCCGAATAGGCGGGCCGGCGACCCTCGAGGCAAGCCCAGGCCCCCGTGATCGCGTTCGGGACGAAGAGGTCGTGGGTTCAAATCCCGCCACGAGAATTCCGGGATCCACCATCACCGTCTGGGACACCGGCGAAGCAGAACTCGACCACGCAGACGTCGAGAGCGGTCAGGTCCGCCGGCCCGCCCTGAGCACCGCCTCCTCCAGACAGAGGAGGATGTGTTCAATGCGCTGTCAGGCCTCCTGCTATGGGTGCGATTTCCAGCCCGTTGCGCGGACCGCAGCGTGGTCCAAGATCCCCCGGCCCACCGATCTCGCCTGCGAGGAGAGGCCGACATGAAACCCGGGCGACAGGCCCCACCTCTGCCCGCCAGAATCCGAGCATGTCCACCGGCGTAAGCGGAATGATCGAGTGCAGGCCATGGGCCCAGGTCCGGGGCGGGGACGACGAGGATGCGGTCTGGACGGCCGCGATCGACCTGTTCCTCCTCAACACCGGCAACGCCTACGACGCACTCGCCTGCCTCTTCGGCGTGCGCAACTCCTTCGGGTTCCGGCCACTCGCCGAGGAACGCGGCCTGCCGGAAGACGCATCCGACGGGGTACACGCCGACTTCACCGCCTACGGCGGAGCCGAGGGCGTCCACAGCACAACTTGGATCACCTGGGCCGAGCTGAGCGCCACCGACTGGGACGAAACCGACGGCTCCGGCACACGCGGTACGGACTGCCGTTGCGCAACGGGGCGATGCCCACCTCAACACGGAACGGAAACCCGCTGCAGGAGCTGAAGAGCGTGTCCGCAGCTTCGCCAACAGCCGGCCCACCCCTGGCGGCGGCACACACCTGCTGGGCTTCCGCGACGGAGTGACGGCCGCGGTCAACGCCTACGCACGTGAGCGACGAGTGCTGCCGGCGGCGGACCTCGATTTCAGCGCCGATCGGATCGGCGAGGGCCTGACGGCGGTCGTGTCCGTGAAGCTGGACCATCCCTCGTTCGAGGGCGCCACCCGCGGAGTACTGGGCAACCCCGCAGTACGCGCCTGCGTCGATGTGGCCGTCCGGGAGCACCTCGGAAGCCGGCTGGAGGGACACCCGGAGCAGGCCGCGGACGTCGTCGACCGGATCGTCGCAGACGCCCGCAGGAGCTGAGCGGAAGCGGTCGACGCGGAGGACGGACGACAGCGGGTCGTACGACCGCGCATGCCTGCCGCCAGGACACCATCGGTCCCGGTGGGCCGCTCCACGGAAGGCGTCGACGCGGCGCTCACCATGCTGCTGGATGCGCTGGGAAGCGGCCGTGAAGCTCTGACCTTCGTTGGTGATGAAGAGACGGGGTACGAGGCCCCGGGGCAGTCTCAGCCCTGAGCTCGCCGGTACACCACTCAGCCGCGTCGTCCGGCACCGGTCCCTCCCCTCGTGGGGACCGGTGCCGAACGGCGAGGAGGTGTCGACCCGTGGGTGACGTGCCGTGTCGGCGAGTCAGTGCGGGTCGAGCTGGATTGGGGCGGCGTCGGGGGCTCGTCGTTCCTGCGAAAAAGAATCGTGTCGAAGGTGTCCGAGAACATGCGGCGCCATGAGTGGTCTCTCCGGGCTCTGGGCTGGTGGCCTGCCTGGGCGTCGCGCGGGAGATGCGCAATTGCGTCATGATCCTGCCAGTCGAGCGTGCCGGAGAGGAGCATCCGGTCTCCGGACGCCGTCTTAGCCGCAGGTCAGCCATATAAAGTGAGTTTTCCGGTCCGGAAGACCAGGTGGGGCGGAGTAGCGGCGGAGTAAGGGAGTGGAGGCCTTGAGTTCCGACTCGGCGGCGCGCACAGCGTTCGCGGAACGGCTCGCGCTGCTCTACAAGGAGGCCGGCAACCCGCCGCTCAAGAGTGTGGCCGACGCGGTCGTACGGCTTCAGCGGGTCGACGAGCGGGGGCGTCCCGTACGGGTGTCCGCTCAGCGGATCAGTGACTGGCGTCGGGCCAAGAACGTGCCGGCCCAGTTCGCCGCACTGTCAGCCGTACTGCATGTCCTGGTTCCGCAGGCGCGCCGCGCGCGGCCCACGCCCGTGTCCGCCGGGCTGTACGACCTGGGGCAGTGGCAGCGGCTGTGGGAGCGGGCCACCTCAGGGGAAGAGGAGGACCTCCAGGCTTCGGTCGAGGCGCCCGCGGGTGCCGGCGGGGTGTGCCCCTATCGGGGGCTGGCCTCGTACCGGCAGCAGGACACCCGGTGGTTCTTCGGGCGGGAGCGCAGTACCGACGCGCTGGTCGCTCAGCTCCGCGCCGTGGAGAAGACCGGCGGTCTCGTCATGCTCGTCGGTGCCTCGGGGGCCGGCAAGTCCTCCCTGCTGAACGCCGGTCTGGTGACTGCCCTGCGCAACGGCGCCCTGGGCGGGGCGGGGAGCAGCGGTCCGGCGGGCGCTGTGGTGCAGCTCGTGCCGGGCGCCGATCCGCTTGCCGAACTGACCCGTCGGATACCGGAACTCGCCGATGTCGTCCGGTCGGCGGACGTGGCTGACGTGGCGGGCTCGGGCTGGCGGGCGAAGTACGGGGACGAAACCGGCGCCGAGGAGCTCCGTGCCGACTTCGGGCGCCGCACACGCGCCGCCGTCCTCGCCTGGGCCCGGCGCGAGGCCTCCGGCGCCGGCGCTGATGCCGGTGCCGACGCCGACGCCGATCCAGAGCGCTCCTCCGGCGCCGGCACTTCCACCGACTCCGTCGCCCCCGCCACCCCGCCCGTCCTCATCGTCGACCAGTTCGAAGAGACCTTCACCCTCTGCCCCGAAGAAGCAGACCGCCGCACCTTCGTCCAGCTCCTCCACGCCGCCTGCACCCCCGCCGAACCCGGCGACCCGCCGCCCGTTCTCGTCGTTCTCGGCATACGTGCCGACTTCTACGAGCAGTGCCTCGCGCACCCGGAGCTGGCCGACGCGTTGCAGCACCGGCACATGGTGCTCGGGCCGCTCACAGCCTCGGAGTTGCGGGAGGCGGTGACCGGGCCGGCCAAGGCCGTGGGGCTGGAGTTGGAGCCGGGGCTGGCGGAGCTCATCGTGCGGGAGGTGAGTGCGGACGGGCCGCGGGGGACGCATGACGCGGGGGCGTTGCCGCTGCTGTCGCACGCGCTGCTCGCCACCTGGCAGCGGCGCAAGGCCGGGCGGCTGACGCTGGCCGGGTATCGGGCGGCCGGCGGGATTCAGGGTGCCGTGGCGGCCACCGCCGAGCGGGCCTGGTCCGGCCTCGATCCGGCGGCGCGTACCGCAGCGCGGCTGCTGCTGCTCAGGCTGGTCCGGCTCGGCGAGGACACACAGACGACCCGGCGGCGGGGAACGCGGCGGCAGTTGGCGAAGGAGTCGACGGACCCGAACAAGACGGAGGAGTCGCTCGAGGCGCTGGTGCGGGCCCGGTTGGTCACGCTGGACGCGGAGACCGTGGAGATCACGCACGAGGCGCTCCTGCATGCCTGGCCGCGGCTGCGGGACTGGATCGACGAGGACCGGCAGGGCAATCTGCTGCGCCAGCGGCTGGAGGAGGACGGCCGGGCCTGGGAGGAGTCCGCGCGGGACGCGTCGCTGCTGTACCGGGGCTCCCGGCTGGAGCAGGCCCACAGTTGGGCGCGGTCCGCCGGGGACACGTACCTCACCCGGGGCGCGGTGGAGTTCCTCGCCGCCTCGGTCAGGCTGCGCAGGCGTACGGTCTGGATCATGCGGAGCGCGGTCGCGGCGCTGCTCGCGCTGGTGATGGTGGCCGTCGGGGCGGCGGTGGTCGCCTGGCAGCAGCGGGACGACGCCGTGTACGCGCAGGTGCTCGCCGAGGCCGACCGCTTCCAGTACACCGACCCGTCGCTGTCCGCCCAGCTCGACCTGGTGGCGCACCGGCTGCGCCCGGACGACGAGGACACCAAGAGCCGGCTGATCTCGATCGTGAACGCCCCGCTGGCCACGCCCCTGCGCGGCCACACCGGCGCCGTCTACCTGACCACCTTCAGCCCGAACGGACGGCTCCTGGCCACCGCCAGCTACGACCGGACCGTACGGCTGTGGGACGTCTCCGACCAGGAGCGGCCCGAGCCCCTGGGCGAACCCCTGGCCAGGCACCGCAGTTGGGTGAGCAGCGCCGTCTTCAGCCCGGACGGCAGCACCCTCGCCAGTGCCTCGGACGACGGCACGGTCCGGCTGTGGGACGTACGGCAGCCGAACCGGCCGCGTCCGCTCGGGGCGCCCCTGACCGGGCACGACGCCACGATCTACCTGGTCGCCTTCAGCCCTGACGGCCGTACGCTCGCCTCCGTCAGCGAGGACCGGACCGTACGGCTGTGGGACGTCAGCGATCCGGAGCGGGCCGAGCCGCTGGGCGAGCCGCTGACCGGGGCCGGCGCCGCCGTGCGGTCGGTGGCGTTCAGCCCGGACGGCAGGACGCTGGCGGCCGGGGGCGACGACGACACCATCCGGCTGTGGGACGTGGCCGGACCGGACCGGCCGAAGGCGATCTCCTCGCTGAGGGGACACACCGACCTGGTGCACTCCGTCGCGTTCAGCCCGGACGGCCGCACCCTCGCCAGCGGCAGCGCGGACGACACGATCCGGCTGTGGGACGTCTCCGACCCCCGCCGTGGCCGGCAGCTCGGCGCACCGCTCACCGGGCACACCGGCCCCATCTGGTCGGTGGCCTTCAACCCCGACGGCGACATGCTCGCCGCCGCCAGTGCGGACAGCACGGCGAGCCTGTGGAACGTCAGCGACCGGGCGTACCCCTCGCAGGTCGGCGAGCCGCTCGCGGGTGCCAGTGGGGAGATGTACGCGCTCGGGTTCAGCCCCGACGGCCGCACGCTCGCCACCGGCAGCGGCGACAGCAAGGTCAGGCTGTGGTCGATCCCGACGGCAGACATGATGGGGCGCAGCGGGGCGTTCCGCCCGGACGGGAAGGTCCTCGCCACGGCCGCGCGCGACGGGCGGATCCGGCTGTGGAACGTTTCGGCTCCCGGCCGGCCCGTGCCCCTGAGCACACCGTTCATGCCCGCGGACGGCTACCAGCGCTCGATGGTGTTCTCCCCAGACGGCCGCACCCTCGCCGTACGGACCGGGCACCGGGCGCTGTACCTGTGGAACGTCGCCGACCCGGCCCGACCGGTCCTGGCCGGGTCGCCCCTCACCCTGCACACCCGCTTCGCGGGCCCGCGAAGCCTGGCCTACAGCCCCGACGGGCGCATACTGGCCACCGCCTACGACGACCGCACCATCCGGCTGTGGAACGTCGGCGACCCCGCCCGTGTCGTGCCGCTCGGCGCACCGATCAAGGGGCACGCCGGCTACGTCAACTCCCTGGCCTTCAGCCCGGACGGCCGTACGCTCGCCAGCGGCAGCGCGGACACCACGATCCGGCTGTGGAACGTGACCGCCCCGCGCCGCCCCGCTTTGCGTGGCGCACCGCTCACCGGGCACGCCGGGCCCATCAACGCGCTCGCCTACAGTCCGGACGGCCATACGCTCGCCAGCGGCAGCGACGACGACACCGTGCGGCTGTGGGACGTCACCGACCCGCACCGGGCGACCCCGCACGGGGACCCCCTGACGGGCCACACCGAAGCGGTCGTCTCCCTGACGTTCAGCAAGGGCGGGCGCTACATGGCCAGCGGCGGCAATGACAACTCGGTCCGGCTGTGGAACGTCGCGAGCCCGTCCGACGCCTCGGCCATCGGCCAGGCGATGAGCCCGAACGCCACGACGGGCAACTTCCTGTCGTTCAGCCCCACCAGCCACATGCTCGGCGTCTCCAGCGGCACCGACACCGTGCGGCTGTGGAACCTGGACGTCGACCAGGCGATCACCCGTGTCTGCGCGACCACGCACGGCGTGCTGACGCGGGAGAAATGGCACGAGTACCTGCCTCGGCTCTCGTACGAGCCACCGTGCGCGAAATAGGCCCGCCCGTGGGGACGTACGGCCCGCGGCCCCCTGCTCCGACCCGCTCCGTGCGCTCAGTGACGGGGAGGGAACGCAAGTGGCATGACGGGGGTGCGGCGGACAGCGGTTTCCGTGATCCCGATCACAACGCGTCATCGCAGCGGATGAGGCGGCTCCCACGAGGCAGGCAGCCTTGTTACTGTTGGCCCCAGCCCGATCGCTGGTGCATCCCCCGTCGCCAGCGGTCGGGCCTTCGCATGTCTGAAAGGTGGTGAGGGCCGCCTTGTCCCGGCGCGTCATCGTCGTCACCGCTGTCCACGGCCCGTCGGCGGCGTTCCTGCCGCAGGCCCACCGGTCACTGTGCGCACAGGAGTTGCCGCCGGGCTGGGAGTGGCACTGGGTGATCCAGGAGGACGGACAGACCGACGAAGTCCGCCCGTACGTCCCCGACGACCCGCGGGTGACCTTCCGTCAGGGCCGCCCCGGAGGCCCCGGAGTGGCCCGCACGGTCGCGCTCGCGCACACCGAGGGCGAGTACGCCAAGATCCTGGACGCCGACGACCAGCTCACCCCGGGGACGCTCGCCCGCGACCTGGCCGTGCTCGAGGCCGACTCCGCCGTCGGCTGGACGACCTCACGGGTCCTGGACCTGCTGCCGGACGGCTCGACGGCCGGCTTCCCCGGCGACCCGGACGACGGGCCGATCGAGCAGGGCGCCGTACTCGACTTCTGGCGGGCGAACGACTTCCGCGCGCAGGTCCACCCCGCGACCCTGTGCATACGCCGGGACCTGCTGCTCGCCCTCGGCGGCTGGATGGCCCTCCCGGCGTCCGAGGACACGGGCCTGCTGCTCGCGCTCAACTCCGTGAGCCGGGGCTGGTTCTCGGCGGAGGCGGGGCTGCTGTACCGGAAGTGGGACGGCCAGATGACGGGTCAGTCGGCGCACGTCGACCCGGCGGAGCGGCAGGCCCGGATGGCGGTGGTGGAGGCCAGGGCACGGGCGTTGGGCTCGTTCGGGTGGCAGTACCCGACCGGTCCGTGAACGCCGTCACCCGGTGAGGGAGATGGCCTGGGACGGGCACTTCTCGGCGGCCTCCCGCACCTGCGGGTCGTCGCCGCTGTCCTCCCGCCCCGGTCTGACCACGCCGTACTCGTCCACGAAGTCGAAGACCGACGGAGCCCTGTGCACGCACTCGGCTGAGCCGTAACAGAGGTTGGTGTCGATCGAGACCTTCATCCGTGCTCCCGTCGCGGACCGCCGTCGCCTACACGACTGAACTGCCCAGCCACCACGCCCCTTTAATCACCGACCCAGCCCTGACCCAGCCCTGACTCACCCCTGATCAATCACGACCCGTCACTGGTCAAAGGGGAGTTCGAGCATCCGGATCGCGTTTCCGCGCAGCAGCTTGTAGGCCACCTCGTCGGAGAGCCCGCCGACATGCTCCGCGGCCACCCGCTTCGTCTCCGGCCAGGTCGAGTCGACGTGCGGGTAGTCCGTCTCGAAGGTCGCGTTGTCGACGCCGACCGTCTCGATCGCCTCGATGCCGTGCTTGTCGCGGAAGAAGCAGCAGAAGATCTGGCGGTAGTAGTACGTCGACGGCGGCTCCGGGATCAGGTCCTTCACACCGCCCCAGGCCCGGTGCTCCTCCCAGACGTCGTCCGCGCGCTCCAGGGCGTACGGGATCCAGCCCATCTGGCCCTCGCTGTACGCGAGTTTCAGCCGGGGGAACTTCACCAGGACCCCGGAGAAGAGGAAGTCCATCATCGACGCCATGGCGTTGTTGAAGCTCAGCGAGGCCTGCACGGCGGGCGGGGCGTCGGGGGACGCGGCCGGCATCTGCGACGAGGACCCGATGTGCATGTTGACGACCGTGCCGGTCTCCTGGCAGGCCGCGAAGAACGGGTCCCAGTAGCCGGAGTGGATGGACGGCAGCCCGAGATACGTCGGGATCTCGCTGAACGTCACCGCCCGCACCCCGCGCGCCGCGTTGCGATGGATCTCCGCGACCGCGAGGTCGATGTCCCACAGCGGGATCAGGCACAGCGGGATCAGCCGGCCGCCGCTGTCGCCGCACCACTCCTCGACCATCCAGTCGTTGTAGGCGCGCACACACGCCAGCCCGACCTCCTTGTCCTTGGCCTCGGCGAAGGTCTGGCCGCAGAAGCGCGGGAACGTGGGGAAGCAGAGCGAGGCCTCGACATGGTTGATGTCCATGTCCGCCAGCCGGGCCTTCGGGTCCCAGCAGCCGCGCCGCATCTGCTCACGCGTGATGCCGTCGAGCGTCATCTCGTCCCGGGAGAAGCCGACGGCCGCGATGATGCGCTTGTACGGGAACAGGCCGCCCTCGTACTCCCACCAGTCGGTGATCTGGCCCGCCGGGTCCGTCGTGAACCGGTACTTCCCACCGACGTACTCGAGTTCCCCGATCCCCGCGGTGAGGGGCTTGGGGCCCCGGTCCCGGTACTTGGCCGGGAGCCAGGTCTCGAAGAGGTGCGCGGGCTCGATCACGTGATCGTCCACGCTGATGACTTTGGGCAGGTCCTTCGTGCCGCTCTCGGTACTGGCCACGCCATGCCTCCCGAATCTGACGACCCATCAGATTCAGCGTAGGGGGCGTGCCGGGGACCGGCAAGAGAGGGCACTCGTCAGCTGTTCCAGCTCTCGTCGTACGGGTCCGTCGGCGCCGCCACCGGCTTCGCCGCCGTGACCTCGATGAACGGGATCGGGCCGCCGTTGACGGGGTCCTCGGCGCGGCGCGGGACGTAGGTGCCGGTGACCCGGAGCCAGGTGTCCGGCTGGAGGACCGGCGGGACCTGGCCGGTCAGGGCGACCTTGACCGGCTGGGCGTCGGCGGCACAGCAGTTGAGGGCCATCCGCACGAGGTAGGGGGTGCCGTCGCGGTCCAGGGCCAGGAAACCGGTGAGCCGGACCTGGCGGTGCCGCAGGGTGCGGCCGTGGTCGTAGACGGCGCGGCCCGCATAGTCGACGAGGCTCAGGCTCAGGGGATCGGCGGCGGGGAGGGCGGGGTAGGCCAGGGGCTCCTGGAGGGCCGTACCGGTGCGGGTCGCGCTGTAGGAGCCGAGGGCGGGCGGGGCCACCAGAATCAGGGCGAGGAGGGGGAGGACGAGGAGCCAGGAGATGCGGGGTTCGCGGTGACTGTGGTCCTCGTGGGCCTCGTGGCCGTCGCGGGCCTCGTGGCCGTCGTGGACCTCGTGGCCGTCGTGGACCTCGTGGCCGTCGCGGGCCTCGTGACTCCCAAGAGCCTGGTGGCTCTCCTGGCTCTCCTGGTTCTCGTGGCCCTCCGCGTGGTCGGCAGCGTGCTGCTTCTGCCGCCGTGCCCGCTTCCGCTCGTACCAGACCGTCGCCACGGCCGCCGCGACCAGTACCGCGCCGGCCACCAGCACCAGCGGGCGCAGGCCCTGCTTGACGTACCGCAGATAGAGGTCGGTGGTGGCCGCGTGCAGCAGGGACGCGCCGAGCAGGAAGAGGACCGCCGACTGGGCCTGACGGTTCACAGGATCACCGCCCCGACCAGCACCGACACGACCACGGCCAGCACGAACGTGGCCGGTGCGAAACGCAGGGCGAAGGCGCGGCCGAAGGTGCCCGCCTGCATCGCGAACAGCTTCAGGTCGATCATCGGGCCCACGACGAGGAAGGTGAGCCGGGCCGTGAGCGAGAACTGCGTAAGCGACGCAGCCACGAACGCGTCCGCCTCCGAGCAGATCGACAGCACCACGGCGAGGACCGCCAGGGCCAGGACCGACAGCACCGGGTTGTCCGCCGCCGTGCTCAGCCACGTCTCCGGGACCACCGCCTTGAGCGTCGCCGCCGCCATCGCGCCGACCACCAGGAAGCCGCCGGCGTGCATCACGTCGTGCCGGACGGAGCCCCAGAAGGCCTCGCCCTTGCTCTGGCCCTCGTAGGCCTGGCGGGACGGCGGTTTCAGCCAGTCCGTGCGGCCGAGGCGCAACCACAGCCAGCCCATCGCGCAGGCCACCAACAGGCTCGCGACCAGGCGGGCGAGGACCATCTCCGGGTTGCCGGGGAACGCGACCGCCGTCGCCGTCAGCACGATCGGGTTGACCGCGGGCGCGGACAGCAGGAACGCCAGCGCCGCGGCCGGGGTCACGCCGCGCCGGACCAGTGCCCCGGCCACCGGCACGGACGCGCACTCGCAGCCCGGCAGCACCGCTCCCGCCGCTGAGGCGACCGGGACGGCGAGGGCGGGACGGCGGGGCAGGGCACGGGCGAAGAAGGACGGCGGCACGAACACCGCGATCGCCGCCGACAGCAGCACGCCGAGCACCAGGAAGGGCAGCGCCTGGACCATGACCGCGACGAACACCGTCGTCCAGCTCTGCATGACCGGTGCGGAGAGCGCGCGGCGGATCGGGCTCTGGAGGAGCACCAGCCCGAGCATGAGCATGGTGAGCAGGAGCGAGGAGTTGAGGTGCCGGCCCTCCTCCCCGGCCCGCCCCCGCGGTGTGCGGCGGCCATCGCGGTCGTCGGTCCCGCCGTCCGTCTGCTGCGGGGCCGCTTTGGTGATCGCCACGGGCGAGGTACCTCCGGTGGTGCGGTAGGGCGCTGGCTTCCCTCCCCTCCAGTACGGCCCGGCGCGAGCGGGCGTTCAGACCCGAGGTGGCCACTTCTGGAACCACCCGTCACATTGAGGCACTCTTTTCCCTCGTGGCGAGCGTTCCGAATCAGGGCTTAGGGAGTGACACGGCCGCACACATGGTGGTGTGCGGCGACGACGGGCTGGCGCACCGGCTGGCCGCCGAGTTGCGTGGGGTGTACGGCGAGCAGGTGACGCTCCTCGTGCCACCCTCCGAGCGCACGGTACGACCACCGGTCGTGGGCCGTGCCCGGGCCGCGTCGGCGGCGTTGCTCGGGGCGGTCAGCGCGGCCGTCAACCGTGCGGGCGGCGGGGCCGGCGGAGGCAGCGAACCGGCCGGGAGCATCCGGATGGTGGAGGCCCCCGAGGCCACGGAGGCCGCCCTCGCCGACGCGGGCGTGGAACGGGCCGACGCGCTCGCCCTCGTCTATGACGACGACGAGACCAACATCCGCGCCGCCCTCACCGCCCGCCGCCTCAACCCCCGCCTCCGGCTCGTCCTGCGGCTGTACAACCGGCGCTTGGGCCAGCACATCGAGGAACTCCTCGACCAGGCGGCCGCGTTGGCGACGGGCGCCGGGGACGCCGGACTCGACGCTTCCACGACCGTTCTGTCCGACGCCGATACGGCCGCCCCCGCGCTGGCCGCCACGGCCGTCGCCGGCACCACCAAGGTCGTACAGACCGACGGCCTGCTGCTGCGCGCGGTGGAGCGCCCGCCCCTGCGCCCGGGGCAGGCGGCCCCGGCCGGGCTTGCCACGCTGGCCCTGCTGTCCACGACCAGCAACGACCCGGCGGGGACGGACGGTTCGGAGAACGGCGACGAAGAGGGACCGCTGCTGCTGCCGGACGCGGCGGCCGTGCAGGAGGCCAGGGGCCGCGGGACGGTCGTCCTTGAGCAGGTGTCGTACGCGGGTCCCTCCCTGCCCTCGGGGCGAGGCGTCGTACCGTCGTTCGCCTCGCTGTTCTCACGGCGGCTCAGGTGGTCGCTGGCCGGGCTGGTCGGGTGTGTGGCCGCGCTGGCCGTCGCGCTGACGGTGGTGACCGGGGAACACCCGCTGTACGCCACGTACATGACCCTCCTCGACCTCTTCGCGATCAACGAACCCGCCCTCCACCAGTCCCTGGCCCGGCAGATCCTCCAACTGCTGTCCGGGCTGATGGGTCTGCTGCTGCTTCCGGTCCTGCTGGCGGCGGTCCTGGAGGCCCTCGGCACCTTCCGCTCCGTGTCCGCCCTGCGCAAACCGCCGCGCGGGCTGGGCGGGCATGTCGTGCTGCTCGGCCTGGGCAAGATCGGCACCCGGGTGCTGACCCGGCTGCGCGAACTGCACATCCCCGTGGTGTGCGTGGAGGCCGACCCCGACGCGCGCGGGATGGCCACGGCGCGGCGGCTGCGGGTGCCTGTGGTGCTCGGGGACGTCACGCAGGAGGGGGTCCTGGAGGCCGCGAAGATCCACCGGGCGCACGCGCTGCTCGCTGTGACCAGTGCCGACACCACCAATCTGGAGGCCGCGCTGTACGCCCGCTCCGTGCGGCCGGACCTCCGCGTGGTCCTTCGGCTGTACGACGACGACTTCGCCACCGCCGTGTACCGGACCCTGCGGGCCGCGCACCCCCATGCGTCCACGCGCAGCCGCAGCGTGACGCATCTGGCCGCGCCCGCGTTCGCCGGGGCGATGATGGGGCGGCAGATCCTGGGGGCGATTCCCGTCGAGCGGCGGGTGTTGTTGTTCGCCGCGGTGGATGTGGGTGGTCATCCACAGCTTGAGGACAAGACCGTCGGTGAGGCCTTCAGGGCCGGGGCGTGGCGGGTCCTGGCGCTGGATCGGACGCCGCGGGACGAGCGGCGCGATGAGCGGCGGGAGGAGCCTGCGGTGGAGGAGGCGTACGAGGAGCGCGGCGGGGTGGGTGGTGGTGTGTCGGGGTGGGTGTGGGATCTGCCCGACGCGTATGTCCTGCAGAAGGAGGACCGGGTGGTGCTCGCGGCTACTCGGCGGGGGTTGGCGGAGTTGTTGGGGAGGCGGTCGCGGGAGCGGGCGGGGGCTTAGGGGGTGTTTTCGCCCCCGCCGCCCCTACCCTTCCCGACCTCCAGGGGCTGCCGCCCCTTCGACCCCGGCTCCTGGGGGCTGCCGCAGACGGGCTGAAATGCCCGGACCGACATCGAGAAGTGCCGGCCTCAAGCAGCCGAGCCCCCCAAGTGCCGCTCCGCGAAGTCCAGTTCCAGGCGTACCTGTTTGATTCGCTCGTCCACGACCAGGGAACCGTGGCCCGCGTCGTAGCGGTACACCTCGTGTACCGCCCCGCGGGCCTCCAGGCGCTTGACGTAGTTGTCGATCTGCCGGATCGGGCAGCGGGGGTCGTTCACGCCGGCCGCGATGTAGACCGGGGTCTTCACCTGGTCGACGTAGGTCAGGGGGGACGAGGCCTCGAAGCGTTCCGGGACCTCTTCCGGGGTGCCGCCCAGGAGGGTGCGGTCCATGGCCTTCAGGGCTTCCATCTCGTCGTGGTACGCCGTGACGTAGTCGGCGACGGGGACGTTCGCGATGCCCAGGGTCCATGCGTCCGGCTGGGTGCCGAGGCCGAGGAGGGTGAGGTAGCCGCCCCAGGAGCCGCCGGTCAGGATGAGGCGGGCGGGGTCGGCCAGGCCGGAGGTCACCGCCCATTCGCGGACCGCAGCGATGTCCTCCAGCTCGATCAGGCCCACCCGGTGCTTGAGCGCGTCCGTCCAGGCACGCCCGTAGCCCGTGGAGCCGCGGTAGTTGACCCGCACCACCGCGTACCCGTGGTCCACCCAGACCGCCGGGCCCGCCGCGAACGCGTCGCTGTCGTGCCAGGTGGGGCCGCCGTGGATGTCGAAGACGGTGGGGAGGGGGCCCTCGGCGCCCGCGGGACGCTGGACCAGTGCGTGGATGCGGCCGCCCGGCCCCTCCACCCACACGTCCTCCACGGGGACCGAACCCGGGGACTTCAGGCCGGGCGGATCCAGCACCACCCGTCCCGTCGTCGACCGCACTGCCGACGGCTCCGCCGCCGACGACCACAGGTACTCCACGCTGCCGTCCGGACGGGCCGTCGCCCCGGACACCGAGCCCGCCGGGGTCGGGATCCGCTCCAGCTCACGCCGGGCCAGGTCGTACCGGAACAGTTCGCTGCGGGCCTCGAAGCTGTGCGCGATCAGCAGGCCGGTCCCGTCCGGGTACCACTCGGCGCTGACGTCACCGGGCAGCTCCAGCGCGAGGTCCGTCTCCTCCCCCGTCGCCACGTCCCACACCAGCGGCTCCCAGCGGCCACGCCGCTGGTGGCCGATGAGCAGGCGGGCGTCACCGTCCACCGGGGCGAAGCCCAGGACCTCCAGGCCCAGCTCCTGCGTGCCGCCCTTGGTGTCGTCGAGCTCGGCGACGGCCGAGCCGTCGGAGCGCAGGACGCGCAGCGCGGAGTGCATCGCGTCGCCGTGCTCGGTGTGTTCGACGGCGATCAGCGTGCCGTCGTGCGAGAGGTCTCCGACCCCGGCGGACTCGCGGTGGCGGTAGATCTCCACCGGGGGCTCGCCGGTGCGGGCCAGATGGACGGTCGTGCCGTCCTCGTCCGTCGAGCGGCCCACGATCGCCGTACGGCCGTCCCGGCCGAGGGCGAGGCCGGCCGGGTAGGACGGGTCCAGGCCCGGCGCCGCGAGCTCGTCCTCGCCGCCGGTGAACGGCTGGCGGCGCCAGACGCCGAACTCGTCGCCGTCCTTGTCGTCGAACCACCAGATCCACGCGCCGTCCGGGGTCAGCACGCCGTCCGTCGTGCCGTTCGGCCGGTCGGTCACCTGGCGCTGCTCTCCCGTCGCACGGTCCCAGGCGTACAGCTCGTACGTCCCTGTGGCGTTCGACACGAACAAGGAGCGGTCCGGGGCGTCCTCCGCCCAGTCGGGCAGCGACACCCGGGGTGCCCGGAAGCGCTTCTCCCAGTCCGGCATGGCCTTGCCCGGCGTGCCCTTGTCCTGCATGTGGTGATCCCGCGAATCGGACCCGTGGCTCTCAGTCATGGCCCCATAGTGCCTGGCCCGGCCCACCATTCGCTGGCGAGGCCCCCAGCCTGTGGATAACTTCGCGACCATGCACTCCGCGATCCCCCCGGAGTGGAACGAGGCCAACCGCGCCATGTGGGACGAACGCGTCCCGCTGCACGCCGCCGGAGCCTTCCACGTCCTCGCCGGTTCGAGTCCTTCGAGGAGCGCGACGGCTGCTTCCGGTTCCCATGACGGTTCCCCATGGGCCGGCCGCGGGTTCCGCTGATGCACTCGCTGCGGGCCCGCGAGGACTGACCGGCCCGACCGCAGGACTGATCGCTCGATCACCGGGCGTTCGCGCAGGTCAGGGCCATTGTCAGTGGCGGGGTGCAGACTCCGTTCCATGACCGATCTGCGCAGGACAGTCGAGAGGTTCTGGGCCACCGCCGCGGCCCGGGAGTGGGACGCGTTCGCCGAGACCCTCGCCGAGGACGTCGTGTACACGCTGCCGCAGACCCGCGAGCGCATCGGCGGGCGGGAGCGGTATGTGCAGTTCAACCGGGAGTACCCGGGGGACTGGCGGCTGCGTGTCGAGCGCGTCGTCGCCGAGCCGGAACAGGTCGTGACCTGGACCCACTTCACGGTGGGGCTGGAGCAGATGTACGGCATCTCGTTCTTCACGGGGGACGGGAGCGGTCGCATATCCACGGTCACGGACTTCTGGCCGGAGCCGTATGAGCCGCCGGCGGGCCGGGAGCACCTCGTCGAGCGGTACTGACCCCGCGGCCCGGCCCTTCGCCGGAGCCCCGTACCTTTGAGGGCGTGTACCGGTTTCTGCTGACGCCCCGTTGGTGGGGGATCAACGTCTTCGTGCTGCTCGCCATCCCCTTCTGCGTGTTCATGGGGTCCTGGCAGCTGAGCCGGTTCGAGACACGCGTCGAGGACCACCGCAGCGCAGGGCAGCAGGCCGCGGAGAACAAGCAGGAGGCGGCGCGTCCGCTCGCCGAGCTGCTGCCCGTGGACAAGGCGACGGTGGGCAAGCAGGCCACCGCGAGCGGCCGGTACGGCAAGCAGCTGCTCGTGCCCGACCGCCAGCTGGACGGCAAGCAGGGCTATTACGTCCTGACGCTGCTGCACACCGACGACGGCAGGACCCTGCCGGTGGTACGGGGCTGGCGGCCGGGCGACGCCGATCGCGCCGCGATCCCCGCAGCACCGTCCGGCGAGGTCACGGTCACCGGCGCGCTCCAGGCGTCCGAGGTGCCCGGCGAGAACGGCGTGCCCGCGCAGGGCGGCCTGCCGTCCGGCCAGACCGGGGCGATCAGCGCGGCGTCGCTGGTGAACCTGGTGCCGGACGACGTCTACGACGCCTGGGTCACCCTCAACAAGGCCGACTCCGGTATGAAGCCGGTCCCGGTGGCCGCCCCCAACGACACCGGGCTCGACCTGAAGGCGTTCCAGAACCTCGGCTACACCGGCGAGTGGTTCGTCTTCGCGGGCTTCGTGGTCTTCATGTGGTTCCGTCTGCTGCGCCGCGAGGCGGAGTTCGCACGGGACGCGGAACTGGGCCTGATCCCGGACGGCGAGACCGACGGGGACGCGGAGACCGCCGTGGACGAAGGGAACCGGGCCGGTGCCGGGGAGCCGAACGAGGGCCCGGCGCAGGAGAAGGCGAACGCCTAGACGCACGCCGGGCGCGACAACGCCCGGCCGGCCGGGGACAGCAGCGCTGCCGCCCGTGCCCTACGCACCCGGCAGCAGGCCCGTCCAGTACACCGTGCCCGCGCAGGCGTTGGACACCGTGACCGTGGGACTCGGGGCTCCGGCCTCCGGCGTGTTGGTGACCGCGACGCTGCCGTCGGCCGTCGTGTCCTCCGTCAGCAGCTGCGTGGAGGTGCCGGTGTCGCCGCCCGTGGACGTGCCCTCGGTCGTACCGGGGGGGTCCTCGGTGGGGGTCGGGTCCGGCGAGGGGTCGGGGCCGCCCGAGCCGCCGCCGTTGTTGTCGCCCGTCGTGGGGCAGGTCGCCGAGGGGAGCCAGGCGAACTTGACCTCGTAGGAGGCGCCCGCCTTGAGGACGAGGGAGGCGTACTCCGTCGACGGGTCGGGCAGGCCCACCGCGGCGTCACCGGCGACGTGCCGCGCCGAGGTGACCTTCGTCGGGTCCGCGGCTCCCTGCGGAAGCACACCGACCGTGCCGGGGCCGCTCACCGTGCACTCGGTGCCGGAGACGTTGCTGAAGCGGAAGGTGCCGTACACCGTGCCGGACGAGTCGGGCAGGTCGGCGGAGGCACCGGACGCGCCGAGCTGGTCCGGGGTGCACACGGCTATGCCGGCCGTGCTGGTCGCCAAGGGGTCGTCGGGACTTCCGGAGCCCGTGCCGGGACCGGTGCCGGTGCCCTTGTCGTCTTCCTTCTCGCCGCCCTGGCCCTTGTCCTCGTCGGTGCGGCCCGAGGCGCCGCCGGAGGTGCCCGCGCCGCCCTCCGTCTGCTTGCCCTCCCCTGCTCCGCCCTGCGCCTGTTCGCCGTGGCCGGCGACGGACGGGTTGACGTCGGAGCCGGTGGAGTTGGAGACGTGCAGCAGAGCCGGGACGGCGGTGCCGATGAAGAGCACCGCGGCCGCCGCGCCGACGAGCGCCTGCCGCTTGCGCGCCCGCCGTGCGGGTACCGCCCGCCGCAGGTGGTCCAGCGTGCCGTCGCGCGGCTCGATCTCGTCGACCGCGGTGTGCAGCATGCGGCGCAGTGCCAGCTCGTCCGAGTCGAACCCCTCGGGGCTCTGGTCGTCGGGGCCGTGGTTCACAGTTCCGTTCCCAGCGTGCGATTGCTTCGGCTGTTGCTTGTCCGGCCGCCCTGCCGGGTCACGCCGGCCGTCATGGTCCTCGCTCATGCCGGCGCCTCCATCGCGACCCGCAGCGCCGCGATGCCGCGCGAGCCGTACGCCTTCACCGAGCCCAGCGAGATGCCGAGCGTATCGGCGACCTGTGCCTCGGTCATGTCCGCGAAGTACCGCAGGACCAGCACCTCGCGCTGCCGGCGCTGCAGGCCCTTCATCGCCTTGATGAGGGAGTCGCGTTCGAGCTGGTCGTACGCCCCCTCCTCCGCGCTCGCCATGTCCGGCATCGGCTTGGACAGCAGCTTCAGGCCGAGTATGCGGCGGCGCAGGGCGGAGCGGGACAGGTTCACGACGGTCTGGCGCAGATACGCCAGCGTCTTCTCCGGGTCACGCACCCGCTTGCGCGCGGAGTGGACGCGGATGAACGCCTCCTGGACGACGTCCTCGCAGGAGGCGGTGTCGTCGAGGAGGAGCGCCGCGAGGCCCAGCAGCGAGCGGTAGTGCGCCCGGTAGGTCTCGGTGAGATGGTCGACGGTCGTGCCGGCCGCCGCGCTGTTCTCGGCGAGCTCGGCGCCGTCGCGCTGACCTGGGATGCGGGTGGGCCGCGCTGCGGGCATGGGCGCGATCACCGGCATGCCGCCGGGCGTACCCATGCGGGGTCGGACGGGACGGCGGGGCGGCCGTAGGGCCGTACCGCGGGTCGCCGCGCTGAAGTCGAGAACCTCTGCCACGCCAGTTGGACACGCGTCCCCCCGAGAGGGTTGTACGTGCCGGACGTCACTTTTGCGTCAGTCCCCGCAAGGGGCCCTCCGCACACGGCAGCCGAACCTCCGGACCCCGCAGCCGACCGTCTCGTGCCAGGCAGCACAACTGACCGTGCGTCAAACGCCCACATGCCTACCCGCTCTTCCCTTATGTCTATATATGAGCGAACGTCCCCACGCCTGCTCATTCGGCGTCCCCACGCCAGAAAAAAACGCGTCTCCACACCCCATAAGGGCGACCGCAAAGACGCTCCCCGCCCTGCAAGCGGTTGCAAGAGCGGGGAGGAAAATCTTCAGCTGCCGCCGGGGCCCGGTTCAAGTGGTCCGGACCATCGATCAGCTCACACTTTTCACACAGATCCTACAAACGAATCGGCCCAGGCCCAGGGGTTTTCCGGCGCCACCGGGGGCCTCACGCAAACTCCGCCGCCACGAGCTCCGCGATCTGCGCGGTGTTGAGGGCCGCGCCCTTGCGCAGATTGTCTCCGCAGACGAAGAGTTCGAGCGCCGTCGGATCGTCGAGCGCGCGCCGCACCCGGCCGACCCAGGTCGGATCCGTGCCGACCACATCGGCGGGTGTCGGGAACTCGCCGGCATCCGGGTCGTCGTACAGCACGACCCCCGGTGCCGTCGCCAGGATCTCGCGCGCCTTGGCGACCGTGACCTCGCCCTCGAAGCGGGCGTGCAGGGTCAGCGAGTGCCCGGTCAGCACCGGCACCCGCACACAGGTCACCGCGACCGGCAGCTGCGGCAGCCCGAGGATCTTGCGGGACTCGTCCCGCACCTTCATCTCCTCCGACGACCAGCCGTCCTCGCGCAGCGACCCGGCCCACGGCACGACGTTCAGCGCGACCGGCTCCGGGAACGGCCCGGTGTTGTCGCCGACGGCCCGCCGTACGTCACCGGGTGCGGTCCCCAGTTCCGTACCGGCGACCAGGGACAGCTGCTGCCTGAGCGTCTCCACACCGGCGCGCCCGGCACCGCTTACCGCCTGGTACGAGGACACCACCAGGGAGCGCAGCCCGAACTCCGCGTGCAGCGCGCCCAGCGCCACGATCATGGAGAGGGTCGTGCAGTTGGGGTTGGCGACGATCCCGCGCGGCCGCATCCGGACCGCGTGCGGATTGACCTCGGGGACGACGAGAGGCACCTCCCGGTCCATGCGGAAGGCGCCCGAGTTGTCCACCACCACCGCGCCCTTGGCGGCGGCGACCGGCGCCCATCGGGCGGCCACCTCGTCGGGGACGTCGAACATCGCGACGTCGACCCCGGCGAAGGCCTCCTCGGTGAGCGCCACCACCTCGACCTCCTCGCCGCGCACGGCCAGCTTGCGGCCGGCCGAGCGCGGCGAGGCGATCAGACGGATCTCACCCCAGATGTCCGCACGCTGGGACAGGATCTGGAGCATGACCGAGCCCACGGCCCCGGTCGCTCCCACGACCGCGAGCGTCGGTCGTCGGGTCATCGCCCGGTGCCGCCGTAGACCACGGCCTCGTCGCTGTCCGAGTCGAGCCCGAAGGCCGAGTGCACGGCGCGCACGGCCTCGTTGACGTCGTCGGCGCGGGTGACCACCGAGATACGGATCTCCGAGGTGGAGATCAGCTCGATGTTCACGCCGGCGTCGGACAGCGCCTTGAAGAAGTCGGCCGTGACACCGGGGTTGGTCTTCATGCCGGCGCCGACGAGGGAGATCTTGCCGATCTGGTCGTCGTAGCGCAGCGAGTCGAAGCCGATGCCGTGCTTGTTCTTCTCCAGGGCGTCGATGGCCTTGCGGCCCTCGGCCTTGGGGAGCGTGAAGGAGATGTCCGTCAGGCCCGTGGAGGCGGCGGACACGTTCTGCACGATCATGTCGATGTTGATCTCGGCGTCGGAGATCGTCCGGAAGATCGCGGCGGCCTCGCCCGGCTTGTCCGGCACACCGACGACCGTGACCTTGGCCTCGGAGGTGTCGTGCGCGACACCGGAGATGATGGCCTGCTCCACCTGCTTGTCCCCTTGCTCGATCGGCTCGCTGCTGACCCACGTGCCCTGAAGTCCGCTGAAGCTGGACCGGACGTGGATCGGGATGTTGTACCGGCGGGCGTACTCCACACAGCGGTGGAGCAGCACCTTCGAGCCGGACGCAGCCAGCTCCAGCATGTCCTCGAAGGAGATCCAGTCGATCTTCTTCGCCTTCTTGACCACGCGCGGGTCGGCGGTGAACACGCCGTCGACGTCGGTGTAGATCTCGCACACCTCGGCGTCGAGCGCGGCTGCCAGCGCGACCGCGGTGGTGTCCGACCCGCCACGCCCGAGCGTGGTGATGTCCTTCTTGTCCTGGCTCACGCCCTGGAAACCGGCGACGATGGCGATGTTGCCCTCGTCCACCGAGGTGCGGATCCGGCCCGGTGTCACATCGATGATCCGGGCTTTGTTGTGGACCGAGTCGGTGATGACACCTGCCTGGCTGCCGGTGAACGACTGGGCCGAGTGGCCCAGGTTTTTGATCGCCATGGCCAGCAGGGCCATGGAGATCCGCTCTCCCGCGGTCAGCAGCATGTCGAGCTCGCGCCCGGCAGGGATCGGGGATACCTGCTCGGCGAGATCGATCAGCTCGTCCGTCGTGTCGCCCATCGCGGAAACCACGGCGACCACCTGGTGGCCGTTCTTCTTGGCTTCCACGATCCGCTTGGCGACGCGCTTGATGCCCTCGGCATCGGCTACGGAGGAGCCTCCGTACTTCTGCACGACAAGGCCCACGTGCGCTCCTCGCTCAGTCCGTGTGTGTCGGCTCAGTCTATCGAGCGTCCGAAAACGACCTTGGGGTTCCCAGATGGTGAGATTCGGACGCTCCGGGATGGTGTCTGCCCGGCCGCGGGCAGGGCACTCCGGAAAGTGGGGCAGGTCACTACCGGCGGGGTGCCGACGCCAAGAGGGCATTGACGCTCTCCGTAGTCAAAGGCTAACTTCGCGTCGTCGTCGCCACACCAGGAGCACACGGCTCCATCGGGACTTGCGACGCGAAGGACCCTCCTCCTTTGACGACTGCGACCGCTTCAGAGATCCAGCACGTCACTCCAGCCGCATCGGCACCCGCCACGGATCACCCGGCAACGGATTCCCCGGCCGGCCTTTTCAAGATCGAACCTTTCACACCCCACTGCGAAGTCATCCGCACCGCCGGCGACCACGCCGTCATCGGCGTCTCCCCCGGCAACAGCTATTTCTCCGCCGCCCGCGTCCACGACCTGGCCCGCTGGGGCCTCGCGCTCTTCGAGCGGGTGGACTTCGTCTACACCGACCTGTACGTGGCCGAGATGTACGCCGCCTCCGGCTATCCGCCCGAGGACGCCCGCCGCAAGGCGGTGAAGAACCTGCGCGGCGTGCGGGCCAAGGTCCTGGGCGCCGTCCAGGCAGTCGACCCCGGCGGCACCCGCCTGTACGCCCACGCCATGTCAGACTTCCGCGGCAACACGGCGTACCGCGAGATCCACGACCGGCTCCAGGGCCGCCTCGCCACCGACGACGACTTCCGCACGACCTGCGAGAAGCTCATCGACACCTTCCTGGCCGGCAAGGCGGGACGCGCGAGCGACGCCCAGCGCGAGGTCTGCCTGGCCTACGTCTGCGCCGA
Organism: Streptomyces sp. NBC_00299; assembly: GCF_036173045.1. Lineage (GTDB taxonomy): Bacteria > Actinomycetota > Actinomycetes > Streptomycetales > Streptomycetaceae > Streptomyces > Streptomyces machairae. The sequence goes on from NZ_CP108039.1 coordinate 4,520,105, forward strand.
GGCCCCCCTCTTCCTGGACACCCCCGCCATCCTCGGCGTCCCCTCCTCCCTCAACTGCTACCACCAGCTCCTGCCGATGGCCGAGCTGCTCTACTCCCGCGGCGCCGGCCTGCGCGCCTCCCGCAACCAGGGGCACGCCATCGTGACGCCCGCCGAGGGAACCGACCCGGAGGAGACCGGCACCGATGTCCGCTGAAACACTCACCGCGATCGACTTCCCGTTCTCCTGGCGCGGCGACCAACTCCCCGCCGAGGTCGAGGAGTTGCGCACCGGCACGCCCGTGCGGCGCGTCCGCACGATCGCCGGCGACGAGGCCTGGCTCGTGTCGTCGTACGACCTGTGCAGGCAGGTGCTCGAAGACCCGCGGTTCAGCCTGAAGGACACCTCCGCCCCCGGCGTGCCCCGCCAGTACGCGCTGACGATCCCGCCCGAGGTCGTCAACAACATGGGGAACATCACCGGGGCCGGGCTGCGCAAGGCCGTACTGAAGGCGCTCAACCCGAAGAGCCCCGGCCTCGCCGAGTGGCTGCGGTCCTACGCCGCCGAGCTCGTCGACGGGCTGGTGCGCGAGGGCGCCCCGGCGGATCTGCGCGGCGGCTTCGCCGACCCGTACTCGGCGGGCATGCACTGCCGCATCCTCGGCATCCCGCAGCAGGACGCGCCCCGTCTGATGCGCAGTCTGGACATCGCGTTCATGAACTCGGCCTGCCCGGTCGCGGGGGCCCGGCTGAACTGGGACCGGGACATCGCGTACATGGCCGAGCGGCTCGACGACCCGGCGACGACGGGTCTGATGGCCGAACTCGCCGCCCTGCGCGCGGACCCCGAATACGGCCACCTCACCGACGAGATGCTCGCGACGGTCGGGGTGACGATGTTCGGCGCGGGCGTCATCTCCACCGCGGGCTTCCTGACCATGGCGCTGGTGTCGCTGATCCAGCACCCGGAGCTCCAGGCCGAGCTGATCGCGCACCCCGACAGGATCCCCGCGGCCGTGGACGAACTCCTGCGCATCAACCTGTCCATCGGCGACGGCCTGCCGAGGCTCGCGACCGAGGACGTACAGCTGGGGGAGGTGCGGGTGAAGGCGGGCGAGCTGGTCCTCGTCCTCGTCGAGGGAGCCAACTTCGACCCGGCCGCCTTCCCCGACCCGTACGCCGTCGACCTCGCCCGCGAGAACAGCACCGCGCACCTCTCGTTCGGCGGCGGCCGGCACTACTGCCCCGCCACCGCCCTCGGCCGCAGACATGCCGAGATCGCGCTGGAGACCCTGCTGGAGCGGATGCCGGACCTGCGCCTGGCGGTGCCCATCGAGCAGTTGGTGTGGCGGACCGGCTTCATGAAGCGGATTCCGGAGCGGCTGCCGATCATGTGGTAACGGCTGTTTTGCCCGCATCTCGCCTGTTCACGGGCTCGGCGGCCGGACGTCTTTAAAGTTCAACCACTATGGTTCGCCCTGTGCGCGTACTCCTGGTGGAAGACGACGAGCCGGTCGCCGAGTCGCTCCGGCGAGGACTCCTGCGGTACGGCTTCGAGGTGGCCTGGGTCACCACGGGCAGCGCGGCGCTGATTCACGACGACCCCTACGACGTCGTACTCCTCGATCTCGGCCTCCCCGACACCGACGGACTCGACGTCTGCAAGGCCCTGCGCCGGCGCGGCGACGTGCCCATCATCGTGATCAGCGCGCGCAGCGACGAGACGGACCGGGTGGTCGGGCTGGAGCTCGGCGCGGACGACTACGTGTCCAAACCGTTCGGGGTCCGCGAGGTCATCGCACGGATAAGGGCGGTGATGCGGCGCGCCCAGCCGCGCACGTCCGCCGAGTCCGGCCCGGACCACTACGGGCCCCGCCTGACCGTCGACCGCAAGGCCGCCCGGGTCCGCCTGGACGGCACGGAGGTGGCCCTCGCGCCCAAGGAGTACGACCTGCTGGCCTTCCTCACCGAGGAGCCCGGGGCGCTGATGTCGCGCGAGCAGATCATGGAGGCGGTCTGGGACGCGAACTGGTTCGGCCCGACGAAGACGCTGGACGTGCATGTGGCGGCGCTGCGGCGGAAGCTGGCGGGGGCGATCACGATCGAGGCGGTGCGGGGGGTCGGGTTCCGGCTGGAGATCGTCAAGGCTGACGGGGGCGGGAGCGGCGGGGGCGACGGCGCGTCATGATCCGTCAGCTCGTCCGCAGTTACGTCCTGCTCGTCGCGGTCGCCATCGCCCTGTTCACCGTGCCGGTGGCGTTCACGCTCACCGACCAGCTCCGGGACGACACCAAGGCGTCCGTCCTGCGCGAGGCCGACGCCATGGCCCTGCTGCTCGGCAACGACGAGAGCGCGGCGTGCGAGGCCCTGGAGGAGGTGGCCAACGCCTACGAGGACGAGATCCAGGTGACCGCCACCGCGGGCTGCACTGCCGGCCTGCCGCGGCCCACGGCGGACGCGGCACTGACCAGGGCCCTGCGATCGGGCGAGTCCTCGGTCGACTGGGGCTCCGACTTCATCTGGGGTGACCACCTGGTCGTCACCGTCCCCGCGCACGAGGGGGCCACGGCCGGCGACCACGACAAAGGCCCGGTCGTCGGCGCCGTACGCATCAAGTACTCGACCGGCGAGATGACCAGCCGCCTGTGGCAGATCTGGGGCTTTCGCGCGGTCCTCGCCGTGCTCGTCCTGGGTGTGGCCGCGGTGATCGGCGTCGTGGTGGCCCGCCGCCTCACCCGTCCCCTGCGCCAACTCAACGACATGGCGAGCAAGTTCAGCGACGGCGATCTCACGGCCCGGTCGCCCGTCACCGGGCCGCAGGAGACACAGACGCTGGCCCGCACCCTCAATCAGGGCGCGGAACGACTGGACACCCTGATCGCCTCGCAGCGCATCTTCGTCGCGGACGCCTCGCATCAGCTCAGAACCCCTCTCACGGCGTTGCGGCTGTCGCTGGACAACATCGCGGACGGTGTGGACGACGAGTTCGTCAAGGAGGACGTGGAGCAGGCGACCGCGGAGGTCGTCCGGATGAGCCGCCTCGTGAACGGCCTGCTGGTCCTGGCGCGGGCGGAGGCGAAGGTCACCGCGGCGGAGCCGCTGGCCCTGTGGGACATCGTGCAGGAGAGGCTGGCGGTGTGGAGGCCGGCCGCCGACGAGCGCGGAGTCACCATCGCGCTCAGGGGGAGTGCCGACGGCCGGCTGCTTGTGCTGACCAGCCCCGGTCACATGGAGCAGGTGCTGGACAACGTGCTCTCGAACGCCCTGGAGGTGTCACCGGACGGCGGCACGATCACGGTCCGGGTGGAGCCGCGGGGCGACGAGGTGGTGCTGTCGGTGGACGACGAGGGCCCGGGCATGCCGGACACCGACAAGTCCCGTGCCTTCGACCGCTTCTGGCGTGGCAAGGGTCTGACCGGGCGCACGGGCTCGGGGCTCGGCCTCTCCGTCGTCAAGCAACTGGTGACCGACGACGGCGGGACGGTGGCCCTGGACGACGCCCCCGGGGGCGGGCTGTCCGTGCGGATCAGCCTTCGGGCATCTTCGAGGAGTGGTGGTTGACGATGAGCCACTCACCGCCGCGCTTCTCGTACGCGTATGTGTAGCGGGCCTTGACGACGCTCTTCTCGCCGGTCTCGGGGTCGGTGAGCGTGAACTGGTAGGTGCCGGCGTCGATCACGGAGTTGTTGTCGAGGACGTTGATGTGCGTCGCGATCTTCTTGCCGACGGGCTTGTTGGCGAGGAAGTGCTCGAAGTAGTCGACTATCGCGGCATGGTCGGCGCGGACCTGGTTGGACACGGTGGGCAGCAGGACCGCGTCGCTCGCATACAGGTCCGCGACCTTCTCCGGGTCGCCGGTCTGCAGCGTCCCGTTCCACTGGTCGAACAGGCCGGCTATCTGCTTCTTGCTGGGCTTCCCGTCGCCCCATCCGGGCCCGGCGACAGCGGCACCGGCGGCGACGGTGCCGACGGCTACGACTGCGGTGGCGGTGGCGGTGACAACGGCTACGCGCTTGCTGATGGAACGACGAGTCATCGCATCTCCAGGGTCTGGTGGAAGTGACTCCAGACTCGCCCGGCGCCGGTTAGGGCCCGTGCAGCGGACGTACAGGCCCCGGACAACACGTCTCCAACTCACGTTGCGCGCCCGCCCGATCACACAGCGGCGGCCTTCCTGTGACCGCGCCCGCGCCCACGTCCGCGCGCCAACTCGCCCCCGGCGCCGAGCGATACGACGCCCATGCCGACGGCGGTCATCACGCCCTGCGTGCCATCGACGACGAAGGGGGCGGCCGCGGCGACGACGGCGTTGAAGAGGAAGAGGAACCACAGGACGGGGCGGGAGGAGAGCAGGGCCTTCATGACGGTCTCCTTCGGGGCGGGGTCGGTTCGACGGCCGTTGACCTGGTGCGATCAACGATCCCGTGTGCCGAGGTCAGCCACGAGGGAGTGCACTCCCGAAGGGGAGGTGTAGCGGGCTACACCCCGTCCCGGAGTGCGCTCACACCCCGAACAGCTCCACCAGGCCGTGGTCCAGCTCCGCTCCCACCGTCTCCTCGCCGGGCGGGATCACGGTGTAGGTGCGGGCGAGGAAGCGGTGCAGGTCCGAGGTGGCGAACCGGAGCACGGCCGTGCCCACCGGTGAGTGGAACGGCCGTTGCGCGTGCCTGTGAGACCGCCCGGGGGCCCGACGCATTACGCCGGTTCAGAAGCCGTGTTCCGTAACCCGCGTCACGCCCGCCGGAGCACCTACTTCGCCGGGCGCAGCCCCAGCGGCTCCACGATCTCCTGCTCCATCACCTTGCCGGCCTCGAACTCCAGGGTCTCGTCGCCCATGCCCTGGTCGGTGTCCAGGCCGTCCAGCTCCGCCAGCGGCTGGTCCAGGCGGACGTGGGCGAGGACCGAGTGCAGGGCGCGCAGGGTCGCCGAGGCCGTCGAGCCCCAGTTGGAGAAGTAGGAGAACTGCCACCACCACAATGCCTCGGTGGTGCGGCCGGCGCGGTAGTGGGCCATGCCGTGGCGCAGGTCGGTGATGACGTCGGCCAGGTCGTCGGAGATCCGGGCCGGAACCGGGGCCCTGCGGGGTTCGTAGGGGTCGAAGACCTCCGAGTAGACGTCCACCGGGTCCAGCAGGCGGGCGAGGTTCTCGCGGAGTTCGTCGACGTCGGGCTCCGGGCCCAGGTCGGGCTCGTAGCGCTCCTCGGGGACGATGTCCTCGTGAGCGCCCAGCCGGCCGCCGGCCAGGAGGAGTTGGGAGACCTCCAGGAGCAGGAAGGGCACGGTCGAGCCCGGCTCGTCGCCCTTCGCCACTTCCGTGACGGCGACCAGGAAGCTCTCGATCTGGTCCGAGATCTGGACCGCGAAGTCGTCCGGGTTCTGCTCGGTCGCGTGCAGCGTGGCGTCAGACATCTAGGAGTCGTCTCCCCTCGAAGGCGCGGCCGAGGGTGACCTCGTCCGCGTATTCCAGGTCGCCACCCACCGGGAGGCCGCTGGCCAGGCGGGTGACCTTCAGGCCCATGGGCTTGATCATGCGGGCGAGGTACGTGGCCGTGGCCTCGCCTTCCAGATTCGGGTCCGTGGCCAGGATCAGCTCCGTGACCGTCCCGTCGGCCAACCTCGCGAGAAGTTCTCGTATCCGCAGGTCGTCCGGACCGACACCCTCGATCGGACTGATCGCGCCGCCGAGGACGTGGTAACGGCCGCGGAACTCGCGGGTCCGCTCGATCGCCACGACGTCCTTCGGCTCCTCGACCACGCAGATCACCGCCGGGTCGCGGCGCGTGTCCCGGCAGATGTTGCACAGCTCTTCCTGCGCGACGTTCCCGCACATCGCGCAGAAGCGGACCTTCGCCTTGACCTCCATCAGGGCCTGCGCGAGGCGCCGTACGTCCGTCGGTTCCGCCTGCAGGATGTGGAAGGCGATCCGCTGCGCGCTCTTGGGACCGACGCCGGGCAGCCGCCCCAGCTCGTCGATGAGGTCCTGGACCACGCCTTCGTACAACGGACTGCCGTCCTTCCTGGGTCCTGCGGTTCCTTACGGTACGTACGGTAGTTGGCGTCGGCCCGTCTTAGAAGGCAAGCCGGACAACACCCGCGGTGTCAGAAGGGCAGGCCGGGGATGCCGCTGCCGCCGCCCAGGCCCTGGGCCAGCGGGCCGAGCTTCTGCTGCTGGAGCGCCTGAGCGTTCTCGTTGGCCGCCTGTACGGCCGCGATGACCAGGTCGGCGAGGGTCTCGGTGTCCTCCGGGTCCACCGCCTTCGGGTCGATCTTGAGCGCCCGGAGTTCGCCGGAGCCCGTCACGGTGGCCTTCACCAGGCCGCCGCCCGCCTGGCCCTCGACCTCCGTCTGCGCCAGTTCCTCCTGCGCCCTCGCCAGGTCCTGCTGCATCTTCTGGGCCTGCTGGAGCAGCTGCTGCATGTTGGGCTGGCCACCACCGGGGATCACGATCAGCTCCTTGCTCTGTACGGCTTTCCCGTTCAGCACGAGCCTACGTGGTCCGGGCAGCCGTCGCCCCGGCACTCTTTCGAGTGAGAGGAACTGGAGTCCTATACCTGATCAAGACCCCCTTCCGGGCGGAAAAGAGGCGAAAGGCATCTCTTCGCCACCCATTGGGCGGTAGGAAGGGTCCGGCGCGTCAGCCTCAGGTGTTGCGTGACGTTCCGTGCGGCGCGGTGGTCGTACCCGGGTCGTACGTGCGGTCACACACCGTGATCAGTAGGGAGTGCCGGGTGGGTCAGCCGGAGATGCAGCCCGACAGGTCGCCACAGGACGGGCGGGGCGGCGAAGGGGCGGCCGGACTGCGGCCGGGCGAACTGACGGGTCGGGCCTTTCCGCTCGGGGACTGGGGAGAGCCGGCGGTGCGGCTGGACGAGCTGTACCGGTGGGTGGAGCGGGGGGCGCTGAACACGGCCGCGTGGTATCTGGCGGACCGGGTGTGGAAGCGGCGGGGGGCGCGGGCGTTGCGGGGCGGGGCGGCGTTCGGGGCGGTCGTGGGGGCCGCGTTGCCGTTGCTCGATCTGACGGGGGCGGCGCGCGGGGCGGCTCCCTGGGGGTACCTGGCGCTGCTGCTCGCGGTGGCGTGCGTCGCTGCCGACCGGTTCTTCGGGTTGACGTCCGGGTGGATAAGGGACGTCGCCACGGCCCAGGCGGTGCAGCGGCGGCTGCAGGCGCTGCAGTTCGACTGGGCGACGGAGAGCGTGCGGGAGGTTCTGGGGCCGGCCGAGGGGACGGCGGGTGAGGCTGCCGAGCGGTGCCTGGGGGTGCTGCGGCGGTTCTGCGAGGACGTGACGGAGCTGGTCCGTGCGGAGACGTCCGACTGGATGGTGGAGTTCCGGACGGGTTCCGCGCCGCTGGGCATCCAGTCCGCGCTGGGCGGGGGAACCCGCCACGACACGGGCACGGCCTTGGGCCGCTTCCCCGCCGCCCCGGCGAACGGCACCCGCCCGAACATGCCCCGCCAACGTCCCCCGGAGATCCGGTGACGCGACCCCCACCGAGCAGCGCAACGCCGCCGCGGGCACGCCGCCCGGCCGCCGGAGGTCACTCGCACAGGCTCATCGCCTGCCGGCACGGCAGATGCCCCTTGTCGCGGATCGCCTGCCGGCTCGTCTCCTCGTCGAGGTAGGCGAGGAAGCCGGCGGCGAGGGTCCCGTTGCGTGGGGTGCCGTAGGTGTAGGCGTATTCGACGTCGCGATACGGATAGGTGCTGCCGTTGGTCTCGATCTCGTCGATGTCGGCCTGTTTGCCGTCCAGCGGGACCCTGGCCACGCCGTCCTTCTCGGCGGCCTCGGCGAGGGCGAGTTCGCTGTAGCCGATGGCGCCGCGCGCCGCCGCGACCTTCTTCAGCACATCGCCGGTGGAGGCGAGTTCGCAGCGCACGACGGCCGAGGGGTTCTCCCGGCAGTCCAGGGAGGTACTCGGCGCACTCTCCCACCGCCCGTCCAGCACCCGCTCCTGGAAGATCTGCCGGGTCCCGGAGTTGTCCCCCCGGCTGACGAGGACGATGGGCAGGTCGGCGAGGTCGCGGTACTTCGTCTCCCGCTCCGCCTCGGACATCAGCTGTCCCCAGCGGGTGTACGTCCCCGCGTACAGCTCCCGCACCTGCCGCACCGACAGCCCCGCCGCCGCGAACGCGTTCCCTTCGCTTGCGACCAGCGTGTAGGCCGACAGCGCGATCTTCTTCCCCCGCAGCCCCAGCCGCTCCCCCGACGGTCCGTCCGAGAAGGCGATCACAGAACGGGCGCTGTCCTTCGACCGGCGCGCCAGCGCGTCGAGTTCGACGACACCGAGCTCGCTGCCGCGCGCCTCGACCGTGATGTCGGCGCCCTGGCACTTGCCCTCGTAGTCCTTCGCGAGCGTCTCGATCACGGGCGCGAACGCGGTCGAGCCGGTCACCGTCAGCCCGCCCCGCTCGCACTCGATCGGATTGCCGTCCCGGAAGACGACGATCCCGGCGAGCACCAGCACGGACGCCGTGAGCAGGGCGGTGAACACCCGCGCCGGGAGGCTGAAGACGTTCTCCTTCTCGTCCGGGGTGGCACTGCGGTTGGGGTGCACCTCGCCTTCCCGGATCCCGCCGTACAGCCGTATCTCGCGCCCCACGTCACCGCCGGAGAGCAGCACGAGCAGCTTGAAGTAGTCGCCGCGGTTGAGCGGCACCCGCGGGATGCGCAGCCGGTTGCCGTCGTAGCCGAAGCCGCGGTCGGCGCTGAAGTGGTCCATGATGTGGTCGATGTCGGTCGGCTGCGTGACCGAGACACCGCGAATGGTGCGGTCGGTGAACACCGCGGTCAGCCCGTGCCGTTCGGGGCTCGTGTAGTCGTCGCGGTCGATGCTCTGCGAGCCGTCGTTCTCTATGCGCAGCAGGACCAGCGTGGCGTCGACCATGCCCGGGGCCTCGTCGAACAGGCCCAGGCGCCGGTTCTCCCGGCCCGAGCGCACGTCGTCGCCGATCGCGTTGTCCATCTGGACGCGATAGCCGATCCGCTTGCGGCGCGGCACCCGGCGCTCGTACCAGACCATGACACCGGACGCGACGACACCGATGACCGCCGTCCCGATGGCCACGACGTTCTCCGCGCTCAGCCACTCCATGTGGGTGCCCCCGCTACTCCCCGGAGTCGGATGGTGGGGTCACCGTACGCGCGCACAGGGGAACATACGACCGACTCCTGCGGGAGTTCGCGGTTTGTTCAACTACCGCAGAGAAAAGGGGCGTTCACCGGAATCACGCCGCCGTTCCTCCTACTGCTTCCGGTACGTCAGTTTCTCCCCGCTGCTCGTGTTCATCCGCTCCAGCCTGCCGTCCGGCAGCAGCGTGATCTCGGTGGCGCCGCCCGGCGAACAGGAGGTGGCGGGCTCGCCGGTCGTCACGGTGGACGGGCCCATCGCCAACGGGCCGTTCCCGACCGGCGCCCGGGTCAGGTCCGCCTCGAACTCGCAGTGGTAGGTGCCGGTTCCGGCGGGACCGTCGGCGACGAGGGAAAGAACCGTGTCACCGACCTCGCCCTGCCGGATGGTCAGCCGGCGGGTGTTCGCGCCGTCCGCGTTGTCGATCGAGGCCGTCCAGGTGCCCAGGAAGCCGGCCGGGATCACACCGTCCCCCGGCGCCGAGGTGGCCGGGCTCGGGGACGGGCTGGGGGCGTTCGGGTCGTCGCCCCCGGAGCCGGTCGTGTCGGTGGTGACGGTCGGGGAGACGGTCGGATCACCGCCGGTCCGGTCCCCACCGCCGCCGTTCATCAGCCCGTACACCGAACCACCGGCGGCGAGCGCGACAACCAGCGCGATGAGGACGAGGGCCACCGTGGAACGACCGCTCCGGCGGGGCTCCTCGGGGGCGCTGGGAAGGTACGGCAGGGGTACGTCGTACGGCGGGGTGGGGCCGTACGACGAGCCGGGACCGTACGGCGGGTTCGGGCCGTACGAGGGTGTGGCGCCGTACGACGGGGCCGAGCCGTAGGGCGAGTGCGGGCCGGGCTCCGGGTAGCCGTACGCCGACTGCTGCGGGTGCTGCTGCGGAGAGCCGTAGGCCGGGTGGGCCGGGGTGCCGCCGGGGGCGGCGGCGTCTCCGAAGGTGCCGCCGGGCGGGGCACCCGGCCCCGGCGGCGGGCCGACCCGGGTCGCGGCCGCGGTGGGGAGCTGGTCCGGCGGTGTCGCCCCGGCGGCCGGGGCGTGCTCGGGCGAGGCCGCGGGGGTCGGCTCCCCGGAACCACCCTCCGTCGTGCCTGAACGCGCGGGCCCTTCCGGACCTCCGGGCCTCGCGGGCCCCTCCGCTCCCCCGGCTCCGCCGGCCTCCCCCGGCCCGACCGGATCCTCCGTGTCCAGCAGCCGCACCGCATGCCGCCCCAGCTGCGCCACCAGCGCGCTCGGCAGCCACGGATCCCGGGACCGCCCCCCGGAGACGGTGTCCTCGGCCCCCGTGCGCTCCAGGATCCGGTCCAGCGTCGGCCGGGCGCCCGGGTCCTTGCGCAGGCAGTCCCGCACCAGCTCGGCGATCCCCTCGGGCACCCCCTCCAGGTCGGGCTCCTCCTGGGCGATGCGGAACATCAGGGCGTGCGCGCCGCTGTCGACGGAGCCGAAGGGCAGCCTGCCGGTCGCGGCGTACGAGAGCACCGAGCCCAGGCAGAACACGTCGCACGCGGGCGTGATCCGGTCCCCGCGCACCTGCTCGGGCGCCATGAACCCCGGCGAGCCGACGAGCGCGCCGGTGCGGGTGAGCCCGCTCTCGCCGCCCACCGTCTCCAGCGCCCGGGCGATCCCGAAGTCGATCACGCGGGGCCCGTCGATGGTGACCAGCACGTTGGACGGTTTCAGATCCCGGTGCACTATCCCCGCGGCATGGATGTCCTTGAGCGCGTGCGCCAGCCCGGCCGTCAGGATCCGCACCGAGCGCTCGGGCAGGGCCCCGTGGTCGCGCCCGACGACCCGCTGCAGGCTGGGCCCGGCGACATACCCCGTGGCGACCCAGGGCACGTCGGCCTCGGTGTCCGCGTCCAGCACCGGCGCGGTCCAGAACCCGCCGACCTGCCGCGCGGCCTGCACCTCCTGCCGGAACCGGGCCCGGAACTCCTCCTGGGCGGCCAGCTCCCGCCGGACGAGTTTCACGGCGACGGTACGGCCGCGGGCGGAGCGGGCGAGGTACACGTCCCCCATGCCGCCCGCTCCCAGCCGCGCCAGCAGCCGATAAGCCCCGATCTGCTGCGGATCACCCGACCCCAGCTTCTCCATCGATCGCCCCCCAACCCCACCCACGCAAGCCCCCGCCTACGCGACGGCCCCACGATAGTGCGGCATACCGGGAGGTGAGAGGGGCGGCGTCTACGGTTCGGTAACAGGAGCGTCGATCCCGTCGAGGACCTTCGACAACCGTTCCAGAACCCGTACGGCCTCGGCGAGCTCCGCGTCCCCGAAGGCGTCGGCCAGCCGGTCCGCGAGGGCGGCGTGCCCGGGGTTGATCCTGGAGATCGCCGCGCGCCCCTCCTCGGTCGGCGCGAGCAGCTTCGCCCGGCGGTGCGCGGGGTTCGGCCGGTACTCGGCCAGCCCCTTCTCCACCAGCAGGTCCGCGATGCGCTGCACGCTCTGCCGGGTGATGCCCATGGCGCGGGCGACGCCGGCGACGGGCAGGGGTTCGCCGAGCACCGCGCCCAGCACCTGCCACCAGGCCGCCGTCAGCCCGGCCGGCCGGGCCAGTTCCTCGGCGACCGCGAGGAACTGGCCGTTGAGCTTGAAGACGCCGAGCGCGCTGCGGCTCAGCAGATCCTGGCGTTCCTCGCTCACAGCACTCCGGCCTTCTCGAGCACGGCGTACGCCGCGGCGTCGGAGTCGTGGAAGAGGCGGTACCAGGCGTCGACGGCCTCGTCGTCGTACACCTTCAGCAGCCGCAGGATCTCCCGGGCGAAGGCGACGGGTTCGGTCGGGCCGGCGGTGACGAGCCCGCCGTCGGTGACGGCATCGGCCTCGACGTACCGCTCGCCGCCGCCGTAGCCGGTCGCGGCCAGGTAGAAGGAGATCGCGCTGGTGTGGTCCCGGTCGTCGAGCAGCCCCTCGCGCGCCATCCCGGCCGTCGCCCCGCAGATCGCGGCGACGGGCACACCCGCGTCCAGGAACTCCCGCGCCCTGCGGGCGAACGGGGCGAGCTCGTCGCCCGTGTCCCAGAGGTCGGCGCCCGGGAGGATCAGCAGGGCCGCGTCGGACGGCCGTACGTCGTCCAGGGCCAGGTCGGGCTGGATGCGCAGTCCGCCGACGGTCGTGACGGGTTCCAGGGTCGGGCCGACCGTACGGATCTCGTATCCGGCGCGGGCGAGCTGGGCGGTGGCGTGGCCCGGCTCCCAGTCGGCCAGCGTGTTGTAGACGGCGAGGTATACGGGCTTGCTCATGGCTCCTCCTGGAGACCTCGAAGATGACAACATCCTGTCATTTAGACAGCTTACTGTCAACGACAGATGGCGTTCCATGAAGCGTCGACAACCTGTCGCGGAAACCGACCGACCGCAGACAGGACGCCGATATCGCGCCCGAAGGGCCCACCCGTACGCTCGGCCGCATGACCCCTCAGCCAAATCCCGAGGTCGGCGCCGCCGTGAAGGCCGCGGACCGTGCGCATGTCTTTCACTCCTGGTCCGCTCAGGAACTCATCGACCCGCTCGCCGTCGCCGGTGCGGAGGGGTCGTACTTCTGGGACTACGACGGCAACCGCTACCTCGACTTCACCAGCGGGCTCGTCTACACGAACATCGGCTACCAGCACCCGAAGGTCGTCGCCGCGATACAGGAGCAGGCCGCACACCTGACCACCTTCGCGCCCGCCTTCGCCGTCGAGGCCCGGTCCGAGGCGGCGCGGCTGATCGCCGAGCGGACGCCGGGCGACCTGGACAAGATCTTCTTCACCAACGGCGGCGCGGACGCCGTGGAGCACGCCGTACGGATGGCCCGGCTGCACACCGGGCGGCCGAAGGTGATGTCGGCGTACCGGTCGTACCACGGCGGTACGCAGCAAGCCGTGAACATCACCGGCGACCCGCGCCGCTGGGCCTCCGACAGCGCCGCGGCCGGTGTCGTGCGCTTCTGGGCGCCCTTCCTCTACCGCTCCCGTTTCTACGCCGAGACCGAGGAGCAGGAGTGCGCACGGGCGCTGGAGCACCTGGAGACGACGATCGCCTTCGAGGGCCCGTCGACCGTCGCCGCGATCATCCTGGAGACGGTTCCCGGGACTGCCGGGATCATGATTCCGCCGGCCGGCTATCTGGCGGGCGTCCGCGAGATCTGCGACAAGTACGGGATCGTCTTCATCCTGGACGAGGTCATGGCCGGGTTCGGGCGGACCGGTGAGTGGTTCGCGGCGGATCTGTTCGACGTCACCCCCGACCTGATGACCTTCGCCAAGGGCGTGAACTCCGGGTACGTGCCGCTGGGCGGCGTGGCCATCTCCGGGGCCATCGCACAGACCTTCGCGAAGCGGCCGTACCCCGGTGGTCTGACCTACTCCGGGCACCCGCTGGCCTGCGCGGCCGCCGTCGCGACGATCAACGTCATGGCCGAGGAGGGAGTCGTCGAGAACGCCGCCCGGCTCGGCGCCGAGGTGGTCGGACCCGCACTGCGTGAGCTGGCCGAACGTCACCCGTCCGTCGGCGAGGTCCGCGGCGTCGGCATGTTCTGGGCGCTCGAACTGGTCAAGAACCGGGAGACCCGCGAGCCGCTGGTGCCCTACAACGCGGCGGGCGAGGCCAACGCCCCCATGGCAGCGTTCGGCTCCGCCGCGAAGGCGGGCGGCATCTGGCCCTTCGTGAACATGAACCGCACCCACGTCGTCCCGCCCTGCAACGTGACGGAGGCGGAACTGAAGGAGGGCCTCGCAGCGCTGGACGCTGCGCTGGCTGTGGCGGACGGGTACGTGGAGTAGGCGTCATCCAGCCCGTCCGGCGTTTGAGGACGAGGCCGTTCAGGCCGACGGCGGGGGTCTGGGGGCGGCAGCCCCCAGGGACGGGACGGGTAGGGGCGGCGGGGGCGAAAAAGTCCGGCCGTCACGGGAATCTCACCCGGAAGCCGAACGCGTAAGGTGGCGTGCTCGTAGACATACGTACGCACGCCACCTCATCGCGACGACGGGAGACGCCCTCACCATGCCCGGCACCGGCACCGGCGGCAACGGCTCCGTGACCCGCAGCACCCTGCGGCAGCAGATCGCGGACGCACTGCGCGACGAGGTACTGTCCGGGCGGCTCCAGGCGGGCCGGGAGTTCACGGTCAAGGAGATCGCCGACCAGTACGGCGTCTCCGCGACCCCGGTCCGAGAGGCACTCGTCGACCTCTCCGCGCAGGGCCTCCTGGAGGCCGACCAGCACCGCGGCTTCCGCGTGCACGAGTACTCCGTCGACGACTACCGCGGCATCATCGAGGCCCGCGGCCTGGTCACCGACGGCATGTTCCAGGTCCTGGCCACCGACCAGACGGGCCACCGGGACCCCGACGACCCGCGCGTCCTGGCCGCCGCCGTCGGAGTACGCCGCCGCGCCGAGGAGGCGCAGCGCGCCGCCACCGCAGGCGACCTCACCGTGCTCATCGGCTACGACCTGCGCTTCTGGCGCGAACTCGGCGCCCTCTTCGGGAACCCGTACCTCTCCGACTTCCTGCACCGGCTGCGCGTGCAGTCCTGGGTCTGCGCGGTCCAGCATCTGCGCCGCCTCGACGATCTGCGCGGCCACCTGTGGTCCCGGCACACCGAACTGGTCGACGCCCTGATGCGCCGCGACCTGCCCACGGCCCGCGCGATCATCGCCGACCACGACGCGAACGCTCTCGCCCTGATCGAGCGACTGGCGGCCGGGTGACCCACGAGCGGGAGCTGCGAAGGCCCCCGACGTGCCGGCGACCCCCGGCACCGGCTGCGCGAACTCCTGGGCCGGGCAGGCAACTTGCTCATCCCCGAACGGCCGTAACCGGCATCGGAGAAGCTGGTGGGTGGTCCGGTGAGGTGGGCGGACGGAGTGTGGGTATGGGACCTGCACGAGCGGGGACTTGCATGACAAGCCCCGGAATGCCCGACCTGAAGAGCCCCACGAAGACCGGCATGAGGGGGTCCGCCCCCGACCCGCACCGATTACCCTTCCCTGACCACCGTGCTACCCACTGTGCTACGCCTTTGCCACGCCGTGTGACTGCTGCCCGACCGCTGTGTGAGGAGCCCTCTTTTGGCCTGTGACCTGTGGCTGGTACCGCTCGTCGACGTGTTGTGCCACACCCCCGACAACCCGTTCGCCGAAGAACTCGCGCAATACAACGAGGTGCTGGCCGAGGCCGGGCTGCCGCCGGTGCCGGTGTACCAGTACATGCCGGGCCTGTCCGGCGACGTCGCCCCGGTCGCCGGCTTCGACTACGACGCCCTGCACTTCCTGCGCCGCGCGTATCTGCTCCAGGTCTGCGGCCTCCCGGTGACCCCGGTCGACGACCTGGGCGGCGACTACGAACAGCTCCTGGAGATGTTCGAGTCGACGGCCCAGCAGTCACACCTGGTCTGGCACTACGACCACGCGGGCGCCTACGTCCCCGTCGACTTCCCGGACCCGCTCGCCAACGACGAGCTCCTGGCGGGCGGCGGCCCCCTGGGCTCCTCCCAGGGGCTCCTGCGCGAGCTGGAGTTCGTGGCCCAGGTCATCGGCATCGACCCGGCCAACCCCCCGGCGCCCCCGCAACCCCCGCTCTCCCCCACGTCCTTGGAGGAGCCGGCGGTCCCCGCGCCCTACGACCCGAGCCCCTTCTCCCGCGAACGGCACGTGTGGCTGGGACTGCACGCGGCGGCGACGCGGAGCCTGGCGCAGGGGTCGATGATCGTCTTCAGCTGACCGTCAGCCTGCCTGCAGCTGGGCCAGCCCCTTCTGCAGGTCCTCCGCGCTCATCACCGGTGTGTAGTCCACCTCGGCACCGAACTTCTGGAAGAGCTGTTCGGTCAGCACCGGCAGCTGGGCGGAGTCCTGCATGTCGAAGACGAGGAAGACCGAACGGACACCGCTGTCAGGTCCGAAGTAGGCGGCCTCCGGCTTGAAGGCGTCCATGACTTCCTTCATCACCTGAGGCATCTTGCCGCTGCGGATCACCTCGTTCGTCTTCTCGGTGTCGAGATGGGCCTGGAGCAGTACGCGCATGACACACCTTCTTCTGATCGCCGATGAGCAGTACGGCCTCACGCTATGAGCGCCGGGGGCACTTCGCCCGCTCACTGATCCATCAGAAGGAAGGGCGCCCCCTACCGGGGGCGCCCTTCTCGGCTACAGGGAAACTCGGCTCACAGGAACGAGTTGATCTCGATCGTCTCGTCCCGGCCCGGACCCACACCGATCGCGGAGATCGGGGCGCCGGACATCTCCTCCAGTGCCTTGACGTAGGCCTGGGCGTTCTTCGGGAGGTCGGAGAACGACTTGGCCTTCGAGATGTCCTCGGACCAGCCGGGCAGCATCTCGTAGACCGGCTTGGCGTGGTGGAAGTCGGTCTGGGAGTACGGGAGCTCCTCGACGCGCTTGCCGTCGATCTCGTACGCCACGCAGACCGGGATCTGCTCCCAGCCGGTCAGGACGTCCAGCTTGGTGAGGAAGAAGTCCGTCAGACCGTTCACGCGGGTCGCGTACCGGGCGATCACCGCGTCGAACCAGCCGCAGCGGCGGTCACGGCCGGTCGTCACGCCCCGCTCGCCACCGATGCGGCGCAGCGCCTCGCCGTCCTCGTCGAAGAGCTCGGTCGGGAAGGGACCGGAGCCGACGCGCGTCGTGTACGCCTTGAGGATGCCGATGACCCGGCTGATCTTCGTGGGGCCCACGCCGGCGCCCGTGCACGCACCACCGGCGGTGGGGTTGGAGGACGTGACGAAGGGATAGGTCCCGTGGTCGATGTCGAGCAGCGTGCCCTGGCCGCCCTCGAAGAGGACCACCTTGTCCTGCTCCAGGGCCTGGTTGAGGACGAGGACCGTGTCGGCGACGTACGGCGCGAGCTTGTCGGCGTAGCCCAGCAGCTCCTCGACCACCTGGTCGACGGCGATCGCGCGCCGGTTGTAGAGCTTGGTGAGGACCTGGTTCTTGACGTCGAGGGCCGCCTCGACCTTCTGGGTCAGGATCGACTCGTCGTAGAGGTCCTGGACCCGGATGCCCACGCGGTTGATCTTGTCCGCGTAGGTCGGGCCGATGCCGCGGCCGGTCGTCCCGATCTTCCGCTTCCCGAGGAAGCGTTCCGTCACCTTGTCCACCGTCACGTTGTACGGCGTGATGATGTGAGCGTTACCGCTGATCAGGAGCTTCGACGTGTCGACGCCGCGCTCGTTCAGCCCGTTCAGCTCGGAGAACAGGACCGACGGGTCGACGACGACGCCGTTTCCGATGACCGGGGTGCACCCCGGGGACAGGATTCCGGAAGGGAGCAGGTGAAGGGCGTACTTCTGATCACCCACGACTACCGTGTGGCCGGCGTTGTTGCCGCCCTGGTAGCGCACCACATAGTCGACGGAGCCGCCTAGCAGGTCCGTCGCCTTTCCCTTGCCTTCGTCACCCCACTGAGCACCGAGCAGCACAAGTGCGGGCACGCGCGTACACCCCTTCCGGGCGGGGCATGTCCAAGGTCAGGGGTGTACGCGGAGGTCTTCCACCGTGTACACCTCGACCGGACGCGACCGTCGTTGGCCGCGAACCGTCGGACCGGATAGCCCCGGAATAGACGAAGCCCCTGGCGCAATAGCGCAAGGGGCTCTTGCACAAAGATGCTACCCGAGGAAGCGAGGCATGGCCGAGGTGGCGACTTTCGCGACGTCCGATCAGCTGCTGGTGGTGATCGATCCGGTTGCTCGGAGGACGGACGGGGAGTCCGTCAGGATCGCGAAAGACGTGCTCAGCGCGGGTGCGGCCACGAAGGTCTGCCTGCCGGACGATCCCGACGAATTCGCCAGGGCACTGACCCGACGGGGGTCTCGACGGCCCGTGGTCGTGGGCGACGACCGGGCGCTGATGCGTGCGGTGACGGTGCTGCACCGGCAGCGGGAGCTGGCCGAATGTGTGCTGTCGGTGGTGCCGGTCGGCGGTGCGCTGGCCCTGGCCGGATCCCTCGGACTGCCCATAGGGGCGGTGGCGGCGGCCCGGGCGGCGCTGGACGGGGTGGAGCAGCGGCTGGACCTGCTCGTGGACGACAGCGACGGGGTGGTGCTGGGCGCGCTGCGGATCCCGCCGATACGGGACCCCGCCGCGCCGGCCGGGGCCACCGCGGTGGGGTCGATTGCGGGGCGGCCCTGGCTGCGGACGTGTCAGTCGCTCGTACGGACCCTGGTGCCGGCGCGCGGCCCCTCCCCTGCCGAGACGGGACCGTCGCGGCTGCGGGTCGAGGTCGACGGGACGACGCTGGTGGACCTCGACCAGCCGGTGGAGGCGGTGTCGGTGGCGCCGGGGCTCGCCGGGGTGGCCGAGGTGGAGGTGCGCCCCGCTTCGGTCGGCGCGGAGGCCACACCGCTGCGGGCCGAGGGCCGGACGGTGACCGTCTCGGGCGCCCACTTCCGCTATCGGGCCGACATGGCCGTCTCCGGGCCGGTACGCAGACGGACGTGGACCGTGGGCGAGGGCGGGCTGCGGCTGATGCTGCCGGGGCGGTGAGCCGCCCTGCGGGGTGCGGACGCGGTCGCGGTCGCGGTCGCGGTCGCCGAGGGTGCGGAGAGCGGGGCGGGTCAGCCCTGGCCGAAGGTCTTCTCGCGGTGCGCCCGCCAGCGCTCCATCATCGCCGCGACCTCGGTCTCCACGAACTCGAAGAAGGCGAGTGTCTCGGCCAGCCGGCGGCCCGCCGGGGTGTCGGCGCCGAGGCTGGTGACGCCCTCGCGCAAGGCCACCTCCCACCGCTTGAGCACGGCCTCGCGGTTGGTCAGGGCCTCGTACCACTGGTCGCCGTGCACCCGGTAGCGCTCGCGGCGCGAGCCGGGCTCCCGCTCGCGCGTCACCATGTGCGTCTGGGACAGGTAGCGCACCGCCCCGGAGACGGCCGCGGGGCTGATGCGGAGCTGTTCGCTCAGTTCGGCGGAGGTCAGCACGCCTTTGTCGGAGGAGAGCAGCGCGGCGAAGACGCGGGCGGCCATGCGCTGCATCCCGGCCTCGACGAGCTGCGCCGCGAAGGACTCCACGAACTTCGACACGGACTCCGCGTCCCGGCCTGCCGCCCCTGCGCCGACTGATTCCGTCATGCACCCATCCTATCGAGGGTTTCTACGCTTCCTTAACTTCACAAATTTCTGAAAGAAGCGTACGTTCTGAAGCATGACGAAGGCAATCACCGTCTCCGGACTGCACAAGTCGTTCGGCAAGACGCATGCACTCGACGGTCTCGACCTGGACGTCGAGACCGGCGAGGTCCACGGCTTCCTCGGCCCCAACGGCGCCGGCAAGTCGACCACCATCCGCGTCCTGCTCGGCCTGCTGCGCGCCGACTCGGGCGGCGCGCAGGTACTCGGCCGCGACCCCTGGGCGGACGCGGTGGAGGTGCACAGCCGGATCGCGTACGTGCCGGGTGATGTGACGCTGTGGCGGAACCTGTCCGGCGGTGAGGTCATCGACCTGTACGGCCGGCTGCGCGGAGGCCTCGACAAGCAGCGCCGGGCCGAGCTGGTCGAGCGGTTCGAGCTGGACCCGACGAAGAAGGGCCGCACGTACTCCAAGGGCAACCGCCAGAAGGTCGCCCTCGTCGCCGCGTTCGCCTCCGACGTCGACCTGCTGATCCTCGACGAGCCGACGTCCGGTCTGGACCCGCTGATGGAGGAGGTCTTCCAGCGCTGCGTCGAGGAGGAGCGCGAGCGCGGCCGTACGATCCTGCTCTCCTCGCACATCCTCAGCGAGGTCGAGGAACTCTGCGACCGGGTCAGCATCATCCGCAAGGGCCGTACGGTCGAGAGCGGCTCCCTGGCCGACCTGCGCCATCTGACGCGGACCAGCGTCACGGCCGAACTGGCCGGTCCGCCAGGCGGGTTGGCGCAGCTGCCCGGAGTCCACGACCTCGCCCTTCAGTCAATGGAGAGGGGTCAGGGCCACCGCGTCCGCCTCCAGGTCGACACCGACAAACTCGACGCCGTCCTCAGGTCGCTCAGCGAGTCCGGCGTACGGTCGCTGACCTCGACGCCGCCGACGCTGGAGGAGCTGTTCCTGCGGCACTACCAGGCCGACATGAGCGAGGTAACCCGATGACGACGGCGACCACGACGACCGGGCACTTCGCCGTACGGACCGGCGGCGGCACCCGCCAACTCGCCGGCACGGGCACGCTGTTGCGCTTCGCCCTGCGCCGCGACCGGGTGATGATCCCGGTCTGGGTGGCGGTGAACGCGCTGATGATCCTCTCCATGCCGAACACCCTGGAGAACCTGTACGCCACCCCGGCCGACCGGGCCGACCTGGTGCAGGACACCGCCACCAACGCCTCCTTCCGCGCCCTGATCGGCCCTGTCTTCGGCGACTCGATCGGCGCCCTGACGGCCTGGCGGGTCGGCGTGTACGCGGGCGCCCTCGCGGCCGTGCTGAGCATGCTCCTCGTCGTACGGCACACCCGTGACGAGGAGGAGAGCGGCCGTCAGGAGCTGGTGGCGTCCGGGATGGTGGGCCGGCGGGCCTCCCTGACGGCGGCGCTGCTGACGGCGGCGGTCGCGAATGCCGTACTGGCGGTGCTGGTGACCGCCGGCCTCGCGGGCCAGGGCGCGTCCGGCGCGCTGGCGTTCGGGCTCGGCCTCGCCGGGGTCGGCATGGTCTTCGCCACGCTCGCGGCGATCGTCGCCCAGTTCACGGAGAGCGCCCGGCTGGCACGGGGGCTGACGGCGGGGCTGGTGGGCGCCGCGTTCGTGCTGCGCGCGGCGGGCGACTCGGCGTCGGACGACGGTTCGTCGGCACTGACGTGGGTGTCACCGCTGGGCTGGCTGGAGAACCTGCGGCCGTTCGCGCACGAACGCTGGTGGGTCCTGCTGCTGTTCGCGGGGGCGACCGTCGTCCAGGGCGTGGTGGCGTACCAGCTCGCCGGGCGCCGGGACGTCGGCATGAGCTTCCTGCCCGCCCGGCCCGGACCGGCCGACGGCCGCCTCGGCACCGCGGGCGCGCTCGCGTGGCGACTCCAGCGCGGCAGCGTGCTCGGCTGGAGCATCGGCTTCTTCCTCGCCGGGGTCTACGGCGGCCTCACCGACGGCGTGGCCGACCTGGTCGGCGACAACGACAACGCCCGCGAGATCTTCCAGCGGATGGGCGGCCAGTCCGGCATCACCGACGCCTTCCTCGCCTCGATGGTCGGCATGCTCGGCCTGATCGCCGCGCTGTACGTGGTGGCATCCGTCCTGCGGCTGCACGGCGAGGAGACGTCGATGCGGGCGGAACCGATCCTCGCGAACGCGGTGGGCCGCCTGCGCTGGGCGGCCGGCCACCTCGTGATCGCCTTCGCCGGCTCGGCCCTGATCATGCTCCTGGCCGGCCTGGGCTTCGCCGTCGGCTACGGCAAACAGCTCGGCCCGATCCTGGGCGCCTGCCTGGTCCAGCTCCCCGCGGTCTGGATCGTCGGCGGCCTCGCGGTCCTCCTGTACGGCCTGCTCCCGCGCGCGGCGATGGCGGCGTGGGGAGTGGCCGGGGCGATCCTGCTGATCGGCTGGGTGGGCCCCGCGCTCGATGTCCCGCAGACGGTCCTGGACCTGTCCCCGTTCGGGCATCTGCCGAAGCTGCCGGGCGGGGGGATGGAGTGGGGACCGGTGCGGGCCCTCACCGGTCTCGCGGTGGTGCTGGTGGCCGGGGGGCTGGCGGGGTTGCGGCGGCGGGACATGACGACGTGACCGGGATCAGTCGAAGTACAGCTTGAGCTCCTCCGTGTCGAGGTCGATGCCGACCGGATCGGGGAGAGTTACCTTGCCGCCGAGCCTGACCACGTGGATGTCCCGGTAGCCGTCCTCCAGGTCCGGATCGCTGTGTACGAGGACGGTCAGGTTGTCCCGGTCGATCAGCAGATAGACCGGGATGCCGGCCTCGGCGTACGCCCGAGGCTTCTCGACCCGGTCCCGGTTGTGCGTGTCCGAGTCGTACGACGTGATCTCGACTGCCATCAGCACGCCGTGGGGGTCGGCCCAGTCCCCCTGGCCCACGAAGTGATCAACCGGGGCGAGCACCCCGTCAGGTCGGGCCCGTCCCTGGCGGTAGGCCTCCACCTTGAGACCCTGCAATGGATTGAGGTCGAGCTCAGGCCTGGCACGCATGCATTGCCGGATCAGCCACATAGTGATCGCGCCGTGGTTGCCGTTTGTCACTTTCCTGAGCCCGATCCGTCCGTCGATGAACTCGAACCTGACGGTCTCGTCCTCCCGCTCGGCGAACTCGGCGATCCGCTCGAACATGTCCACCGACAACTGAGACGACGCGCGCTCTGCCATAACCGTCATGGTGCCTCCCTTCGTAGGCAGGCACCAGCTTGACGAGCCGCCGACGACCTTCGATCGGGATTCGCTCAGCGATCAGCCGATCGAGTGATCACCCCACCTCGACGCTCAGCCCCTCCAGCCCCCGGATCACAAAGTTCGGCTTGCGGTCCGGCTCCGCCGCCAGGCGCAGGGTCGGGGCCTGTTCCAGCAGGGCCGTCATCGAGGCGGCCAGTTCGATGCGGGCCAGCGGGGCGCCGATGCAGTAGTGGATGCCGGCGCTGAAGGAGATGTGCGGGTTCTCCTTGCGGGTGAGGTCCAGCTCGGCCGGGGTCTCGAAGACCGCCGTGTCGTGGTTGGCGGAGCCGAACAGCATGGCGAGCTCCGCGCCGCGCGGGATCGTCGTGCCGTCGATCTCGATCTCGTCCAGGACCCAGCGCTCGAAGAGCTGCAACGGGGTGTCGTAACGCATCAGCTCCTCGATCGCCGAGGGGATCAGGGAGTGGTCTGCCCGCAGGGCCGCCAGCTGGTCGGGGTTGCGGAACAGCGCCCACCAGCCGTTGACCGTGGAGTTCACCGTGGCCTCGTGGCCGGCGTTCAGCAGGAGGACCGCCGTCGAGATCATCTCCTGCTCGGTGAGCCGGTCGCCCTCGTCGTACGCGGCGATCAGGCCCGAGATCAGGTCGTCGCCCGGCTCCTTGCGGCGGGCCGCGATCAGCTCCAGCAGGTACTCGGAGAACTCGACCGAGGCGCGGACCGCCTTGGTCGCCGTCTCCTCGGACGGGTTCAGCTCGTACATCCCGCAGATGTCCGCCGACCAGGGCCGCAGCTGCGCCCGGTCCGACTCGGGAATCCCCAGCATCTCGGCGATCACCGCGACCGGCAGGGGCTCCGCGACGTCCGTCAGCAGGTCACCGCCACCCGCTTCGACCAGCCCCGACACCAGCTCACCCGCCAGCCCCTGCACATACGGCTTCAGCTGCTCCACCGTGCGCGGTGTGAACGCCTTCGACACCAGCCGGCGGATCCGGGTGTGGTCCGGCGGCTCCAGATCGAGCATCCCGTGGTCGTTCAGGACGTGGAACGGCTCGTGCTCCGGCGGCGGCGCCGTCCGCCCGAAGTCCTCGTGGGTGAAACGGTGCTGGTACGTCCGGCCGAGGCGACGGTCGCGCAGCAACGCCGAGACGTCCGCGTGATGCGGGACCAGCCACTGGTTCGTGGGCTCGAACCAGTGCACCCGGCCCCTGTCCCGCAGTTCTGCGTAGGCGGGGTACGGGTCGGCGAGGAACGCCGGGTCCCACGGGTCGAACGCGAGGGCGGAAGGAGCTGCCATGCCCGGACGTTAGCCCCACCTCCCCCTCCCTGACCAGGGGTGTCCGCTCAGCCCGGCGTGACCAGCCGCGCCTCGTAGGCGAACACCGCCGCCTGTGTACGGTCCCGCAGGCCCAGCTTCACCAGGATCCGGCTGACGTGGGTCTTGATCGTCGACTCGGCGACCACCAGCCGCTCGGCTATCTCCTGGTTCGACAGGCCCTGCGCGATCAGCACCAGCACCTCCGTCTCCCGCTCGGTCAGATCCCCGTACGCCGCGTGCGCGGACGACATCAGACGCGCGGAGTCGGACAGCTTCGAGAACTCCGTGATCAGCCGCCGTGTGATGGAGGGGGCGAGAAGAGCTTCGCCGGCCGCCACCACCCTCACCCCGTCGGCGAGTTGGCGGGCCGAGGCGTCCTTCAGCAGGAAGCCGGAGGCTCCCGCGCGCAGCGCCTGGTACACGTACTCGTCGAGGTCGAAGGTGGTCAGCACCAGCACCTTCGCAGCGCCGTCGGCCGCGACGATCTCCCGAGTCGCCTCGATGCCGTTGAGCTCCGGCATGCGGATGTCCATCAGCACGACGTCCGGGGTGAGTTCGCGGACCCGGTCCACCGCCTCCCGTCCGTTGACCGCCTCGCCGACGACCTCGATGTCCGGCATCGCGTTCAGCAGGACCGAGAAGCCCTCGCGCACCATCATCTGGTCGTCCGCGATCAGCACACGGATGGTCATGAGCCGTCCTCTGTCGTCATGGCGACCGGCAGGAACACGGCCACCTCGTAGCCGCCGTCCTCCGTCCGGTCCGCCGTCATCTCACCGTTCAGCATGCTGACGCGCTCCCGCATCCCGGTGATGCCGTGCCCGGCACCCGGCGAGGGCTTCACGAGGGCCGGCGCGGGCGGCGGCCCGTTGACTATGCGCAGGCCGAGACCACCGAGAACGTATCCGACCTCCACCCGGGCGCTCGCGCCGGGCGCGTGCCGCAGGCTGTTGCTCAGCGCCTCCTGCACGATCCGGTACGCCGACAGCTCCACACCGGGCGGCAGCTCGCGGACCGCGCCGATCACCGTCTTGTCCACGCTCAGTCCCGCGTCCCGCACATTGGCCAGCAGTGCGTCCAGATCGGCGAGGGTGGGCTGCGGGGCGTCCGGGGCCTCGTAGTCCTCGGCGCGGACGACGCCCAGGACGCGGCGCAGTTCGGTGAGGGCCGCCACCGCGTTCTCCCGGATGGTGGCGAAGGCCCGCTCCAGCTCCGGCGGAGGGTTCTCCACCCGGTAGGGGGCGGCCTCCGCCTGGATGGCGACGACCGACATGTGGTGGGCCACCACGTCGTGCAGCTCCCGGGCGATGTTCGTGCGCTCCTCCAGCAGGGTGCGCTTGGAACGTTCCTGCGCGGTCACGGTCTGCTGGGCGGTGACCTCCTGCCGGGCCTCCTTGCGCGTGTGCCAGACGGCGACGACGAGCAGCATCAGTGCGGAGAGGATCAGCATCGGGCCGGAGTTCGTGCCGTAGTAGCCGGGCGACCCGAACAGCACGTCCGCCGCGAAGGCGTACGCCGCGGTGACCACCCACATGTAGGCCGCCGTGCGAGGCCTGGTGCGTATGGACACGACCGTCAGCACGGTGAGATGGCAGAGGAACGTCGCGGGCAGCCACGGCCAGCCGTCCCACGAACTGCCGAAGACCTGACTGACCGGGGTGGCCGCCATCGACAGCCAGAACGCTCCGACCGGCCGGACCATGGTCAGCAGGATCGGGATCAGGGCGAGCGGGCCGAGCAGCAGCGCACCCCTGTCGTTGTCGGCGGCGGACATGAGGAGCGTGAGCAGGCCGATCGTGGTGATCACGGCGTGCGGTGTCCAGGTCGCGTACTCGCGCATGCGGCCGGGCAGCCGCCGGGTCACGGGGCCGTCGACCTTCATCCGGGCCAGCGGGCGGTAGGCGAAGGCGTCGTGGAACAGATCCTGGCGCAGCCCCTGCACGGCGTTCACGGCCAGCCGGAACTCGGGGCTGCGCGTCTTGGCCCCGTCTCCGGGCGGCGGGGTCGGCATCTGAGTCGTCTCGGTCACGTACAGAACGGTAGGCGCAGGGCCGTGTCGCGGTCGTCCCCAGTGAGAGGGGTTCCCGCAGGTCCATCTCAGGTACTACGGGTATCGCTGCTGGTCGAGGCCGGATGTAGGTGGTCCGTGAGCCGCGGCCCGCTCAGTATCCGGCGGGCCGCACCAACCCCGATTCGTACGCGAACACCGCCGCCTGCGTACGGTCCCGCAGCCCCAGCTTCACCAGGATGCGGCCCACGTGGGTCTTCACGGTCTGCTCGGCCACGACGAGGCGCTCGGCGATCTCCGCGTTCGACAGCCCCTGCGCGATCAGCGCGAGGACCTCCGTCTCGCGTTCGGTCAGGTCGCCGACACGTTCCCTGAGCGGTGCGCGGGGCCGCTTGACCAGGCGGGAGAACTCGACGATCAGCCGCCGGGTGATGCCGGGCGCGAGGAGGGCATCGCCGGCCGCCACGACCCGGACCGCCTCCGCCAGCTGGTCGGCGGAGGCGTCCTTGAGGAGGAAGCCCGAGGCGCCCGCGTGCAGTGCCTCGTACACGTACTCGTCGAGGTCGAAGGTGGTCAGCACCAGCACCTTGATCTGCGGGGTCGCGGCGGTGATACGGCGGGTGGCCTCGATGCCGCCGAGTTCGGGCATGCGGATGTCCATCAGCACGACGTCGGGGAGCAGGTCGGCGACCTTCGTGACCGCGTCCAGGCCGTCGACCGCCTGGCCGATCACGTCGATGTCGGGCTTGGTGTTGAGCAGCACGGTGAAACCCTGCCGGACCATCTGCTGGTCGTCGGCGATGAGTACGCGGATGGGGCTGCTCGTCATGCGGTGCCGTCCTTGTCCGGGGCGGGGGCGTGATGGGGATCCTGGGGAACGTAGCCGAGGCCGTCGAGACGCGGGTACGCGGGCAGATAGGCGCTCACCAGGTAGCCGCCGTCCGGCGACGGGTGCGCCGACAGGGCGCCGCCGAGCATCGCGGCCCGCTCCCGCATGCCGAGCAGCCCGTGCCCCGCGCCCGGCGACGGCGGCGCGGGGTGCTCCGGCCGCGAGTTGGCGACCCACACGGTCAGGCCGTTGCGCTCGTGCACGACTTCGACGCGGGCGGTCGCGCCGGGGGCGTGGCGCAGTACGTTGCTCAGCGCCTCCTGCACGATCCGGTACGCCGACAGCTCCAGGCCGGGCTGCAGCGGGCGGCGCTCGCCGGTGACGTCGAGGGTCACGGTCAGACCGGCGGCCCGGGTGTTCTCCACGAGCGCGTCGAGCCGGTCGAGGGTGGGTTGCGGGGCGTGCGGGGCGCCTGTCGATCCGGTGCCTGTGCCGGTGCCGGCCGCTGCCAGGTTGTCCGGGGCGTCGGGGTGTTCCGAGCGCAGGACTCCCAGGACGCGGCGGAGTTCGGTGAGCGCCTCCAGGGCGTTCTGCCGGATGCCGTCGAGGTTTTCCTTCAGCTCGTCGGACGGGTTCTCGACGAGGTGGGGGGCTACCTGGGCCTGGATGGAGATGACCGACATGTGGTGGGCGACCACGTCGTGCAGCTCACGGGCGATACGGCTGCGCTCCTCCAGCAGGGTGCGGTGGGCTCGTTCCTCCGCGGTGAGCGTCTCCTGCACGACGAGTTGGGTGCGGGCCTCCTTGCGGCCGCGCAGGGCGGTACCGACGACGACGGCGATGGCGAAGACGGCGACCGCCGCGGCGCCCGTGCCGGAGTACTTCGTGCCACCCGACTGGCCCTGGAGGGCGAAGGTGGCCAGGGCCGACACCGCGAGGGCCGCGACGGCCCTGCGGGTGGGGACGCGGAGGGCCAGGAGCAGGAGGACGCCGGCGTGGGCGATGACTTCTGGGGTGCTCCAGGGCCAGTTGGGGGCGGGGGCGGGGGCTGGGAGTTCAGCGAGGTGCGGTCGGGCGATCATGGCGGTGATGAATGTGGCCGTCAGGCTGAGGGCCCAGGCTCTGCCCGGGCGCCACAGGGCCAGGCACAGGGTGATGCCTTGGGCGAAGCCGGCGATCAGGCCGTCGGCCGTGCTCAGGTCGTAGCTCTCGCTGATTTCGTTGCCACCGGCCAGGGAGACGCCGAGGGCGATCCAGGTGGTGAGGAGGATGGTCAGCCAGCGGAGCCAGGTTCTTCCGAAGGGTTTGCGGAGGTTGGTGGCGAGGGTTCGTTTCCTGGGTGCGGGTGCGGGTGCGGGTGCGGGCACGCGGCCTTCGGCCGCGTTTGTGTTCCCACCCGCACCGCCCGTGCGGGCATCGTCGTCGGCTGCGGGTGGCACGTGCGAGGCAATGCCAACGTCAGAGCCACCATCACCCACAGCCCCCGCAGCCGACCCCCGCGAACCCCGCTCCCCCTCCGCGGCCCTCGGCCTCTCCTCCTCGTTCACGGGGTCAACACTAGGCATGGTGCCGGGCCTTCGGTTTCTCGTTCTGTGGGGTGGGGTTGGAACGGATCACCCTGGAGGTGCGGCCCTTGGGGCGGCGCGGGCCCTGTTCGTACAGGCGGAATGTCGTCCAGCAGGCCGCCAGGACCAGGGTGAACACCGGGAGCCATGCCAGGCGGGCCGCCACCCAGGTGAGGTTGTCGGGGAGGGTGTGCAGGCCGGGGAGGTGGCCTGCCAGGAGGCCCGTGGCTGTGGTGGCCATCAGGGCCGTCTGGTGCCAGAGGAAGATCGTCATCGCGGAGAGATTGAGCAGGGCCACCGCCGCCCAGGCCAGGGGGCGCCGCATCGTGCGACGCAGGGGCTCGCGCAGGAGCAGGGCCAGGCCGCACTGGGCCAGGCCGAAGGTGACGGCGGCCAGGGTCGGTGGGTTGAGGTTGGAGATGCCGGCGCCGGGCACGCCGACCATGGACGCGGGGTAGCCCGCCCAGGCGACCAGCGCCGCCGTCGCCGCCGCGCCGGCCGTCAGCAGGATCCAGCCCGCGCGGCGGCGCTCCAGCTCACCCCGGGTCCACGCCGCGCCCAGACTGAACGGCACCAGCCAGCCGGCCGCCACGTTCACCCAGCCGAGCCACGCGGGGCCGCCCAGGCCGAAGCGCAGGAGGTCCACATGGAGGACGACGGCCAGGGGCCACAGGGGGTTGAGGCGCAGGAGGAGGGGCGTCACCGCCGTCAGCGCCGCGAAGACCAGGAGGAACCACAGCGGGGACAGGGCCAGTTTGAGCAGGGTGTGGACCGTGTCGACGTCCGTGCCCGAGAGCAGCAGCAGGACCGACGTCACCGTCCACAGGGTGAGGACGGCCGCCACCGGCTTGAACAGACGGGACAGTCGGGACCTCAGCCACTGTCCGTACGTCGTGCCGCGCGCCCGGGCCGAGGTGTAGCCGCGGGTCGCCACATGGCCGCCGACCAGGAAGAACACGGCGAGGGTCTGGAAGGCCCAGGAGATCGGGGCCAGCCAGGGCAGGTGCTGGAGCGGGCTCGCGGTGCGCAGGCCGGACCCGCCGTCCGCCACCAGAGCCGTCACCAGCCAGTGGCCGAGCACGACGCCGAGGATGGCGAAGGCGCGCAGGGCGTCGACCGCCCGGTCCCGTTCGACGGGGGTGACGGCGTCGACGCGGGCGGCGCCCTGCCGTATGCCCTCCGGTATGCCCCGCCGGGCGACGCGCGGACGCCCCGCGACAGTGGACTCAGCCATGGGTCACCTCCGAGGTCTCGCCCAGGACGATGCGGGTCAGGTTCGTCAGGGACGGCGAGCCCGCGCTGAAGTAGTCGCTGTGGCCGCCGTCGCCCGCAGAGAAGACCCGGGCACCGAAGGACGGCGACATCGGGTCGGTGCCGAAGCCGACGGTCGTGCCGAGCAGGTCGAACCTGATGTGCGGGACCTCGGCCACCCAGTCGTCACCGCCACGGGCCGCCCAGACGCGGGCCGGGGTGTGCAGGGCGCCGGCGGTGTCGACGCCGGTGCCGGGGCTGCCTATCAGGGCGATGTCGTCCACGTCGAGGTCGGACGCCGCGCTGCCGCAGACCACCGAGCCGTAGGAGTGGCAGAGGAGGGAGATGTGCGGGCCGCCTGCCGTGCTCGGCGTGCGGTCCGGGATGGCGCGCAGTTGCCGTACGAACTCCCGCAGCTTGGGCGCCGCGTCCTCGGCCCGGCCGGCCGTTGCGACCGTGGCGCTGATCGTGCCCGGCGTCTCGTAGCCGAGCCAGGCCACCACCGCGGTGCGCGTGCCCTGGGGGGCCTCCCGGGTGAGCCGTTCGTGCAGCGCGCGGGCGGCGTTGCGGAAACGGCCGTAGGTCTCGATGGACGTGTCGGAGCCGGGGACCAGGACGGCGATGCGGTCGGCATGCGCCAGGTCGCCGAAGACCTCCGTCGCGAGGCCGGGGCCGCGGCCGTCGAAGGTGAGGAAGTGACGGGACGGGTCGGCCATCGCACGGTCCGCGGCGGCGCGTTCACGGCTGCCGTTGGCCGCGGCCATGCGGGACGCCTCGGCGGCGTTGGCGCGGTTGGCCGCATACGCCTCGTCCAGCGTCGCCGCCGTGACCGGCGCGAGGGTGGCCGGCTTCGGAGCGGGTATCTCGGGCCGTGCCGCACCGGCCAGCGGGACGACCACGGCACCGGTGATCAGGGTGGCGAGCAGCGCCCGGCGCAGTCTGTGCGTGCGACGCGCCTTTCTCGGCCCGCGAGGCCCACTCCGCTCGGTCGGCGCACTCCGCTCGTCCGGCCCACTCCGCTCGTCCGGCCCGCCGGAGTCGGCCCACTCGCTCGACTCGGCCCGCTCGCCCGCCTCACCCACCCTGCCGGACGAGCTCGCCCCCGCTGCCCCCGTCGTACGCCCCATGGTCGTCATCCCTTCCAGTCCGCCCGGCCATCGGGCCTACCTGGAAGGGAAGTTACGGATGCGGACTTGTCGTCCGCGTCATGCCAGGGAGCTCACCTGCGATGTAGCTCTCAGGTACTACGGGTATGAAGGGGCCCTCCATCTACGGGCTCCTCCTGGCCCCGGCGCCCACGTGACAGGACGGCCGCGTGTGACGGGATACGTGCAGGTGAGGGGGCACCTGCGAGCTCACCACGCCAGCTGTGCGATCTCCTCCGCCACCACCGCGCACGCATCCGCCGCAGGGTCGATCAGCGGGAAGTGGCCGACGTCCTCCAGCAGTGTCAGACCGATCACTTCCCCCGCCTTCGCCGCCGCGTCCGCGTACGACTCGGCGACCGCCTGGGGGACTACGACGTCCGTCCGGCCCTGGACGACCGTTGTCGCGATGCCCGTCGGGAGCAGGAGCGCGGGGTCGGCGTACGGCTGACGCTCGGCGAACTCCACTTGCCCGCCCAGGAGTTGGCGCGGTGCGCCCCCGCAGACGTCCAGTTTGTCGGCGACCGCGAAGTCGGCGATCGGGGCCAGCGCGACCACACCCCGCAGGGGCGCGGGGCGGTCAGTGCGCCAGGGGGCGTCCGCGGGCAGGACATGGCGGGCCGCCGCCCACAGGGCCAGGTGACCGCCGGCCGAGTGGCCGGTGACCACGATTCGGCGCGCATCGGCCTGTGGGAGCACCTCCCGTACGAGAGCGGGCAACGCGTCCAGCGCGGCGGCGACGTCGTCGAACGTGTCCGGCCAGCGTCCCGCGACCGGGCCGCCCGTACCGGAATCCGCAGCGCCGAAGTCCCCGCCCTGCGCCCCCCGCCGGTACTCCACGTTGGCCACGGCGAACCCGCGCCGCGCCAGGAAGTCGGCGAACGGCGTGACATGCCGCCGGTCGTACGGCGCCCGCCATGCGCCACCGTGCAGGACGACGACCAGCGGAGCCAGGACGCCCGGAACGGCCTCGCCGCGCGGCGCGTAGAAGTCGATCACCTGGTCGGGGTGGTCGCCGTACGAGGCGATGGCGTCGGGGTCGACGGGCGGGTGCGAGAAGGCGGACTCCTCCTCGGCGGCGGCCCGGGCTGCTGCGACGTCCTCCGGCATGCTCCAACCTCTCAGCGACGAAACGGATTTGGACGAAAGCGGGGGTGGCGGACCACGTGGGAATTCGGCCGTTGGCGGGGACGGTATCAGGCGGGTGACGTGCGTGGACATGGGGATGTCACGCAGGGTGAGGGTTAAACGGTTCCACTGTTCCGTTACGCTGGGGGCGCAGACCGCGTGCGCACCAAGGAGGCCGATATGTCCGCCGAACCCGGCACCGTACGTCCCGGAGGGCGTACCGCGCGTGTCCGTGAGGCCGTGCTGCGGGCGGCAGGGGACGTCCTCGCGGAGCAGGGTTTCGACGGCCTCGACCTCGCCGACGTCGCCCGCCGGGCCGAGGTCGGCAAGACCACCGTGTACCGGCGTTGGGGCTCGGCG
Organism: Streptomyces sp. NBC_00299; assembly: GCF_036173045.1. Taxonomy (GTDB): domain Bacteria; phylum Actinomycetota; class Actinomycetes; order Streptomycetales; family Streptomycetaceae; genus Streptomyces; species Streptomyces machairae. Next base: position 4,552,102 of record NZ_CP108039.1, read on the forward strand.
ACCGGGCTGGTGGCCGACCTGCTCGCCGACATGGCCGAGCAGTCGCTGCCGCGCGAGGAGACCGGCTCCGTGCTGGGCGACCTGCTCGCCAACGCGACCCTGGTGCAGCGGACGCTGGCGGACCCCCGGCAGGGCGCCCTGTTCCGTGCCGTCATCGCCGCGGCGACCTGCGACGAACGTACGGCGCAGGCGCTCCGCCGGTTCTACGAGATGCGGGTGGCGGAGTGGGCGCCGTGCGTGCAACAGGGCGTCGCCCGGCGGGAGTTGCCCGAGGGGACGGACCCGGAGGCGGTCGTACGGGCGGTGTCGGCACCCCTCTACTACCAGTTGCTGACGACCGGGGTCATCCCCGACGCCCCCGCCGCGGAGCGCGCGGCGCGGGCCGCGCATGCGGCTGCCGTGGCGGGGGTGTACGCCGGTTAGGGCAGGGCCTCCCCGGGCAGCAGCGCCGCCAGCACCCGCGCCGCCCGTTCCACCTCCGCGAACCCCACGTACAGCGGCGTGAATCCGAACCGCAGCACATCGGGGTGCCGGAAGTCGCCCACGACCCCTCGCTCGATCAGCCGCCGCATGACCTCCCCGGCGTTCTCGCACCGCAGGGCCACCTGGCTGCCGCGTTCGTCATGGGCCACCGGGGTCAGCGACTCGACGCGCCCCTGCCCCACATACGCCCCGACGCACTCCAGGAAGAAGTCCGTCAGCGCCAGCGACTTGGCCCGCACCGCCTCGACCGTCACACCGTCCCAGACCTCCAGGGCCGCCTCCAGGGCGAGCATGGAGAGGATGTCCGGCGTGCCGACCCGGCCGCGCAGGGCGCCGGAGGCCGGCTCGTAGGCGGGACGCATCCCGAAGGGCTCGGCGTGCGAGTTCCAGCCGGGGAGCGGGGAGTCGAAGCGGTCCTGGAGATCGTGGCGTACGTACAGGTACGCCGGTGAACCCGGGCCGCCGTTCAGGTACTTGTACGTGCAGCCCACCGCCAGGTCGACCCCGTGCTCGTCGAGTCCGACGGGCAGCGCGCCCGCGCTGTGGCACAGGTCCCACACGGCGATCGCGCCCGCCGCGTGCACGGCGGCGGTGAGGGCCGGCAGGTCGTGCAGCCGGCCCGTGCGGTAGTCGACGTGGTTGAGGAGGACTGCGGCGGTACGGCCGGACAGGGCCGCCGGCACCTCGGCGGGCGTCACCGGCCGTAGCGTACGGCCGGTCATCCGGGCCGCCGACTCGGCGATGTAGCCGTCCGTGGGGAAGGTTGTCGCGTCGACCAGGATCTCGTCCCGGCCGGGACCGGCGGACTCCGCCATCCGCACGGCGGCCACAAGTGCCTTGAAGACGTTGACACTTGTCGAGTCGCCGACCACGATCTGGCCCGGCGCCGCGCCGACCAGCGGGGCGATCCGGTCGCCGATCCGCTCCGGCGAGGTCCACCAGCCGCTCTCGTCCCAGGAGCGGATGCGCATCCGCCCCCACTGCCGCAGTACGACGTCCTCGACCCGTCCCGGCACGTTCGCCGGCAGGGCGCCCAGCGAGTTGCCGTCGAGGTAGACGACCTCGTCGAGCACGAACTCCGCCCGCTTGCCCGCGAGTTCGTCGGTAGCGTCGAGCTTCTCGGCCTTGGCGGCGAGTTCGGCGAACTCAGACATGGGACCTCGCCGTCCACAGCTCCGGGAAGACGTTCTTCTGCGCCCGCTTCTCCAGCCAGGCCACGCCGGCCGAACCGCCCGTGCCCGCCTTGGCGCCCATCGCGCGGCGGGTGGCGACCAGGTGGTCGTTGCGCCAGCGCCACACCAGTTCGGCAACATCTGTCAGTGCCTCGCCCAGGCGGGCGAGCTCGGAGTTCTGGTCGCCGGCGTAGATCGCGGTCCAGGCCGCCTCGACCGCGGGCGAGGGCTCGTACTTCTGGGACACGTCACGCTTCAGGACGGCTTGCGGGATCGCGCAGCCGTGCCGGGCGAGGAAGCGCAGCACCTCGTCGTAGAGGCTCGGCTCGTGCAGCGCCTTCTCCAGTTCCGCGTGGACGCGGGGGGCGCCGCGGTGCGGGACCAGCATGGACGCGGACTTCTCGGCGAGCAGGAACTCCATCCGGCGGTACATCGCCGACTGGAAGCCGGAGCCCTCGCCGAGGGCGCTGCGGTACGAGTTGAACTGGGCCGGCGTGAGCTGGCCGAGCGGCTTCCAGGAGGAGTTCAGGGCGTCCAGTTCCCGCACCGAACGCTTCAGGGCGTCGATCGCCACGGCCGGGCGGTCCTCGCGCAGGGCGCGCGCCGCGGTCTCCCACTCGTGGACGATGACGGTGAACCACAGCTCCATGACCTGGGTCGTGACCAGGAAGACCATCTCTCCGGGGTCGTCGGAGAGGGTGTGCTGGAGGTGGGTGAGCACGTCCGCCTTGACGTAGTCCTCGTACGGCGTCGTGCCCGCGAAGTCGAGATTCGGGGTCTCGGGCTCTTGAGTCTCCGGGGATGTCTCCGCGGACCGGTGAGCCTGCTGGGACATTGCTGTCTCCTGTGTAACTTCGGGTAGCGGTCCGCCCTGCCGTTATCGACAAAGGGGCCCCGGTCCCCACCCGGCATCCTCAGGGATGTCCCCCCGCATCGCAAGGCCCGCCCTCGTCACACCGGCGGGCCCCACGACGGGGGAGGCGCGGCGGCTAGCCCAGGGTCTGGGCCGCCGTCGGCGAGGAGTCCTTCAGGAACTGTGAGCAGCGCTCGTACTCCTCCTGCTCGCCGATCGTCCCAGCGGCGCGGGCGAGGGCGTGCAGGGCGCGCAGGAAGCCGCGGTTCGGCTCGTGCTCCCAGGGGACCGGGCCGTGCCCCTTCCAGCCGCTGCGGCGCAGGGCGTCCAGGCCGCGGTGATAGCCCGTACGGGCGTAGGCGTACGACTCCACGACGCTGCCGCGCTCGAAGGCCTCGTCGGCCAGCTGGGCCCAGGCCAGGGAGGAGGTGGGGTACTTCGCTGCGACGTCCGCGGGGGCGGTGCCGCCGGCGAGGAGCTCGCGCGGCTCGGGGTCGTCGGGGAGGTGGGTCGGGGGCGGGCCCCCGAGAAGGTTTTCGTGAATGGCCATGGGTTCAAGTGTGGGCCATCGCCGGGGCCGGTGGGTGCCGTGTCTCGCGCCCCCGCCGCCGGGATGCCTGGACCGGCGCCTAGCCCTCCCCCTCCCCCGCCAACCGGGACCTGCTCCGCACCCCCTCCAGCGGCGGCGAAGTGATCGAGCCGTGGTGGAGGCATTCCGGTTTGCGGCAGTCCGGGGGCAGGGTGCGTACCGTCGCGAAGGCGATGGCCGAGCCGACGACCAGGGTCCCGGCACACCACAGCATCGCCCGTCCGAACGCGCTGTCGAAGGCGTCCGGCGACCGGTACGCCTCCTCGCTCATGCCGGCGAGCAGTGGCAGTGCGGCCACCGCGATCAGGCCCGCCGCTCGGGCCGCCGCGTTGTTGATGCCGCTGGCCAGGCCCGCGCGGGCGACGTTCACGGAGGCGAGGACGGTGGCGGTCAGCGGCGCGACCAGGGTGACCAGGCCGAGGCCGAAGACGAAAACGGCGGGCAGTACGTCGGCGACGTACGAGGCGTCCGGGCCGACGCGCAGCATCAGCAGCAGGCCGGCCGCACTCACCAGTGGCCCGACGGTGAGCGGGATGCGCGGCCCGATCTTGTCGGCCAGAGCGCCGGACCGGGCGGAGAACAGCAGCATCAGCACCGTGGTCGGCAGCAGTGCCGTACCGGCCTGCAGGGCCGAGTAGCCGGAGACGACCTGGAGCTGGAGAGCGGCCAGGAAGAAGAAGCCGCCGAGGGCCGCGTAGACGCACACGGTGACCAGGTTGACCGCGGTGAACTGACGGGACGCGAAGATGTCGAGCGGCATCATCGGGTCGGGCCGCCGTTTCTCGACGTACAGGAAGGCGATCCCGGCGGCGACGCCCGCGACCGCGGTGACGGCGATGACCAGGGACCCGTCACGGGCCTCGATCAGCGCGTACGTCACCAGCGCGAGGGACAGCGCTCCGAGGGCCGCGCCGAGCACGTCGAAGCGGCCGTGCTTGGACTCGCCGCCGGACTCGGGGACGTGGCGCAGGGCGATGGGGACGCACAGCAGCGCCAGCGGGACGTTGAGCAGGAAGACCCAGCGCCAGCCCGGGCCGTCGACCAGCCAGCCGCCCAGGAACGGGCCGATGGCCGCACCGATACCGCCGAAACCGGACCACAGGCCCACCGCCCGGGCCCGGTCGTCGGGGTGGAAGGACGCCTGGATCAGTGCGAGGGAGCCGGGTGTGAGAAGCGCGCCCCCGATGCCTTGAAAGGTCCGCGCGGCGATGAGGAACCCGGCGTTCGGGGCGAGCCCGCACAGCAGCGAGGCCGCGGCGAACCAGACGACGCCGATGACGAAGATCTTGCGGCGGCCGTAGCGGTCGCCCAGGGAACCGCCGAGGAGGATCAGACCGGCGAGGGCGAGGGTGTACGCGTTGACCGTCCACTGGAGGGCGGACAGGTTCGCGTCCAGGTCCTCGCCGATCCGGGGGAGGGCGACGTTGACGACGGTCGAGTCCAGCATCGCCATGCTTGAGCCGAGGACCGTGGTGAGCAGGATCCACTTGCCTTGGGGGGAGGCCATCCGGACGTCGGGCATGACCCCAGGTATACAGCGGGCCCGGTGCCGTAGCACCGGGCTCGCTGCATGCGTACGGCTACTTGATCTTCGTGCCGGTGGAGCGCAGGTTCGAGCAGGCCTCCGTCACGCGCGCGGCCATGCTCGCCTCGGCCAGCTTGCCCCAGGTGCGCGGGTCGTAGGTCTTCTTGTTGCCGACCTCGCCGTCGACCTTCAGGACACCGTCGTAGTTCTGGAACATGTGGGCCGCCACCGGACGCGTGAAGGCGTACTGCGTGTCGGTGTCGATGTTCATCTTGACGACGCCGTTCTCCAGCGCGGTCGCGATCTCCTCGGCGGAGGAGCCGGAGCCGCCGTGGAAGACGAAGTCGAACGGGGACGCCTTGCCGTACTTGGCGGCGACGCCCTCGTTGAGCTCCTTCAGCAGCTCGGGACGGAGCACGACGTTGCCCGGCTTGTACACGCCGTGGACGTTGCCGAAGGAGGCAGCGAGCAGGTAGCGCCCCTTCTCACCGAGGCCGAGGGCCTCGACCGTGCGAATCGCGTCGTCGACCGTCGTGTAGAGGGAGTCGTTGATCTCGTGCGAGACGCCGTCCTCCTCGCCACCGGTCGGGGTGATCTCGACCTCGAGGATGATCTTCGCGGCGCGGGCGCGCTCCAGCAGCTCCTGCGCGATGGAGAGGTTGTCGGCGAGGGTCTCCGCCGAGCCGTCCCACATGTGCGACTGGAACAGCGGGTTCTCACCGCGCGCGACGCGCTCCTCGGACACGGCGAGCAGCGGGCGTACGTACCCGTCGAGCTTGTCCTTCGGGCAGTGGTCGGTGTGCAGGGCGACGGTGATGTCGTACTTCTTGGCGACGATGTGCGCGAACTCGGCCAGGGCGACGGCGCCGGTGACCATGTCCTTGCTGTGCTGGCCGCCGAGGAACTCCGCACCACCCGTGGAGATCTGGATGATGCCGTCGCTCTCCGCCTCCGCGAAGCCGCGCAGGGCCGCGTGCAGGGTCTGGGAGGAGGTCACATTGATGGCCGGGTAGGCGAACTTGCCTGCCTTCGCCCGGTCGAGCATCTCGTTGTAGACCTCGGGGGTTGCGATGGGCATCTGTCCGCTCCTTGAGTGTGCGGGTTGACGTGCTGCGTACTGCGTTCTTCTTTACGGCCCTGACCTAGACCTCGATTGCGACGTCATCGTCGGCATCGCCGGGGCCATCTTTCCATGACGAACCGGGATGCTCCGAGCGCCTGTCAGCAGCCGAGACGGACGTCCGCCGGGACGGACGTCAGTCGAGCCCCAACTCGTCCTTGGAGAACGCGAACAGGTACGGCACACCCGCACCCTCCTGGATCTTCTCGGCGGCACCGGTGGCCCGGTCGACGATCGTCGCGACGGCGACGACCTCGGCGCCCGCCGCGCGCACGGCCTCGACGGCGGTGAGCGGCGAGCCGCCGGTGGTGGAGGTGTCCTCGACGACGAGCACACGCCGCCCCGCGATGTCCGGCCCCTCGACCTGCCGCTGCAGCCCGTGCGCCTTGGCGGCCTTCCGCACGACGAAGGCGTCCAGCCGCTTCCCGCGCGCGGCGGCGGCGTGCAGCATCGCGCCGGCGACGGGGTCGGCGCCCATGGTGAGCCCGCCCACCGCGTCGAACTCCAGCTCCGCGGTCAGGTCGAGCAGTACCTGCCCGACCAGCGGAGCGGCCTCCCCGTCGAGGGTGATGCGCCGAAGATCGACGTAGTAGTCGGCTTCCAGCCCCGAAGACAGGGTCACCTTGCCGTGCACCACGGCCTTGTCCTTGATCTGCTGCAACAGCGCGCCACGTACGTCAGTCATGCCGCCCAGCTTAGAGGCGCCGCCAGCTCCAGACGGTCGCAGCCTCCAGCGGCTCCAGGGGCGTGACCAGGCGGGGCAGGGTGTTCAGGCCGTTGGGCGGCCCGGTCTGCGGCTCGACACAGACGGCGGCCTCCTGCTCGTCGTACAGGACGACCCATTCCTCCCGACTGGCCACCTTCAGCTCCAGCTGCCCCGGCCAGGTGAGCGTGACGTCGACACCGCCGGGCATCCCGAAGCAGTCGTCCCAGGGACCGGGCTGGGGGTCGATCCGATTCCCGGTGGGCAGATGATCGTCACCACGCTCTTCCTGCCAGGCGGGAGCGAATTCGAGTTGGGCGTCCTCTCCGCCGAGGTTCCGGTTGAACCAGGGGTGCCAGCCGATCTGGGCCGGAAAAGACGTCTCGTACGTCTCGACGGACATGGTGAGGCTGAGGCCGTCCGGGGTGAGCGCGATGACATGGGTGACCCGGCCGGAGTAGGGCCAGGGCTCGACCAGGTCATACGTGATGACGGCCTCGTCACCGGCGACCCGGGCCACCTTCCAGGCACCGTCGCGGACCGTGCCGTGGATGGCGTGCGGCGGGGCGCTAAGCGGCATCTGCCGCACGACGGCCCCGTCCAGGAACCGCCCGTCCCGGATCCGCCCGCACCAGGGAACCATCGGAAAACATCCGAACCGCTCCCCCTGCCGCAACAACTCCGTCCCCCCGACCCGAAGCCCCCCGACCCGCCCACCGTTCCCCGGCAGCACGTCCACCTCCGCGTCACCCGCGGTCAGCGTGATGTGTTCGTTACTCACGGGGACGACCCTACTGGGACGATCAACTCTCCTGAACCGGGAAGGTGGCTATCGCCTCTCGACGCCGGTCCCGGCATTTCAGCCCGTCTGGGGGTACCCCCTCTGGGGGAGTTCGAGGACGAGGCCGTTCAGGCCGAAGCGGGGGGTCTGGGGGCGGCAGCCCCCAGAGGTGGGGTCGAAGGGGCGGCAGCCCCTGGAGGACGGGAAGGGTAGGGGCGGCGGGGCGAAAAACACCCCTACCGGCGCCGCCGCAACGCCCGCCCCACCACAATCGCCGACGCCAACACCAACGCCGCCGCCGGAGCAGCCCACCGCAACGTAGAACCCGGCACGACAGGCTGCGGCGCCGGCACCGGCGCATACCGCCCCCGCGGCGGCGCGTGATCCACTTCCTCCGCGCTACGCCCGATCATCGTCCGCCGAGCATGAGCCGCCTCGGCCACGGGAGCCTCACCGTCCCCAGCCTCGGCGTCGGCGTCGGCCTCCGGTTCGAGCGCCGACGGCGGAACCTCGGCGTCAAAGTCGGACGCCTCCTCCTCACCGTCCCCGGCATCCGACCCCTGAGCCGACGAAGACGAAGACGCAGGCGCAGGCGCCGCAGCATCATCCGCATCCGGCGTCGTCTCGAAGTCACTGGTCACCCGAGTCTCGAACTCCCCAGGAGCCAAGCCCTCCGGATCCTCGGAGGCACCCGCTTCCTCCCCCGCCCCCGGCGGCGACACAGCCTCCCCCGCGACAACCCCCAACTGCTCACCAAAACGGTTCAGCAACCGACCCACAGCAGATCCGACGGCCTCCGCCGAGAACTCGGCCACCCGCCCGTCCGCCGAAGCGGTCCCCGCGAACCTCACGGTGGCCCCACCCTCGGCCTCGAGCACCGACACCGTGAGCGCGAGCTTCACAACCCCGCTGCCCCGCACCTCGGTCGCCTCGCCCTCGACGGCGAAGGCAGACGCACCGTCACCGGCCCCGTCGCCGCCCTCCCGCGCAGACACCCGCACGGCGCCCCGATACGTGATCGTGTGACCACCGACGCGCACCTTCAGCCGCCCGGCAACGGGCTCGGCCCCGGCGTCCTGCTGGAGCCCGGGGACCGCCCGGGCAACCCGTACGGGATCGGCCAGCACCGCCCTGAGCCGCTCGGCCGCAACCGGAACGAACACCTCATGCTCCATGGGGACCGAGCCTACCCAGCATGGCGTGAACCGCACCCACACATCCGAGGATTCTCACCACGAGCCCTCCCGCCGGGCGTACTCTCCCGCCCCGCACGAAGAGCCCTGCACCCACCCCGCCGCACCACGACCCACCACGCCCCTCAGTACCGCGGATGCACCAACGTCGACGCCCCCAACCCCCCGACCCGCGTCCCCTGGGCCGCCCGCGCATCCGCCGCCAGCCCCTCCCGCGTCAGCGTCCCGGGCCGCGGCACCCCTTCCCCCGACCCGAGCCGCAGCGCCGGACGCTCGCCCCGGCCCGCCAGGATGAACCCCCAGTCGTGCGGCGCCCGCGTCGGGCCGGCCGAGCGGTCGGGGCCCGCCGCAAAACCGGAACCGCGGCCTCGGAGGCAGTACGGGGCGGTCCGCAGGCCCGCGGCGCGCAGTGTCGTATCGACCGTCCAGAAGACGCGGGGCCGGGAGGAGACCGGGCCGGCATGGACGGCCAGGCGGCCGTGCGGGGTCAGCGCGCGCCGGGCGAGGCCGTAGAACTCCTGCGAGTACAGCTTCGTACTGGCGGTGATGCCGGGGTCGGGCAGGTCCGAGATGACGACGTCGTACGTCGCCGGCGGCGCCGCCCGCAGCCAGCGGAACGCGTCGCTCGTCATGACGTGGACGCGGCTGTCGTCGTAGGAGTGGTCGTTGAGGTCGGACAGCGGAGGATCCCGGCGCGCCAGGCTCACCAACTCGGCGTCGGCTTCGACGACGTCGACCCGGTCCACCCCGGGATGGCGCAGCACTTCGCGCGCCGCCAGCCCGTCCCCGCCGCCGAGGATCAGCACGCGCGAGCGCTCGCCGCTCATCACGGGGTGGACCAGCGCCTCGTGGTAGCGGCGTTCGTCCTGGCCGCTGACCCGCAGGCGGCCGTCGAGGAAGAGGTTCAGCGGGCGGCCGTGCGTGCCGCCGGTGATGACGACCTCCTGGAGGTCCGTGTGGAGTGCCACGCGGACGTCCCGCCCGTACACCGCGTGCCGTGCCGCCCGTTCGAAGTCGTCGACGAGTACGGCGGCCGAGGCGAGCACGCCGAGGACGGCGACGTTGGCGATCACCAGCAGCCACCGGGCGCGGCGGCTGAGGTCCCCGCGGAACAGGCCGAGGACCAGCGCGCCGCCCACGACGGCGTTGACGGCGCCGGTGATCAGCGCGGAGGTCAACTGGCCCAGCAGGGGCAGCAGAAGGAAGGGGAACGCGAGGCCGCCGACGAGCGCGCCGACGTAGTCCGCGGCGAACAGGTCGGCCACCGCGCCGCCCGCGTCCTGGCGCCGGATGCGCTGGATCAGCTCCATCAGCAGCGGCACTTCGGCGCCGATCAGCAGGCCGATGGTGAGGGAGAAGGCGACGAGGAGACAGCGGGGGCCGTTGACCCACAGGCCGCCCCAGTCGCCGGTCCAGGCGAAGACGGCGTAGAGCGCGAACGCGCTGCACCCGCCGACGAGGGCGAGTAAGGCCTCGATGGCGCCGAAGCCGGCCGCGGCGTACGGGCGCAGGCGTTTGGCCGCGAGGGAGCCGATGCCCATCGCGAAGACCATGACGGACAGTACGACGGAGGCCTGGGTGACCGAGTCGCCGATCAAGTAGGAGGCAAGGGCCACGAGTTCGAGTTCGTACACGAGTCCGCAGGCAGCACAGACGAAGACACCCGCGAGGACCAGGAACCGCCCGGTCCCCGGCCGGACCGGAAGCCGTGCGGGGCCACCCCAGGGCGGTGGTGTGCCGGGCGGGGCGGGGGCGTGCGGCTCGATCACGTTGCCGACGGTACGTTACGCCTGCGGCACGCTACGTCACCCACACGTGTGTTGTTGAGGTGCGGGACGTTTGCGTCGCCGCCGCCGGGGGCTCAAGCGCCGGACGGGCTGGACTGCCGGTTGGACTGCCTGGACCGGGGTCTGAGCGTGACCGCCACCGCCCTCACCCCCACCCTCGTGCGCGTCGCCACCAACTGCCCGTCCTGCGGGTACGCGTGCCAGGTCCGCCAGTGCACCTGACCCTCGTGGTGCTGGGCCAGCATCGCGGTGAAGGCGTGCGGGCTGCCGGGGAAGACGCCGGCGAGGCCGTGCGGGTGGTCGGAGACCAGGGCCAGCAACTCCTGTGCACGGCCCGCGAACTGACCCGGCGACAGGACCTCCACCCGGGCCGCGAACTCGTACTCCCAGTCGCCCGCCCGCTTGGCCACGCCGAGCGGGAGGGGCGTGCTGCTGCCGGGCATGCAGGCCACCGTCTCCGAGCAGATGCCCCGCTCCTCCTCCAGCAGTACCTGGTGGGACGCGCCGAGCAGCCTCAACTGGAGTTTCGTCCCGGTCAGTTCGAGGTCGAGTGTGGCCAGCGCGGGCAGCGGTTCCCGCCCCAGGGCCCAGGCGAGGTCGGTCGCGCGCGTGTCGGTGTAGGCGGTGTTCAGGGTCGTGAGCATGGGTCGGCTCCGCAAGCACGCAAAGAAAAAAGGGAGGTTTCGGTCTCCGGCGGCGCACCCCGGCCGACACCGGGTCGACCCGGTCAGCCAGTCGGCCGGTCAGAAGGGGTGTCCGCGGGACGTCCGAGGGGCTGCGTTGGTGATTTTCAGGGAATCATGAAGTGTGGCGCCGCCACAGCGTTTTTACCCAAGTTCGTAGGGTTTCCATCCCTCAGAGGGCTTATCAGCTCAACTGTTCAACTCCGGCGCACGCCTCCGAGGGCGGGGCGCGCGCCGGTGCGCGGGCGTGGAACACGAAAGCGGGGCCGGTCCCAGGTACCGGCCCCGCTCCATACGGATGCGGTTCCCCCTGCTCGGGGAGCTCAGCTGCCCCGTGTCAGCTGCCTCCGCCACCGCATCCGCCGCCGCCCCCGCCCCCTCCACAGGACGACCCGCCTCCGCATGACGAGCCGCCCCCGCAGGACGAACCACCGCTGTCTCCTCCGCCGGCCCACCAGCTGCTGCTGCCGCTGTCGTGCGAGCTGCTCCTGCGGCTGCGGCTGTGCGAGCGGTTGGCCGACCGTGAGCCGCCGCGCACGGCGGACACGAAGATCAGGACGAAGACCACTGCGACCAGCGCCAGAACGAATCCTGTGATCATGGCGTCAGCCTCCTTCCGTTCCCCCGAAGCGGACCGTGGCGTCCCCCCGTTGGGCGCCTCCCGCTCGGTGCGTGGCAGGGAGATGCCCGGCCGCTTCACAGCCCAAAGCAGAGTTGAGGAACTTCAGAGCCTTCTCCCCGGACAACGGCCCCTGACCTGCACAGAAGCGCAGTTCAGGGGCCGTTCGGTGCTCACTGGCCCGTCCGCTGGCCGTGATCTCGCCCAAGGATTGTTCAGGCTCCGAGGTGTGCCCCGTCGCCGGCGCCGAGGAGGGGGATCGTGAGCCGGCGTTCGACGGCGGTGGGCAGGGACCACAGCTCGGTACGCCGCCTTCGGTCCTCCGAGCCCTGGCGGGCAGCGCGGCGGATACCGGGCACGGCCAGGGCCAGGGCGGCCAGGGACACGGCGAGCCCGGTCCCGAGGAGTAGGCCGGCGAGTACGGCGCCGTCCGCCAGGGCGAACGGAAGCGCGAATCCGAGGCAGAGCGTGCCGAGGCCGCTGAGGATGCAGACCATCCACCACAGTGGCGTGAGCGGGTGCTCGTTGCGCAGGTGGTTGACCAACTGCCGGTCGGTGGGACGCCGCCGCGGATGCTCTCCGGCGGCGATGAACAGCTCCGCCCGCCCGCGCAGCGCCCACACAGCGTGCACTCCCACCCACACGACGGGCAGCACGAACAGCGTCAGCAGCACCAACCCCGCTTGGACCGCCCGCGGCACCGACACCCAGCCGGAGGCGACGGCGACCACGGAGGCCAGGGCGGCACCCGCGAGTACGGCACCCGCCACGCTCGTGGCCACGAGCCACCGCCGGGCCCCACGCACCCGAGCGCTGAAAGGGAACTCGACCGCGTCCGACGTCTTCTCCAATCGATGGTCGCAGGTACTGTACGCAGCCCTCCGACGCGGACAGGCGCGGGCTGCTGCCGCCCGTCAGCGCAGGCAAAGGGGGAGACCTTCCCCAACGAAGTTGAGGAACTCCGGAGCTTGGGCGGAGGATGTCGGGCATGACCTCCCGCTCCCGCCCCCTGCTCAACCGCCGGCTCGCCGAGTTCGGGACGACGATCTTCGCCGAGATGTCCGCGCTGGCCCTGCACACCGGGTCCATCAACCTGGGTCAGGGCTTCCCCGACACGGACGGCCCCGAGGAGGTCCGTGAGGCGGCCGTACGGGCCCTGCGCGACGGGCGCGGCAACCAGTACCCGCCGGGGCCCGGGGTCCCCGAGCTGCGTACCGCGATCGCCGCGCACCAGCAGCGGCGCTACGGGCTGTCGTACGACCCGGACACTGAGGTCCTGGTCACCGCCGGCGCCACCGAGGCCATCGCCGCCACCCTGCTCGCGCTCGTCGAGCCCGGCGACGAGGTCATCGCCTTCGAGCCGTACTACGACTCCTACGCGGCCTGTATCGCCATGGCGGGCGGCACGCGCGTGCCGGTCACCCTGCGGCCGGGCGGGGGACGCTTCCGGCTCGACCTCGACGAGCTGCGCGCGGCGGTCACCGACCGCACCCGGCTGCTGCTGATCAACACCCCGCACAACCCGACGGGCACGGTCCTCACCCGCGAGGAGCTGGCCGCGATCGCCGAGCTGGCCGTGGAGCGGGACCTGCTGGTGGTGACCGACGAGGTGTACGAGCACCTGGTCTTCGACGACGCCGAGCACCTGCCGCTCGCCACGTTCCCGGGTATGCGGGAGCGGACGGTGTCCATCGGGTCGGCGGGCAAGACCTTCTCCTTCACCGGCTGGAAGGTCGGCTGGCTGACCTCGACGCCCGCCCTGGTCACGGCGGTGCGCTCGGCGAAGCAGTACCTGACGTACGTCGCGTCGGGGCCGTTCCAGTACGCGGTCGCCGAGGCGCTCGCCCTGCCCGACAGCTACTTCGCGGCCTTCCGTGACGACATGCTGGTCAAGCGGGACCTGCTGGCGGCGGGGCTGGCGGAGGCGGGCTTCGAGGTCTTCGAGCCCGCGGGCACGTACTTCATCACGACCGACATCCGCCCGCTCGGCGAGACGGACGGTTTCGCCTTCTGCCGTGCGCTGCCGGAGCGGGCCGGTGTGGTCGCCATTCCCAACGCGGTCTTCTACGACCACCGGGAGGCGGGGGCGCCGTTCGTCCGGTTCGCGTTCTGCAAGCGGACGGAGGTCCTTCAGGAGGCGGTGAAGCGGCTCAAGTCCCTGGCGGGCTGAGTACGCGCGCCCGTCCACAGCCTGTGGACGCACAGCCAGTGGACGGGCGCGGACAGCACGAACCCGGCCCGGCACGCGACCGTGATGGCCGGTGCCCTGGCCGGGCTCTGCCGAATCCGGGTGTCGAGGACTACTCCTCGTCGTCCTCGGGCTTGTCCGCCTCGTTGATCTCCTGCTCCAGGCCGAGCTGCTCGACGAGCCACTTGTCGAACTCGATGGCGGCCCGCACCCAGCTGACCGTCGACGAGACGAAGTGCTCCAGGCTCACGCCGGTGCCGATCAGCATCTGTGCCTCGCCGATCAGGCGGACGGTGCCGTCGTCGTGCGTGTGGCTGTAGACCTTGGGCCACAGGGTCCGGCGGTTCCAGTCGTCGATCGACTCGAGAAGCAGGGGCTTCTCGTCGATCTTGTGGGGCCGGTCGTAGAACGTCCGCACCGAGAAGACCTGCTGGTCACCCTCGCCGCGGAACATGAAGTACGTACGGAACTGCTCCCACGGCGCCGCGAGGTCACCCTCGTCGTCGACGACGTACTTCAGCTCCATCTGGTCGAGGAGCTGCTTCACGAGGTCCTGATCCGGGACAACGGGTCCGGGCGGTGGCCCGGGCTCCGGCTGCTGGCCCCCGAAGTTCGGGATCGAGGACGGGTCGATGCTCACCGTGATTTTCCCTTCGTACGGATTCCGCCATCCTCCCCCATGCGGGGAGGGGGGTGGCAAGCCCGGACAGGGCCTGTCTGCCGTCGGCTGACATGATCTGGCCTGTCGCGACGGTCCGACGCGGAAGGCGGGGGTCATGTCCGGAACAGAGGGAGCCGCGGGAGGCGCTCGGCCGCCTCGGGGTCGCACCAGATGGCCGGTGTTCGCCGCGATCGTGGCACTGCCGGGGCTGGTCATCGCGGGCCTCGTGGCCCTGGTGGTGATGTGGGTGGTGGCAGACGATCCGCCCCGCTCCGGTGCCGATACGGTCTCCTGCCCGGACGCCCTGCACTTCGGCGGGGCCGAGCTGCCGGACGGCGCCGAGGTCGTCGGGGCGTGCAAGACGCAAGGGTTCCAGGACATCCATTACAGCGCGACCTTCCGCATGCCGCGCGCCGACGTCCCGGACTGGCTCGAGCGGACCTATCCGGACGCGCCGGCGCCCGGGACGAAGTTCTGCGGCGCCGTGGACGTGGACCTGTGTCTCGATGTGGACGCCCCGGGCGGCCATCCCGACGCGGGCGCCCACGTGGTGCAGGTGAGGGTGGAGTACGAGGACGCCGACACCGCGCTCGTGCGCTTCGCCGCGTTCACCATGTGACCGCGCGACCAGGACGGCCCGCCCCGGGATGCGGGGCGGGCCGTCCATCGTTTCTTTCGGCTACAGCGTCTTCCCCGTGGCCGGCCCCACGATCAGGCCGTCCCCGAAGGCGTCCACCCGTACCGTGTCGCCGTCCTTGACCTCGCCGGAGAGGATCTCCTTGGCGAGGCGGTCGCCGATGGCGGTCTGGACGAGGCGGCGCAGGGGCCGGGCACCGTAGGCCGGGTCGTTGCCCTCGTCGGCGAGCCAGGCCAGGGCCTCGTCGCTGACCTCCAGGGTGAGCCGCCGCTCGGCCAGCCGCTTGGCGAGCCGGTCGATCTGCAGCCGGGCGATCCGGCTCAGCTCCTCCTTCGACAGGGCCGAGAAGACCACCAGGTCGTCCAGGCGGTTGAGGAACTCCGGCTTGAAGGAAGCCCGGACCACCTCCAGGACCTGCTCCTTCTTCTCCGCCTCACTGGTGATCGGGTCGACCAGGAACTGGCTGCCCAGGTTCGACGTCAGCACCAGGATCGCGTTGCGGAAATCGACCGTACGGCCCTGTCCGTCCGTCAACCGTCCGTCGTCCAGCACCTGAAGGAGGATGTCGAAGACCTCGGGGTGCGCCTTCTCGACCTCGTCGAGCAGCACGACGCTGTACGGCCGCCTGCGCACCGCCTCCGTCAGCTGGCCGCCCTCCTCGTAGCCGACGTACCCGGGGGGCGCGCCGACCAGCCGGGACACGCTGTGCTTCTCGCCGTACTCCGACATGTCGATGCGGACCATCGCCCGCTCGTCGTCGAAGAGGAAGTCGGCGAGGGCCTTGGCGAGTTCGGTCTTGCCGACGCCGGTCGGGCCCAGGAAGAGGAAGGAGCCGGTCGGGCGGTCCGGGTCGGCGATGCCAGCGCGGGTGCGGCGTACCGCGTCCGACACGGCGCGCACGGCCTCACCCTGTCCGATGAGCCGCTTGCCCAACTCCTCTTCCATCCGCAGGAGTTTCTGCGTCTCGCCCTCCAGGAGGCGGCCGGCCGGGATGCCGGTCCAGGCGGCGACGGTGTCGGCGATGTCGTCGGAGCCGACCTCCTCCTTGACCATCGTGCTCTTGGCGGCCTCCTCCTCGGCCTGCGAGGCCTCCTCCAGGTCCCGCTCCAGGGCGGGGATCTCGCCGTAGAGCAGCTTGCTGGCGGAGTCGAAGTCACCGTCGCGCTGGGCGCGTTCGGCCTCCCCGCGCGCCTCGTCGAGCCGCTCCTTCAGCTCGCCGACGCGGTTGAGGGACTGCTTCTCCTTCTCCCAGCGGGCGGTCAGGCCCCGCAGCTCCTCCTCCTTGTCGGCGAGATCGCGGCGCAGCCGCTCCAGGCGTTCGAGGGAGGCCGCGTCGGTCTCCTTGCTGAGGGCCAGCTCCTCCATCTTGAGCCGGTCCACGGACCGCTGGAGCTCGTCGATCTCGACGGGGGACGAGTCGATCTCCATACGGAGCCGGGAGGCGGCCTCGTCGACGAGGTCGATGGCCTTGTCGGGCAGGAACCGGGAGGTGATGTACCGGTCCGACAGGGTGGCCGCGGCGACCAGCGCGCTGTCCGCGATCTGCACCTTGTGGTGGGCCTCGTAGCGCCCCTTGAGCCCGCGCAGGATCGCGATGGTGTCCTCGACGGTCGGCTCGGCGACCAGCACCTGCTGGAAGCGCCGCTCAAGGGCGGGGTCCTTCTCGATCCGCTCGCGGTACTCGTCGAGGGTGGTGGCGCCGACCATGCGCAGCTCACCGCGGGCGAGCATGGGCTTGAGCATGTTCCCGGCGTCCATGGCGGAGTCCCCGCCGGCACCGGCGCCCACGACGGTGTGCAGTTCGTCGATGAAGGTGATGATCTGCCCGTCGGAGTTCTTGATCTCCGCGAGCACGGTCTTCAGCCGCTCCTCGAACTCACCGCGGTACTTCGCCCCGGCGACCATGGCGCCCAGGTCGAGCGCGACGAGCCGCTTGTTCTTCAGCGACTCCGGCACGTCTCCCTTGACGATCCGCTGGGCGAGCCCTTCCACGACGGCGGTCTTGCCGACGCCGGGCTCACCGATGAGGACGGGGTTGTTCTTGGTCCGCCGGGAGAGCACCTGCACGACCCGCCGGATCTCCTGGTCCCGCCCGATGACGGGGTCGAGCTTGCCCTCGCGGGCGGCGGCCGTGAAGTCGGTCCCGAACTTCTCCAGCGCCTTGTACTGCCCCTCGGGGTCGGCGGTGGTGACGCGCTGCCCGCCGCGGGCCTTCTGGAAGGCCTCCAGCAGCTTCTTCGCGGTGGCCCCCTGCTGGACGAGCACCTCACCGGCCTGGCCGCCCTTGGCGGCGATGCCGATGAGCAGGTGCTCGGTGGAGAGGTACTCGTCCCCGAGCTCCTTGGCCCGCGCCTGGGCGTCCGCGATCACGGCGAGCAGCTCGCGGTTGGGCTGCGGGGGCGCGACCGTGGACCCGGTCACGCTGGGCAGCGCGGCGAGCGCCTTCTCGGCGCCGGCCCGCACGGAGGCCTGGTCGGCGTCGACGGCCGCCAGCAAGTCGATGATGTTCTCGTTCTCCTGCCCCTGGAGCAGAGCGAGGAGCAGATGGGCGGGCGTGAGGTCCGCATGCCCCTCGGTCAAGGCCCGGTTACTGGCCGCGTTGATCGCGTCCCGGCTCCTGTTGGTCAGCTCGGCTTCCACGTTGGCGTTCTCCTCCTGGCGTCAGCGGCTCCCAGTACTGACTGAGTCAGCGTACACAAAGTTGAGTCTATTCCACTCAAGGTAGCCCGGGGAGGCTTGGGGCGGCCAGGTCGGCTAGGTTCCGGGCCATGGCGGCATACCCCCAGGATCCCGGCGCCCCGGACGCGCCGTACCTCACCTTCTGGCAGGAGAGACACCTGTGCACCCTGACGACCCTGCGCCCGGACCTCACCCCGCATGTCGTACCCGTCGGAGTGACATACGACCCTGAGGCGCGGCTTGCTCGGGTGATCACGAACAAGTCCAGCGCGAAGGTGGGCCATGTCCGGGCCGCAGGGCCGGACGGCGCCCGGGTCGCGGTCTGTCAGGTGGACGGACGGCGCTGGGCGACCCTGGAGGGCCTGGCACACGTCCACGACGCCCCCGAGCGGGTCGCGGAGGCGGTACGCCGGTACGCACAGCGGTACGGGCGTACGCCGCGGCCGAATCCCGACCGGGTGGTGATCGAGATCGAACTGATGCGGGCGATGGGGCAGGGGTGACCCCCTGGGGACGCGACTCAAGGGGGCCGGGTACCCAGTGGCTGAATACCGGGCGACCGGTTTCGGCCACCGGCGGAACAGGCGAATACGGGGAAATGTCGCCCGGAAACTGCAGCGGCGTCACCGTGTTCAGGTCACGGTGACGCCGCTGCGGGGGGAAGCACCTGAGCGATCTGTTACGACGGGGGAATCGCGTCAGGCACTGCGGGGGGTGGCTGAGATGGTCCTTGGGGCCGGGGTCTCCGGTTCCACCAGGCGGTGGTCGCGCTGATCGAGATTGACGAAGATCATTCCGTACCGGATGGCACACCTGACGGGCTGCGGCGCCCCCCGAGGCCGTCGCAGACACCGGTAGGCCCGTACGTCCTCGTCGTCGTCCCGCGTGACGACCACCGGTTCTCCGAAGACGGTCACCATCAACGAGTCACCGGAGTGGGGGATCGCGGTGACCAGGTCGATGAAGTGCCATCCGGAGCGGTAGGCAGTGGCCATTTCTCGGCGGAAGGAGCGGTCGTCGGGTGGGGTGGTCACGTCAACTCCAGGCACTGTCATCGTTGACAGAGACGTTGTTGCTCGCAGCCGCACTACTGGCCGTCAACGACCAGGCACTGTCCGCCCGTACGTCACCCTTCGCACCGGAGAAGCCACTCAGAGATCCAAAGGCCACAACGGCGGAGAAGGCGGCGACAAGCACCGAGCGAAGCATTCTCTTACGCATAGTCGGCTTCGTCCTCACTTGAAGGTCCCCTCTCCCCCGTCAAGTAAGACGATGGCTCATTCAGGCACGTCATGGCCACACAATCGATGCATCATGTTCCTGCATGTTCAGGACCCTGGGGGGTGGAGATTTGGCAATGAATCGGACGAAGGTGACACATCCCCATGCCGCTACCGAGCTGTGTGAGGAAGGGCGCCGTCTTTATACGAACGCACTCCGCACGGGACATATCGCCCGTGCGGACCTGGAGCCCGCCCCCTGCCTCATGGAGTTTGGCCTGCTCCACCCCGACCCCGATGACGCAAACCTGTTGCGCCCGGTTCCCCCATCGGTCGCCCTGGCCCAGCGACTCAACCCCATAGAGCGCGAGATCACGGAACGCAGGCAGCTGTCGATCGAGCTGGCCAACGCCTTCGAGCCGTTCATGGCGCTCAGCGCCCAGGTAACGGCGTCCACGCACTCGATCACCGTATTGGAGGGGCTCGACCGGATCAACGGCGCGCTCGACCTCGCGACGGCCCAGTGCCAGAACGAGATGCTCACCGTTCAGCCGAGCCACCGCCACCCGGAGCGCAGACTCATGGAGGCCTTGGAGCGCGACAAGCCGCTGATCGAACGGGGGGTACGGATCCGGACCCTCTATCAGCACACTGCCCGATACAGCCCCGAGAGGCTCGCCTGGGTGGACCACTTCGCCGACGGGAAGGCGGAGTACCGCACGATCGACGAACTGGTCGAGCGCCTCATCATTTGCGACGAAACCGTCGCGTTCATCCCCACCAGCGATGACCGGCAGGTCGCCCTCGAGTTGCGTCACTCCGGGCTCGTCCGTTACTTGATCAAGGTGTTCGAGTTCATGTGGAGCCGAGCCGTCCCCCTGAACGCCGGCGCCCCCTACGAGACCGCCCCCGACGGCATCACGGACATTCAGCATTCCATCGCCAAGCTCCTCGTCGAGGGTCATGTCGACGAGGCCATAGCGCGCCGCCTGGGGATGAACGTCCGCACCTGCCGAGCCCACATAGCCAAGCTGGCTACAGCCCTGGGGAGCGGCAGTCGCGCCCAACTCGGCTACCTCATAGCTCAGTCGGGCATCCTGGAGGATCACTCGCCATCAGCAGGAGACAGCCATGCGTGACCGAAGCGCATACGCACGACCTAGAACAACTGTGCGAGACCGAGGTCATGGCCCATGCATCACAAAGATGGCACGCTCGCCCTGGAAGTCCGTCAGCCTGCCCTGATCACCTACTTGGCCACCGTCGTCGACCGCCCGTGGCGCTGCCCGCGTCCACATCGCCAAACCCGCCGCCACCCTCGGCAGTGAGAGTCGCGCTCAACTCGGCTACCTCATCGGGCAGTCGGGAATCCTTGATCAGGAAGGCTGAGTGACGTCGACGGTGCGACGTCCCTGGTCAACGGCGGCCCGTCCAAGCCCACTTGGGCGATGCGGACGCCCAGTTGCGTTCGGCTCGCCGCCCCAAGTGTTTCCGAGAGCCGGGCGATATGGGCACGGCAGGTGCGGACGCTTATGCCGAGCCGTTCTGCAATCACCGCGTCCTGATGCCCTTCGGCCAGGAGCGCCGCGATGGAGTGCTCACGGTGGGAGATGCCCTCGATGCCGGTGTCCGGCAGCGGGGCCGAGAGCGGGATCGCCAGGCGCCAGAAGCGTTCGAAGACCGTCCCCAGATAGTGGACCAGGGATGGGTGGCGCAGTTCCAACGCCACCGTGCGGTCTGCGTTCGCGGGGATGAAGGCGACCGTACGGTCGAAGACGATCAGGCGGTCGATCACCTCGTCCAGCGTGCGCGCCTCGACGGAATCGCCCATCAACTCCAGGTAGTTGAGCAAACCCTGGCCGTGGCGCGCGACATGCGTGTACAGGTCACGCATCCGCACGCCTCGCCCGCGCAGTGCCAAGGCTCGGTGCACGCCCTCCGTCAGCTCGTGCTCGGGGCGGATCCCGCCCGGCTGGACTGTCAGCACCTCCGTCGCGCACGCCTGAGTCGCCTCGTCCAGCGCGCCCTGAATACGGGAGTCACCGTCCAGGACCCGAATCGCCGAGCCCTCCACACCCGCGGCCGGCGGCTGCGGGCCGAGCCCGGCGTACCACTCGAACGCGGCCACCGCC
The DNA here is from genome assembly GCF_036173045.1 of Streptomyces sp. NBC_00299. Lineage (GTDB taxonomy): Bacteria > Actinomycetota > Actinomycetes > Streptomycetales > Streptomycetaceae > Streptomyces > Streptomyces machairae. The sequence goes on from NZ_CP108039.1 coordinate 4,573,127, forward strand.
GAACCCACGCGCCGCTGGCTCGCGCTGACCTCGTCGTACACCCCGCGCAGCAGCCGGGTCATGACCTCCTGCGGGGAGGTCGGCACCAGCCAGTCCATGTCGTCGGGGTCGGGATGCAGCAGCGCCAGCTCCAGCAGGCAGGGCACCGGCTCCGCGTCCTGGCGCTGCACCCGGCCGCGCCGTACGGCCCGGGAATACACGCGATCCCCTGCGTCGCACAGTCGGTCGGCACCGTGGGGATGCTCCTCGGTCCCGTGCCCGGCCATCGCCCCATCCACCCCCGGTTCTTGCCCTTCGCCGGCTCGCTCACCTCCGGAGCGCGGTGTCGACCTCTGCCGGGACACCCGGGCCGGGCGTGGCCCTGGTCGACAGACCCACCGTGCTCGGCCCATCGGGCCAACGGTTCGCTCGCGCTTCCGCAGCGCAACTATGCGCGGACCGGCCGTGCTCCGCAACACGGCTCCCGCCGGGAAGGCCGCCGTAAAACACCGGTACGCCCCGGTTTTTCACGGCCTCCGTCCGTCGAGTTGCAACAAGCTGGGGGTGTCATACCGGCCTTTGCGCTGCGCGCTGCAAACCGCGTCGGCCGAACGCGGGGCGGCCGGGCCATGACCGGCAGGGGGCGCCGTACACCTTCGAGGGCGGCCAGGGCGAGCGAGGTCACACTCGCGAACGCCGACGACGAGCCGCCGTCCTCGGCACCCCGAGCGGCCCCGATCAACCCGAGCGACCCGGTCAAGTCGGTCGAACGCACTCGCAAAGCAGACCCTTCACCGTCGACTGACCGTCGACGACGGCACCACGCACCGGACACGAGACAGGGCCCGTCGGAAGACCGACGAGCCCTGTCCGGTGAGCCGTGTCCGCGCCCTACTCGGTGAGCCCGGCCTGTGCGCACGCGGACTTGTACTCGCCCGCGCAGATCTCCGACAGCTCGTAGATCCCGTCGGCGAGGACCGTCTGCTTGACGTTCTTCTTGGTCAGGGCGACCACCGGGACCAGCAGGGCCGGGATGTCCTTGGCGGTCGGGCTGTCGACCTGGTCCTGGGTGAGGGAGTCGAACTGGATGTCCTTGCCCTGGACCTTGGCCACGGCCATCTCCGCGGCGCTCTCGGCCTCCTGCGGGTACGACTTGTACACGCTCATGTACTGCTCGCCGCTCAGGATCCGCTGGACGGCGTCCAGTTCGGCGTCCTGTCCGGTGATCGGCGGCAGGTCGGTCACGCCCTCGGCCTGCAGGGCCTTGATGATGCCGCCCGCCATGCCGTCGTTGGCGGAGTAGACGCCCTTGATGTTGTTCGCGCCGATGGCCTTGATCGCCTCGGTCATGTTGGCCTGGGCGTTCTCCGGCTTCCAGTCCTTGGTGTCGTACCTCTTGGCGATGTCCACCGAGCCGTTGAGCTCGGAGAGGGCGCCCGCCTTGAACTGCTTGGCGTTCGGGTCGGTGGGCGACCCGTTCATCATGACGATCTTGTCGGACGAGTCGACGTTCGGGCCCATGGCCTCCATGAGGGAGCGGCCCTGCACCTCGCCGACCAGTTCGTTGTCGAAGGAGACGTACGCGTCGATCGGTCCCTCGGCGAGGCGGTCGTAGGCGATGACCGGGATGCCGGCGTCCTTGGCCTTCTGCACGCCGTCGGCTATCGCGTGGGCGTCCACGGCGTCCAGCAGGATCACGTCGACCTGGTCGTTGATCATCTGCTGGAGCTGGTTCGCCTGCTTCTCGGCGTCGGCGTCCGCATTGCGGTAGTCGACCTGGCCCTGCTTGTCGGTGAGCTCCGCGACCTTGTTCTTGATGATGGGGTAGTCGAACTTGTCGTAGCGCGTGTTCGCCGTCTCCGGCAGCAGCAGCCCCACGGTGACGTCGTCGCCCTTGGTCGGGCTCGCCTCACTGCTGTCCCCGGTGACGCCCAGTGCCCCGCACGCTGCCAGCGAGAGGGTCATCGTGGACGCGGCGGCCACGGCGGTGGCGGTGCGGCGCAGGGGGCGCAAGGGACGCATAGAGGAGCTCACTTCTGGTGCCTTCGGGACACGGGCGCGCCATTGCGCCCAGATGTCTGAAAAGACAACGCGCCGACCGCCCCCAGCGTCAAGCGGAATCACTTAACGAGTGCGCAACACCACGCTCCGCTGATCATGTAAAGACATGGCGAAACATATCGCAACGGCCGTTACACCCCCTCCACCGAACCCGGATCACCCTTCACCGCCGCCACCCGGAACGGAATCCGCATCCACCTCGACGGCAGCCGCGAGGCCGACCTCCGGAAGAACGTCTCGACCCCGGCCTGCGAAGATCACCCGCATGAGCGTCATCACCGAAACCCTCGTCGAGGACGGCCAGTTCGGCACGCTGACCGTCCGGCTGGACACCGAGCGCGGCGAAGTCGTCGTCGAGGGCGCGGCCGTGCCGCGGATCGTGCTGAGCCGGTCCGCCGGTACCGAGGCCGAGGAGCACATCCCCGTCGGTACTCGGGCCGCTGACCGGCTCACGCTCACCGTGGACGGCGAGGAGGCTCAGGTGCGCCCGGCGAAGGGGCGGTTGACCCGGCGTTCGTACGCGGTCGACGTCCGGCACGCCGGCCACGTCTGGCGGCTGCTGCCCGACTCCGTGCCGGACAGCCGTCTCCTGCGCGACGGCCGGCGCCTGGGCGAGTTCACCTCCCAGGGCAACGGCGAGGTCGCGGCCGAGTGGCAGGAGGACGCGGCTCCGGAGGCCCTGGACGTGGGCCTCGGCCACGCCCTGGCAGCCGGATTCGGCACGGGCGCGCAGCCGATGTGGATGCTGGTCGTGGATGCGATCGGGGATCTGATTCCCTGACGAGGCGGTGGCATCGCCGCATCCCAGTACAACCATCTTCCGGTACAACCAATTGGCGGGCCGACCGGTCCTGTCCGGCGACGGTTGATCACTGCCGTCGCCGAACCGGACCGAAGGACCGCATGAACCCAGCCAGACGCACGACCGCGGCCACCGCGACCGCCATCGTGCTCGCCACCGCGGGCGGCCTGCTCACCACTCTCGCCGCCCCCGCGTCCGCCGCAGTGACCTGCACGTCACCGGTCTTCAAGCGGCAGTTCTTCGCGAACACCGCCTTCACGGGCACGCCGAAGAAGACCGACTGCGACACGGCGGTCGACCAGAACTGGGGCACCGGCGCCCCCGCTTCCGGACTCCCCAAGGACAACTTCTCCGTCCGCTGGACCCTGACCCGCGACTTCGGCTCCGGCGGCCCCTTCACCTTCACCGCCGCCACCCAGGACGGAATCCGCGTCCACCTCGACGGCAGCCGCAAGGTCGACCTGTGGAAGAACGTGTCCACGACCGCGAAGAAGACGGTCAACGTCACCGTCCCGGCCGGCAAGCACACCCTGCGTATCGACTACGTCAACTGGACCGGCACGTCCAACGTCAAGTTCGGCTACACGCCCCGGACTTCGGCGACCGTCGACAAGGTCGAGCCGCTGACCCCGACCGGGCCTTCGGTCGCGTACGACAGGACCACCGGCAAGGCCAAGGTCACCTGGGCGAAGAACAAGGAGATGGACCTCGCCGGCTACCGCCTCTACCGGCGTCTCAAGGGCACGTCCTTCGGCGGCACGGCGCTCGCGACGACCACCTCCACCTCGTACACCGACACCACCCTCCCGGTGACCGGCGAGACGTACTACTACGAGGTCCGCGCCCACGACAAGGCGGGCAACTCCTCGTCCGGCACGGTGGACCAGAGCGTCACCACGGTCGACAGGACGGCCCCGGCGCGGGTCGAGACCGTGTCGGCGCTCGGGACAACCGCCGGCAACTCCCTCACGTGGAAGGCCTCGCCGTCGAAGGACGTGCACCACTACGAGGTGTGGGGCGCCGAGGGCGCCCAGTCGGACATGGACGGTCCGGCGATCGTCTTCGGCACGTCCTGGACGGACAGCGTGGCGCCCGCGGGGCTGCGCTACAGCTATGAGGTGGTGGCCGTCGACGCCGCCGGGAACCTCGCCCCCGTCTCCGACCCCGGGGTGGTCACCCGTCCCGTGGCCTCCACCGTGGCCGCTCCCACCGGCCTCACGAGCACGCTCGGCGACTCGATGACGCGGCTGCGCTGGAGCCCGGCAGAGGACTCCGCGGCCGCTTCCTACCGGGTCTACCGCCGGACCGAGGCGAACGGCGGCTGGTCGCTGCTGGGCGCCTCCTCGACGGCATCGTACGAGGACCGGACCGCTCCGAAGGGCAAGGCGTACTACTACGTGGCCACCGTCGACGGCACCGGTGCCGACTCGATGCCCTCCGCCGACCTCGTCGTGGACAGACTGACCCCGGCCACCGCGACCGGGCCTGCCCAGCCGCAGCTGACCCTGGTCTCCTCCGGCGGCACCCGGCACCCCATCATCGTCACCGCCAAACCGGGCGCGGGCGACGAGGGACGACTGCTGAAGGGATACTCGTGGACCATCTCCGGGGCGTGCGGTGACAGCGGTCTCGGCGGCATGTCGACGACCGGCACCATCGAGTGGACGCCGCCCTACAACGGGCCCTGCATGATCAGCGTGTTCGCCGTGGACGTCTACGGCGGCATCGGTGAACGCGGCTCCTGGCTGGAGTTCATGGTGGGCCGCTGATCTCGGTCACGCACACGGGAAACACCGGAAACGCAGGAAGGGGCCCGGAGGTCGCGCCTCCGGGCCCCTTCCGCACGTACGGACAACCTGGTCAGTCCTTGGCCTTCTTCGGCCGCCACACCACCAGCGCGCTGGTCTGCTGCACCTCCTGGTACGGCACCAGATCGCGGCGGTACGACGCGTGTACCGCCGCCTCGCGCTGCTGCATCGCCGCCGCGGCTCCTTCGACGGCGGCCTGGAGTTCGGCCACCCGGGACTGGAGCGCGGCGACCTGGTTCTCCAGTTCGATGATGCGCTTGATGCCGGCGAGGTTGATGCCCTCGTCCTGCGACAACTGCTGGACGGTGCGCAGCAGCTCGATGTCGCGGGCCGAGTAGCGGCGCCCCCGGCCCGCGGTGCGGTCCGGAGACACCAGGCCCAGGCGGTCGTACTGGCGCAGGGTCTGCGGGTGCAGGCCGGACAGCTGGGCCGCCACCGAGATGACGTAGACCGGGGTTTCCTCGGTCAGTTCATACGGGTTGCGTCGACGACCGTCCATCTGACTCATGCTCCCTTCGCGGCCTGGAACAGCTCCGCCCGCGGGTCCTCATCCGCGGTCGCCTCGCGATACGCCTCGAGTGCGTCACGAGCCTTCCCCGTCAGGTCCTTCGGAACACTCACCTCGACGGTGACCAGAAGGTCGCCGCGGGTGCCGTCCTTGCGGACCGCGCCCTTGCCCCGCGCCCGCATGGTGCGGCCGTTGGGTGTGCCGGGCGGCAGTTTCAGGGTGACCGGCGGTCCGCCCAGGGTGGGGACCCTGACCTCGCCGCCGAGGGCCGCCTCCGTGAAGGTCACGGGGACGGTCACCGTGAGGTTGTCCTCCTTGCGGCCGAACACCGGGTGCGCGTCGACGTGCACGGTGACGTACAGGTCGCCGGACGGGCCGCCGCGCTCGCCGGGTGCGCCCTTGCCGCGCAGGCGGATGCGCTGGCCGTCCGACACCCCGGCCGGGATGCGGACCTGCATGGTCCTGGACGACTTCGCCCTGCCGCTGCCCTTGCAGTCCATGCAGGGGTGCTCGGCGATCAGCCCGCGCCCCTTGCAGTCCGGGCACGGGTCGGTGAGGGAGAAGCCGCCGCCCGAGCCCCGCGCCACCTGGCCGGTGCCGACACAGGTCGGGCACACCCGCGGCGTGCCGTTCTTGTCGCCGGTGCCCGCGCAGGCCTTGCACGGTGACTGCGAGGACATCCGCAGCGGGACCGTCGCACCCTCGATCGCCTCGGTGAAGCTGAGGTTGACCTCGGTGTCGATGTCCTGGCCGCGCCGGGGCTGGGTACGGGTCGTCCCCGTGCCGCCGCGGTTGAACAGGCCTCCGAAGACGTCCCCGAGTCCGCCGCCGAAGCCGCCGGCTCCGCCTTGGCCGCCGCCTCCCTGGGCGCCGCCTCCGAAGAGGTCGCCCAGGTCGAAGTTGAAGTTGCCGCCGCCCGCGCCGCCCGGCCCCGGGCGGAAGCCGCCGTTGCCGAACAGGGCGCGAGCCTCGTCGTACTCCTTGCGCTTCTTGGGGTCACCGAGGACGTCGTTCGCCTCGGAGATCTCCTTGAAGCGGTCCTCCGCCTTGGCGTTGCCCTTGTTGGCGTCCGGGTGGTTCTCGCGGGCGAGCTTCCGGTACGCCTTCTTGATCTCGGCCTCGGTGGCGTCCTTGGGGACGCCGAGGACCTTGTAGTAGTCCTTCTCGATGAAGTCCTTGGTGCTCATCCTCGACGTACCCCCTTCCCGTAGTCCCTCGTCAGTTCAACGTCAGCCCTCGTCCGGGCCACCGCTCTCCTTGTCGTCGGCCGCCTCGGCAGACTCCTCCTTGACGGTCTGCGCGCCCGGCTGGGGCTCGGCGACGGCCACCCGCGCGGGGCGGATGGTGCGCTCGCCGATGCGATACCCGGGCTGCAGGATCGCCACGCAGGTCGTCTCGGTGACGTCCGGCGCGTAGGAGTGCATCAGGGCCTCGTGGATCGTCGGGTCGAAGGGCTCGCCCTCCTTGCCGAACGCCTGCAGTCCCATCTTCGCCGCGACGGTCTCCAGCGACTCCGCGACGGACTTGAATCCGCCGACGAGTTCGCCGTGTTCACGCGCGCGGCCGATGTCGTCGATCACGGGCAGGAGCTCGGTCAGGAGGTTCGCGATGGCGATCTCCTTGACCGTGATCCGGTCCCGCTCCACGCGGCGGCGGTAGTTCTGGTACTCGGCCTGGAGCCGCTGGAGGTCCGCCGTGCGCTCGCCGAGCGCCGTACGCACCTGGTCCAGCTGGGCCACCAGGCCCGGGTCTGCTGCTCCGTCCCCGGCCGGGGCCGCCCCTTCCTGAGGGGCGGCCTTCGACTCGGCGTCGTCAGGGGTCGCGCCGGAGGGGACGTCGGGCTTCTCCTCGAAGCCCGGGGTCTCCTCCGTCATTACGCGGCACCGTCCTTGCGCTCGTCGTCCACGATCTCGGCGTCGACGACGTCGTCGTCAGCGGCCTTGCCGCCCGGGGCAGCGCCCTCGGGACCGCCGGCGGCGCCCTGCGCGGTCTGGGCGTCGGCGTACATGGCCTGGCCGACCTTCTGGGAGACCGCGGCGACCTTCTCGGTCGCGGTGCGGATCTCGGCGGTGTCCTCGCCCTTGAGCGCGGTCTTCAGCTCCTCGACGGCGGCCTCGACCTCGGTCTTGACCTCGCCGGGGACCTTGTCCTCGTTGTCCTTGAGGAACTTCTCCGTCTGGTAGACGAGCTGCTCGCCCTGGTTGCGGGACTCGGCGGCCTCGCGGCGGGCGTGGTCCTCCTCCGCGTACTTCTCGGCCTCTTCGCGCATCCGGTTGACCTCGTCCTTCGGCAGCGAGGAGCCACCGGTGACGGTCATCTTCTGCTCCTTGCCCGTGCCGAGGTCCTTCGCGGTCACGTGCATGATGCCGTTGGCGTCGATGTCGAAGGCGACCTCGATCTGCGGGACACCGCGCGGGGCCGGCGGCAGGCCCGTGAGCTCGAACATTCCGAGCTTCTTGTTGTACGCCGCGATCTCGCGCTCGCCCTGGTAGACCTGGATCTGCACGGACGGCTGGTTGTCCTCAGCCGTCGTGAAGATCTCGGACCGCTTGGTCGGGATCGTGGTGTTGCGCTCGATGAGCTTGGTCATGATGCCGCCCTTGGTCTCGATACCGAGGGACAGCGGGGTCACGTCGAGGAGCAGGACGTCCTTGACCTCACCCTTGAGGACACCGGCCTGCAGGGCGGCGCCGATGGCGACGACCTCGTCCGGGTTGACGCCCTTGTTGGCGTCCTTGCCGCCGGTCAGCTCGCGGACGAGCTCGGCGACGGCGGGCATACGGGTGGAGCCACCGACGAGGACGACGTGGTCGATCTCGTTGATGGAGACGCCGGCGTCCTTCATGACGTTGAAGAACGGGGTCTTGCAGCGCTCCAGGAGGTCCGCGGTCAGCTGCTGGAACTGAGCCCGGGTGAGCTTCTCGTCCAGGTGCAGCGGGCCCTCGGCGGAGGCCGTGATGTAGGGCAGGTTGATCGAGGTCTCGGTGGACGAGGACAGCTCGATCTTGGCCTTCTCCGCAGCCTCACGCAGACGCTGGAGGGCCATCTTGTCCTTGGCGAGGTCCACGCCGTGACCGGACTTGAACTGCTGCACCAGGTAGTCGACGACGCGCTGGTCCCAGTCGTCGCCACCGAGGTGGTTGTCACCGTTGGTGGCCTTCACCTCGACGACGCCGTCGCCGATCTCCAGGAGGGACACGTCGAAGGTGCCGCCACCGAGGTCGAAGACGAGGATCGTCTGGTCGTCCTTGTCGAGGCCGTACGCCAGCGCGGCCGCGGTGGGCTCGTTGACGATGCGAAGGACGTTCAGACCGGCGATCTCGCCGGCCTCCTTGGTCGCCTGGCGCTCGGAGTCGTTGAAGTACGCCGGGACGGTGATGACCGCGTCGGTCACCTTCTCGCCCAGGTAGGACTCGGCGTCCCGCTTCAGCTTCTGCAGGATGAAGGCGGACATCTGCTGCGGGTTGAAGGGCTTCCCGTCGAGCTCCGTCTTCCAGTCGGTGCCCATGTGGCGCTTCACGGACCTGATGGTCCGGTCCACGTTGGTGACCGCCTGACGCTTGGCGACCTCGCCGACCAGCACTTCGCCGTTCTTCGCGAAGGCGACGACGGACGGCGTGGTCCTGGCACCCTCGGCGTTGGTGATGACGGTGGGCTCGCCGCCCTCCAGAACGCTGACGACGGAGTTAGTCGTGCCCAGGTCGATGCCGACCGCACGTGCCATGGTTGATTCCTCCAGCTGACTTGAGTGGAACGGACTCAAGTGTGCACGACGGCTCGCAACCGGTCAACAGAGCTGAGTCGACCTCACTCAACTCTTATCCGTTCCTTACACGCAACTGGGCTCCGACCTGCGACGATGTGGCCTGCGCGGGCGGGCGAACCGCACCCCCTACGGGAAAATAGGGTTGACGCCGAGGCCCGTACGGCTTGATGTGCAGCATCGCGAAGACGGTGACGAGGGCACCCACGCCCACCCAGAACGCCGCGGACGGCGCCATCCATCCCATGTGCACGAGGACGCCGACGAGTACCCCGGAGAAGCCCGCGACCCCCAGCAGGACGGTCCCACCCTGCGGGGTGAGGCCGACGCGGCGCAAACGATGGGCGAGATGGTCGGGCCCGCCCCGCAGCAGCGGCCGTCCGGCCAGCCGGCGGGACAGCGCCACGAGGAGTACGTCGGCGGTGGCGAGGGAGGTGAGCGAGTAGAGCACGGCCGCGCTCGACAAGGGATCGTGCCCGGCCCGGGTCATCACGGCCGACGCCGCCAGCACGAACCCGACGAACAGCGACCCGCACGCACCGAGCCCGATCCGCGCGGGATGCCAGTTGTGCATGAGGAACCCGGTCAGCGCGGCGGCCAGCACGCTGAGCAGCACCGCGAGTTCGTCCATCACCTCGGCCGCCGCGCAGATCCCGACACCGAAGGCGGTGAGCACCCCGACAGTGCCGGCCAGGGCGTCCGCATGGTCGAGCGCCTTGAACCCGATGGCCACGAGAACGATCCAGCCCACGGCCACCAGCCCCAGCAGGATCCCGGTGTCGCCGTACGGCACCACGCAGGCCGCCGCCACCGCCGTACCGCCGATCAGGAACCGCGCCTTCACCCGTCGCACGTCGGCGACCAGCCCGAGCGCGGCGACGGCGCCCGCGGCGATCACCAGCCGCATGATCTCCGAGCCCAGCGGAGCGAACCGCGTCCACTCCCCGGCGGCGGCCACCAGGCAGGTCACGAGCGCGACGGCGACACCGCCGAGCAGGGGCGTCGGCCGCTGGCGCCGGCGGTCCAGGATGCCGAAGCGCAGGGCGGGCAGCCGGAGGAGCGCCGCGAGGAGGGCGGCGAGCAGCAGGGCGGTGGTGGCGGCGGCGATCCCGTAAAGCACGGGGATAGATTAGTGCCGTATATACCATTTCGGGATGAATAACACGATCGGTTCTTAAGGCAACCCTCAGCGACTCACATCACTCCGCGCCTGGCTACAGTGCGGTTGAAGATGGGGGTAGTCTCAGACGGACTGCATAAGTTACCGCTTAGTAATGTCGAGGACCCCCTCGAACCACCCCCTCGCAGGCCCGAGGAGCCCCGAAATGCAACTCGCCGCGATCATCGTGTCGCTGGTTCTGATCGTGGTCGGCGTGGCCCTGTTCGCGCGCGCCATCCTTCAGATCTACAACTTCATGCGGCTCGGCCAGAACGTGCCCGCGGGCACCCGCACGGACGAGCCGGTGCAGCGCACCGTCACCGTGGCCAGGGAGTTCCTCGGCCACACCCGGATGAACCGCTGGGGCATCGTGGGTGTCGCGCACTGGTTCGTGGCGGTGGGCTTCTTCTCGCTGCTGCTGACGATCGTCAATGCCATCGGCCAGCTGTTCAAGGCCGACTGGATCCTGCCGATCATCGGCGACTGGGCGCCGTACAACGTCTTCGTCGAGTTCCTCGGCACCATGACGGTTCTCGGCATCCTCACGCTGATCGTGATCCGCCAGCTGAGCCGGCCGGGCAAGGCGGGCCGCAAGTCCCGCTTCGCCGGGTCCAACACCGGCCAGGCGTACTTCGTCGAGAGCGTCATCCTGATCGTCGGCGTCTGCATCTTCATGCTGCACGCGCTTGAGGGCGCCCAGCACCACGTGGACGGCTACGAGGCCTCGTTCTTCATCTCGTACCCGGTGGTGTCGTGGTTCGAGGGCATGGACATCTCCACGCTCCAGAACCTCACCTACTTCTTCGCCGGCCTGAAGATCGCGACCTCGTTCATCTGGATGATCACGGTCGCCCTGAAGACCGACATGGGTGTGGCCTGGCACCGCTTCCTGGCGTTCCCGAACATCTGGTTCAAGCGCAACGCCGCCGGTGAGACCTCGCTGGGCGCACTGCTGCCGATGACTTCCGGCGGCCAGGCGATCGACTTCACCGACCCCGGTGACGACGACGTCTTCGGTGTCTCCCAGGTCGAGCAGTTCTCCTGGAAGGGTCTGCTGGACTTCTCCACCTGCACCGAGTGCGGCCGCTGCCAGTCGCAGTGCCCCGCCTGGAACACGGGCAAGCCCCTCTCCCCCAAGCTGCTGATCATGTCGCTGCGCGACCACGCGCACGCCAAGGCGCCGTACCTGCTGGCCGGTGGCGGCAAGACGATGGAGGGCGAGGAGAAGGCGTCCGAGGAGCAGCTGAAGGACGTCCCCGCGGCCGCCCTCGCGGAGGCCGAGCGCCCGCTGATCGGCACCGCCGAGGAGAACGGCGTCATCGACCCGGACGTCCTGTGGTCCTGCACCACCTGCGGCGCCTGCGTCGAGCAGTGCCCGGTGGACATCGAGCACATCGACCACATCGTCGACATGCGCCGCTACCAGGTGATGATCGAGAGCGCGTTCCCGTCCGAGGCGGGCACGATGCTCAAGAACCTGGAGAAGAAGGGCAACCCCTGGGGCCTGGCGAAGAAGCAGCGCCTGGAGTGGCTGAAGGAAGTCGACTTCGAGGTGCCGGTCGTCGGCAAGGACATCGAGGACCTCACCGAGGTCGAGTACCTGTACTGGGTCGGCTGCGCCGGCGCCCTGGAGGACCGCGCCAAGAAGACCACCAAGGCCTTCGCGGAGCTGCTGCACATGGCGGGCGTCAAGTTCGCGATCATGGGCGGCGACGAGAAGTGCACCGGTGACTCCGCCCGCCGCCTCGGCAACGAGCCCCTGTTCCAGGAGCTCGGCATGGAGAACGTCATGGCGCTGAACATGGCGTTCGGCGAGGAGATGGACGACGACGGCAAGGTGACCGAGGAGTCACGCAAGCCCAAGTCGGCCAAGAAGATCGTCGCCACCTGCCCGCACTGCCTCAACACGATCGGCAACGAGTACCCGCAGATCGGCGGCGACTACGAGGTCATCCACCACACCCAGCTGCTCCAGCACCTGGTGGACGAGGGCAAGCTGGTCCCGGTGACCCCGGTCGAGGGCATCATCACCTACCACGACCCCTGCTACCTGGGCCGGCACAACAAGATCTACACGCCCCCGCGCGAGATCATCGCCAGCGTCCCGGGCATCCGCAACGAGGAGATGCACCGCCACAAGGAGCGCGGCTTCTGCTGTGGCGCCGGTGGTGCGCGGATGTGGATGGAGGAGCGGATCGGCAAGCGCATCAACAACGAGCGCGTCGACGAGGCTCTCTCGGTGAACCCGGACATCGTCTCGACGGCCTGCCCGTTCTGCCTGGTCATGCTCACGGACTCCGTGAACGGCAAGAAGAACGACGGCACGGCCAAGGAGTCCATCCAGGTGGTCGACGTGGCCCAGCTGCTGCTGGAGTCGGTCAAGACCCCGGTCCCTGACGACGAGCCCCCGGCGGGCAGCGCCGAGGCGGAGAGCGAGCCGGAGCCCCAGCCGGTCAAGTAGCACCCGCTACGGCAGTCCTACGGCAGTCCTACGGCAGTCCGACGCCCCCACGCCCCGCAGGGCCTGGGGGCGTCGCCGTACGCTCGACCGCTGTACTTTTGCGGCAGAACCCGCTCCGGAAGGACCACATCGTGATCATCTTCGGCACCAAGGGCTACCTCTACCAACTGGCGATACTGACGCTGGTGTGCGGCCAGTGCGGCAACCCCTCCGCGCACACGCTGCGCAAGCGCGTCACCAAGTTCACGCTGTTCTTCGTGCCGCTGTTCCCCGTCTCGACCAAGTACGCGACGCAGTGCACCTTCTGCGGCGCGGAACAGAAGGTGACCGGCGAGCAGGCGGAGCAGCTGCAGGCGCAGGCCGCCGCCGGCGGACAGCCCGGCGCCCACGGCGGTCAGCAGCCGTACGGGCAGCCGCAGCAGCCGTACCAGTCCTGATCGGTCTACGGCTTCGGCCTACGGCTTCGGCTGCTTGGGTCCGTTCATCGCGTCGGCGGCATGCCGGGGGCCGGGCCGTGACGAGAACTGTCCGACGAGTTCGCGAAAGCAGACCAGGGCGGTGATCGGCGGAATTCCGACGACCACCATCGCCAGCAGGGAATGCGCCGACTGGCCGATGCACAACGCCACCGCGGTGCCCGAGGAGATCAGCATGACGGCCCAGGAACGCCGGGCCGTCCGACGCTGAACGGAAGCCCGCAGGATGGACAGACCCGCCAGCAGCCACGGTCCGTAGACCGTCAACGGCCACCAATGGGCCAGATTCGGCGACACCACGAGGAGCGCGATGGAGCGCAGCTGATCGTACGAATACGAAATGGACCAGGTGAGCATCGTGACCGCACACAGGGTGATGAGTGTGACCAGGACCCCGACGGTGAAGATCTTTGGGTTTCCGGCAAGGATGTGATTGCTGGGCTGAGGCCGCTTTCGATGGACCGGGCGGGGCGGGGGCCTGTCACGGTTTGCCGGAGGCGGGGTCGGAGCAGGAGCGGGAACAGGAGCGGCGGAAAGATCGATGCCCTGCGTGGTGTTCAGCATCTGGGCCAGCTCTTCGTCCAGGTCCCAGCCGCCCGGCGACGAGATCGTCGCATCGGGGACATGCCAGAGGTTCTGCATGTCGAGCTGCTGAGTGTAAAGAGGCTGTTCGTCTACCGCGTCATAGTCGGCCCTCATTGCTAGAACTTTTCCCCTTCCATCGTGGCCCGGAGATATTCGCTCTCCATCCGGCTGATGGTTCTCAGAAAGTCCTCAAGCAGATCCGAGCAGTGCGTGATGCCTTCCGCAGTGGTCTGATCAGCTGCCTGAAGCGAGCGGAGCGGACGAGCCTCAGCTGCATGTTTTTCATGCCAAGTCACGCCCACCTAACGAGCACCGGACAGGGCAGGACATCTGGCATTCGGGGGAATATGCGTCAACGGTGATTATCTAAAATATCCAACGACAATTTATGGCGCGGTGTTATCGAGGGACTTACGATTACCGTTTGCATTGGTCCGTGCAGGTCACAGCGGTTCGCCCACCTGGAGGTACCCGTGGTGGCCGCGCGAGACGGCGATCACGACTGGGGCGCGGCCCCATAGGTCCCGTACCGCGGAAGTCCCGCCGCCTCGAAGACGTGCACGGAGAGTCCGCCGGCTGTCGTTTGCTGACTGACGAGCCGTAGGCCCGCCGGGGCGCCGCCGGCCGGGAACAGGCGTCGGCCCTGCCCGACCACGACCGGGGCGATCGCGAGCCGCAGCGTGTCGATCAGCCCGGCGGCCAGCAGGGACTGCGCGAGGCGCGCGCTGCCGTGGATCTGCAATTCCCTGCCCGACCGCTGCTTCAACTCGGCCACCTGGGCGTGCACATCGCCGGACAGGATCGTGGTGGGGTCCCAGTCGGCCCTGGTCAGGGTGTGGGTGGCCACGTACTTCGGGAGGCCGTTCAGCGGCCCGGCGTTCGGGTGGTCGGTCATCTTCGGCCAGTCCCTGGCGAAGTTCTCGTACGTACGCCGCCCGAACAGGAACCCGTCCGCCTCCCCGAGCCAGGTGCCGACCAGCCGCTCGAACTCCTCGTCCGCGTACGGCACGAACCAGCCACCCTGCGTGAACCCGTCGCTGGGGTCCTCCTCCGGGGACCCGGGCCCCTGCGAGACACCGTCCAGCGACAGAAACTCCTGCACCGTCACCTTCATCGCACACACCATTTCCGCTCGGGGCCCTGGATGTCCTGCCCGGGGCACGTTGGACGTCTGTACCCCCTTTGACCTCATGCGGTGCGGGAATTCATCGGTTGGAGGGCTCGCGGACGGCGGTAGGGCGTCGGGGGCGGGTGCGGCTGGGCACCTGGCGGCGGGGGCCGGGGTGGTCAGGCAGGGGCAGGCAATGGGACCGACCCGAGGGGGGTGTGCTGGGCGGCGGGGTCAGGGAGGCACGTATCGCCTACCGGACCGTTCCCGCCCGCCGCTGCGTGCGCCCACCGCCGGGCGGCGACGACAAGGGGCCTGCGGCAACCCCGGGCCCCGGCCCGCGGGCCCTCCGCCACTGCCCCCTCAGGGCCTCATTCCGCGCCCCTGCTCATCCCCGACCAGGACGGCTCCCGGAGGACTCCACGCGTGACCAGCCGCCGAGCAGCAAGGACCCGGGCCGAGCCGACGCTCACGCCGGGGCGCGGCCCGCGGGCCCTTCGCCCCTCGGACGTTCTCCCCTCAGGCCCACGCGCCGTCGTCGCGCCGGCTCATCCCCCGCCGGACGACTCCCGTACGACACTGCGCGTGGCCCGCCGCCGAATCGCGAGGACGAGGGTGAGGGCGGGGCCGGTGGCCAGGAGGAGGGACAGGGCGGCGTAGCCGTGGGTGAGGGTGGCCAGGGAGGCGACGGCTGCGACCAGGAGGGGGCCGCCCGCATCGCCGAGTTCGCGGCCGAGTTCGGCGGAGCCCATGGTCTGGCCGAGCCGTTCGGCAGGGGTGGACGCGGCCAGCGCGGCGAAGCCGAGCGGGGTGATCAGGCCGGTGCCGATGCCGATCAGGGCGGCGGCGAGGAGGATCCCGGCCAGGCCGGGCAGCATCGCGCAGGCCAGCCCCGCCGCAGTGGTCGTCAGCCCGGCGGTGAGGCCGGTGCGGACGGTGAGCCGGCCCTCGTCCAGGGCCCGCCCGGCCTTCGGCTGTACGACGGCCGCGCAGGCCGCCAGCACCGAGACCGCCGCGCCGGTCGCGACCGTGCCAAGTCCGGCGGCGGCGCCGGAGACCGGCAGGAAGCCGACGCCCACGGAGAGGGCGGCGGTCGCGGCGGCCAGCGCGGTCGTCGGGCGCAGGAAGGCCGGGTCGGCCAGGCGCCGGCCCAGGTCCAGCACGGTCTGTCGCTGCTTGGGCAACGGCGGTACGTGCGGCACGGCTACCGCGGCCCAGAGCGCGACCGCCACACCGAGCACCGCGAGCACCGCGAACAGCAGCCGCAGCCCGCCGGCCCACACCAGTACCCCGCCGAGGAGCGGGCCGAGGGTGTAGCCGATGGACTTGTAGAAGCCGTAACTGCCGAATGCCCGCCCGTGTTTGGCGGCCGGGTTCAGCCGGGCGACCAGCGCGGAGGCGGACGGCGAGAACGCGGAGGCCGCGGCACCCTGACCGAGACGGGCGGCCCACAGCCAGCCGGGGCTGGCGGCGACGACGTAGGCGGCGGAGGCGAGCGCGAACGCGATGAGGCCGCCGAGCAGCACCGGGCGGGCTCCGACTCGGTCGGCGAGCGTCCCGAACAGCGGCTTGAGCAGCACCTCGGCGCCGTCGTACAGGGCGAGCAGGCCGCCCAGGACGAGCAGAGAGGTCACCGCGTCGTCGGAGTGACCGCCGAGGCTGGCGGCGATGCCGTGCGCACCGAAGGCGGTGGTGAAGCCGGCGGCGTACAGGGGCCACATCTGGTGGGCGGGGGCGGCTCGTCGGGCCGGCGCCGGTGTCGCGGTCAAGTGCCCGTCCCCTCCTCGGACACCGGAGTCTGATGCAGAGCCGCGAAGACGCGTTCGGCGTAGTCCTCGCAGGCCGCAGCGCAGCCCTTGAGCCGCTCGCCGGCCGTCGCGGCCTCGGGGGTGCCGAACACGTCCCGGGCCGTCAGATCCCGGTGCCAGCGGCGCAGCCGCTCCAACGACTGCTCCTCTTCCTCCAGTTCGGCCAGGGTGAACTTGGCGATGCGGATCTCCTTGGCCAGCTCCTGCTCGAACTTGCCGCAGTCGGCGAGGAATTCGGCCCAGTCGGCGGACCGGGCGGCCGTGAACATCGTCCTCAACCGCTGCGCGTCCTGCGCGCCACGCCCGGTCGCCGCCAACGACACCGCCTCGCCCCCGGCCCGTTCGGTCAGCCCCAGCGCCCGGGCGATCCCGTCGCCGAACACCGGCACGTCCGGTACGCCCCACACGCCCTGCCCGAGCGAGAGCGCACCGATCTTCCGCAGCTCACGCCAGACGGCAACCCGGTGCCGGGAGGGTTCGGCCGGAACCTTGATGACAAGGACGATCCAGCGCGCGGTGGCATCAGTCACATCGGTCACATGAGCGAATGTAGCAGCCGTTACATCCACGACGTCTCCCACGGCGCCTCACTGAACGGCGCGACGGACCTCTGACGCCGGCCGGAGCCCTGCGCGATAGCGTGGCGATCATGGCGGACTGGGGGCTTCGGCCGGCATCAGCGCACGACGTCGAGGCGGTGGCCGAGTTGCGCGCCGTGGTGCTGCGGGCGGATCTGGAGCGGCTCGGACGCTACGACGAGCGCCGGGTGCGGCAGCGGCTGCGGGACGGATTCGACCCGGCGCACACCTGGGTGATCGAGACGGGTGAGGTTTTTGCCGGCTGCGTGGCGCTGCGACCGGCCGAGGACGGCCAATGGCCGGGGCGGTCGCAGGAGCAATGGCTGGAACACTTCTACCTGGCCCCGCATCTCCAGGGCCGGGGTATCGGTTCGGACGTGTTGCGCGAACTGATGGAGCCTTGTGACCGCGACGGTGTCCTCGTCCGGTTGAACGTACTGCAGGGCAGCCCGGCCCGACGGCTCTACGAGCGGCACGGGTTCACCGTCGAGACCGAGGATGCGGTGGACATGTTCATGGTGCGCGAGCCGACCGGAGCGGCCGGTGCGGGGGGCCGGGGGAGCCGGTCGCCGTAGCGGTGTCGCCGTCGGGCGTCCAGGACTTGGCGCGATGTCAGCCGCCGGGGACGAAGGTGACCGTCTCGTCGAGTGGAGCCCGGCCCGTGCGGGGGTCCCGCACGGTGACGTCCTCGAATCCGATCGACATGCCGCAGAAGAGGATGAGCTCGGTCGGCGGCGCCAGCACCTGCGCGACGGTCTTGCGGTACTTCGCCCACGCCATCTGCGCGCAGCTGTGCAGCCCCTCGGCGCGCAGCAGCAGCATGACGGTCTGCAGATACATGCCGACGTCGGACCACTGCGCCGGGCCCATGTCACGGTCGAGGTAGCAGAACAGGGCGGCCGGCGCGCCGAAGCAGTCCCAGTTCGCGGCAGCGGCCCGCTGGCGAGCCTCCAAGTCCTCGCGTGGGATGCCGAGTCCGCCGTAGCGCTGCTCGCCGAACGCGAACCGGCGCTCGCGGTAAGGGGACTTCAGATCGGGCGGGTACTGCTCGTACTCCGGCTCGTCCCAGGGGTCGCCCGAAACCACGCGTTCGCCGGCGCGCTTCTTGAGCTCGGCCAGCGGTGCACCGGTCAGCACATAGGCGTGCCACGGCTGGACGTTCGACGCCGACGGGGTCCATGCCGCGGCGGTCAGCACGCGGGCCAGCACCTCCCTCGGGACCTGCCGATCGGTGAACCCGCGCACGGCCCGTCGGCTCGTGACCGCCTCGTAGACGTCCAAGGTCGCCTGCCTCCTCTTTGCTCGCTGCGCCCGTCTCCGTTGCAGTCGCGACGGTATCATTCGATACTGTCTCGTGTTTAACTATGGTCGATCTCAAGCCATGCCCGTCAGCCCCCGGCGACCCCCGCCTCGGGCGCCCCCCTTGGAGAAAGCCCATGGCCACGCTGCTGCACATCGACTCGTCCGTGCTCCCGGGCGAGGCGTCCTCGTCCCGTTCGGTCGCGGCCGCCTTCCGCACCGCCTGGGAGGAGCAGCACCCAAAGGGCGCGGTGATCTACCGCGACCTCGCCGCCGATCCCGTCCCGCACATCACGGCCACCGCCTGGTCCGCCGGCTACGCCGCCCCGTCGGAGCGCACCACGGAGCAGTCCGCCGCGTTCGCCGAGCGGGTGAAGCTCATCGAGGAACTGGAGGCGGCGGACGCAGTCCTGATCGGCGCCCCGATGCACAACTTCTCGATCCCGTCGACCCTCAAGGCATGGCTGGACAACGTGCTCCTGCTCGGCCGCACCGCGGGCGAGAACCCCTCCGCCCAGGGCACCCCGGTCACCGTCATCGCCAGCCGCGGCGGCTCGTACGCACCGGGGACCCCGCGCGAGGGCTTCGAGTTCGTGCAGAACTACCTGGAAGTCGTCCTGAAGCGCACGCTCGGTCTGGACCTCGACTTCATCGTCCCGGAACTCACCATGGCCCCCCGCAACCCGGCCATGTCCGAACTGGTCCCCCTCTACGAGGCCTCCCGCACGCGTGCCTTCGCGGACGCGGCCGCCAAGGCCAAGGAACTCGCGGAGCGCCTCGCCGCGTAACGCCTTTGTCAGGGACGCCAGCGGCGTACTCGCCGACGGGCGCGCTGCGATGCGCCGAGCGGCGGGTACGCCGGTCAGCGCGTACACCGGTCGGCGAGTGCGAAGGTGCGCTCAGGCCTCGCCGTCCGCCGGATAGGCGAACCGGGTCAGCAGATCCCTCAACTGCTCGGCCTCGCCCGGCCGCAGTCCGCCGACCAGACGCTCGGCCCGCGGCTGGGCCGCCACGTGGGCCGCGTCGAAGAGCTCGATACCCTGAGGCGTGATCTCCACCGCCCGCACCCGCCGGTCTCCGTGAACGGCCTTGCGCACGGCCAGCCCCTTGCGCTCCAGGTCGTCCACGACCCGCATGATTCCGGCCTTGTCCGTCCCGGTGGCCGCCGCCAGGTCCCGCTGCACCGTGGGCCCGCGGTCCACCAGCACGATGAGCACGGCGAAATGCCGCAGCTCGATGCCGAGCGGCCGCAGCGCCTCCGTCATCACCGTCTGCGCGCGCCAGTGCGCCCGGCGCAGCAGAAGGCCGAGAGCGAACGGCGACCCGTCACCGGGGCGGTCGGTCGCACGCGAGGCGGCGGGCACAGCGGGAACGTCGGCGGGCATGAGGCCACACTACAGCCGCCGATTCACTCGAAACGGTATCAATTGAAACGAATGCGGCTACGCCTCCGCATGCGGCTACGACTCGGAACTCGGCTACGGCTCCTGCCGCTGAACCCCGCTGCCACGGCCCGTCGCCGATCCGAACCCCAGCCACGTGTGACGGTTGCCCCACCAGCACCAGCCGACCTTCGGGGCATTGCGCCGCTCGCGGCCGTCGCGTCCCGTGCCGTTGCTGATCCAGATCGCCGGAGTCCGGGCGTCCAGGGTGCCGTTCGGCTTGCGCAGACGGGAGCCGATGGTCATGAAGCAGCGGTTGCGCTCAAGGATCGGCGGCTGCTGGAGCACCCAGTGGATGCCCTCGTGGAGCAGCAGCGGACTGCGCCCCTCCGCGGTCAGGGCCGGCAGCGCCTCCTCCGGACTCCAGTTGGCCATGCGGTCGCCGCGGTCGAGGCCGGTGACGACGTAGAGCGGCGCGTCGGGCAGCTCGACGGTGTCAGGGACGAAGTCATCGACGTCGGGCATGTCGACGACGACGAAGCCGGGCTTGCCGTCACGGCGGAGCAGCGGGGCGAGGGCGGACGCGGGGGCTCGGTCGGGGTGGACGGCGAGTAGGACATCGCCGCCGCTCTCATCGCTTGCACGACTCTCGGCGCTTTCCGCGAAGGCGCACAGCTCGTCGGCCGATATCCCCGCGAGCTCATGCACCCCGAGCTCGATCAGGCGCGCCGCCTGGGCGGTCAGCGGCGGGAGGGAGGTCAGGATGGCGTCGGACGAGGTTTCGGGCACGGTCCTCCTAAGTTCGCGGTTCGGCTCTCGGTGTTTCGTTCGCGGTTCGGCAACAGCGGCCTGGGCTCAACGACGGGGGCTGCCGAAATCGTTCCCGCGCACGGTGGGGCACTTTCGGCCAGACCGCACATCACCCCCACCCCATCCCCGCACAGGTCTGTCGCCCCATCTCGAACGCGTGCATCATTACCCAGTTGTTGCCCCAGGTGCTGACGAGGTGAGCGGTGCGCGCGCGAAGAACCGGCAAGTGCAGAGCGGCCGGGACCGGCACGATCGCCACCCTCTGCGCCCTCGCCCTCCCCCTCACCGCCTGCGGCCCCACCCCGCACGACGACGCCGAGCCGGCCCGCCACACCCCCGTCCACATAGCCGACGCCCCCGCCCGGCTGCCCATCCCGCACGGCAAGGGCAGCAAGACGCCCGCCGACTTCAACGGCGACGGCCACCGCGACCTGGTCCTCAACGACCTGGTCAAGGCGCAGGCCCACGCCGACGACGCGGGCATCGGCATCGTCTACGGCGGCGAGCGCGGACTGACGCCGGGCGCGCGGCAGTTGCTGAGCCCCCGGCGCCAGGCGGCCCCGACCAAGGGCCAGCTCCCGGCGGCTTTCGACGCGGAGGCGACCTGCGACCTGGACGGCGACGGCTTCACCGACCTGGTCGTCTCCACCGACCCGCCCTACGACGGCCAGGGGCAGCCCCCGGTGCCGTTGCAGATCCTCTACGGCTCCCCGAACGGCCTCACCGGCAAAGCGGTCAAGCTCGTGATCCCGGCCCGCGCCCGCGCCGGCAAGGACTGGCCCGACCAGCCCGTGTGCGGCGACTTCGACGGCGACGACGCGCAGGACCTCGTCGTCCACGCCTCGGGCGGCCAACTGAGCTTTCTGCGGGGCCCGTTCACCCGCAAGGGCGCCCCACGTGCGGCGGGCGCCCCCATCGAGGCCCCCGGCAACGCCCCCAGGGGCCCGGCGGCCGACGTGAACGACGACGGGTACGACGACCTGGTGGTCCGTACGACGGAGGGTGCGGGCACATCGTCCCTCGTCCTCGGCGGCCCGAACGGACCGACCCGCACCGGCGCCGTCCTCCCCTCGGGCATCGACGTGGCCCTCGGCACCTTCGGCAAGGGCAAGGCGGCCCTCGACGCGGCGATCGGCACGATGGACGGAACGTCCGTGCGCTACGACCTCCCGGCAGCCACCGCCCGCGGCACCCTCGCCACCCCCGGCTCGGTACTCGACGCCGCCGACTTCGACGGCGACGGGCTGAGCGAACTGCTGTCCAGCGGGAGCGAGTTGCGGATCCTCCGCGGCCGTACGGCAGGACTCACGGCGGCCGGCATGGTGACGGTGAAGCCGCCTGCCCGCGGCACCACGCGCGTCGTGACGGCCGCCGACTTCGACGGGGACGGGCGGGCGGACCTGGTGGTGCGGACGTATGTCGGCGAGACGAAGGACACGGTGGCGGTGTATCCGGGCGTGAAGAAGGGGCTGGTGGCGGCGGAGCCGTCGGTGCGGTTCTCCAGCTCGGAGTTCCTGGCGTCGTAGGGGGCGTGGTCTGTCAGTCGGCCACGCGGGCGCCGATGGCGCGGGCGCGGCGGCGGGCTTCGGGGCTGAGGCCCTTGCGGCGGGGGGAGGTGCGGTGGTTGTAGGCGGTGGGCTGGGCAAGGTAGCCAAGTCCCCTTAGACCGGGCTTGGCCACCACGCAGGCGAAGCGCGGGTCGCCCGCGTACCAGAGCTCCTCGTCGTAGTCCTTCATGGCCTCGCGGGTCAGAGACCTGAACAGTCCGGCAGCCGCCTTCAGCGACACCGTCGTCTCGGGCTTGTCGGGATCCGGGAGCACGAAGACCGCATCCTTGCCCTTCGTGATCCGGACGGCACCCCGCTGCTGCCGCCATGGATAGACCCGCAGGATTCGGAGCACCCGCCAGAACCGGAAGAGCCGGCTGAGTGACAACACGGCGTTGAACACGAGCACGGCCAGCACCAGGACCATGGGCACCACGGCCGCCACGGGCAGCAGGACGACCGTGACATACAGCGCGGCCCACCAAAGGGCCACCCAGCCGAGGCATTTGGCCAACCGGGCCGCGACCGCGCGGGCCAGGCCACTGGTGGTGCCGGGCGTGTCCCACGCCACCGGGCCGTCGAAGCCGCTCTGCGTCGAGTACGTACTCATTCGCTCACCTGGTCATCCGAAGTCGGCCGTGATGGTGGTGTTGATGCCGTCGCGGTCCGCGTCCGGTCCGTCGCCCTGCACGGTCCGCTCGATGTCCGGCAACGGGTCGTGGAAGGCCACGGTGTGCGCGATGGCCTCCATCCACTCACGGTAGTGCGCACGTGCGGACACCGAGGTGGTGCTCAGTGTGAGGACCGCCAGCTGCGTACCGGACGGCGCGGGGATGTACACGTCGCACTGGTAGAGGTCCTGCGCGGGCATCCCCGCCATGGCCGGCGTGGTCACCAGCGTGTCACTGACCGAGCCGGGCCGACCGCCGGGCAGCGTCAGGAGCTTGACGTTCACCGCGCTCTCCCGCAGGGAGACCGCCCGGACCGCGGTGAGCTTCGGGGGCGCCCACTCGACGTCGCGCAGGGCGACCGTGACCGTGGACATGGCCGAGGAGCCGTCGCCGGCGAAGTGCATGCCGAGGGAGCAGCCGATGACGCCCTCGCTGCGCATCTGCCCCACCATGAACCGCATGTCCCGCAGCGCGCCCACATAGCGGTCGCGCTGGTCCTCGGGCGCACTGGCCAGGATCAGGGCCATGACGTTCGCGAACTGCTCTTCGTACTCGGTTCCCGGCGCCGGATCGAGCGCTTCGAGCGGTACGTCGAGATAGCCGTCGGGCAGCGCGTACCAGAGCTTTGCGCTGCTGTCCCGGGCCGAGTCGTCGATGACCAGGCGCAGCGGCCTCTCGGCTGCGTGCTCCGTCTGCTCCGTCATCGCAGCACCGCCCGCAGCGTGGCCTGGATCGGGCCGAGCGCACCGGGCGCGTCGAAGAGGCCCGCGCGGCCGCCGTCGACACCCGTGGCCCCGTCCTTGCCGGGCTTGAGCGCGTCGATCTGGTCGGCCACGAGGCCGAAGCCGGCCGTCCCGACGCCGGCGATCGGAGAGGCGTAGGCCAGCGCCTTGGTGAGGCCTTCGCCGCCGCCCACGCCCCGGACGATCAGGTTTCCGATGGGTCCGGCGTCGGTCGTGGCGGGCATCAGCCGTCCGGCGGCCGTGACGGTGTCGTCGCCGAACCGGCCGAGGAACTGGCCCACGCTCACCGACTCGCTCGCAAAACGGGTCGACCGGATCGCCCCGTTGAGGCCGCGCGTGACGGCACCCACGGCCGGCACCGCACCCAGCGCGTCGCCGACGAGGCCGATGGAGTTCTCCCAGAAGTCGGAGTCGAACTCACCCTTGGTGAAGCCGTCCGCCAGCGACGCCCGCACCTTCGGATCCGCCAGCCGGGACCCCATCGTCGCCAGGCTCAGCGCACCCGCCGCCAGCAGCATGGCGATCCCGAACGGCCCCGTGCACAACAACGCCAGCAACCCCGCCACCGCCGCCAGCACACTCAAAATGTTGGTGAGGTTGTCCCCGATCCAGCTGAGCGCCTTGCTCAGCCACCCCGGCTCCTCGGGTGCCAGATCGTTCGTGGCGTCCTTCAGCTTCTTCGCGAGGTCCCGCGCCTCCGCCTCGTGCGTCCCCTCCAGCTCGCGCGCCTTGCGCAGTACGTCGTCGAGGGCGCCCTGCGCGTTGTTCACCGCGGTGACGGCATCGCTGAGCCGGGTGTTCGCGGCGTTCAGGCGGGCCTGGGCGGACTCCAGCTCGGGGCCCTCCTGGAAGGTCTGCCCCGCGAGCTTCAGGTCGGGGTCCTGCTTCGCCGTGTCGTGCCGGGCGTTGGCGGTCTTCAGGTCGCCCTTGTGGTCGGCCGCCTCGACGTCGTACTTGTGCGCCAGCTCGCGCCGGCCGGTCAGCCCGCCGTGCCAGCTCCCCAGGTGGCCCGCGGCCAGGGTCAGCGACTTGTGGGCGTCCTTCATGTACTTCGGCAGATCGCCGTCGAGGGCCTCACGGAAGCCGACGGCGGCGTCGCCCTCCCAGAAGCTGGACTCGCCGAGCAGCTTGTCGATCTTCTGGTACGCCGTCTGCAGCGCGCTCGCCGAGTTCACCAGCTGGGTGCGGAGCTTCTCGACCTCGCCGGGCTCGCCCGGTACGGGGTTCCAGCCGAGGTGGGCGTAGGGATTCTGTGCCATTGCGATCAGTCACTTCCCCGCAGCCGCTGCCCGCTTGAAGCTCTCCTCCAGGGAGGTCTCCACTTCGCGGTAGTTGTCCGTGTTCTTCTGGAGCCCCTCGGTGAGCTTGCCGATGCGTTCGCGGATCTGCTCGTTGCCGTACTTCCAGCGCTCCTGGAACGTGTCGCAGGCCTCGTCCAGCTCCGCCGTCCCGATCTGGTCCGACCGCACGTGCTGCAGCGCGGTTCGCACCTGCTCAAGGGACTCGTGGGCGCCGTTGAGGTCCTTGGTGAACGCGGCAAGCTGATCGATATCGGTCTTGAAGTGGTCCCCCACGCGTTTTCTCCCCGTTCACGCTTCGCAGTCGCATCGGCAAACGACAGCCGGTGGCCGAATGGGCCCGATGATGCCATGGAGGGGTGAAGGGACCCCCAAGGGGTCACGGAATCCGCACGAAACGCCCCACCTCGGCGAACGCGCGGGAAGTGACCGGAATCGCGGGCGGCGGGCCGCACCGGGGACCTCAGAAGTTTCTCGAACTCACGTACAACCCTCACACGCCACCGCGAGTCTCCTGATCGCCGACCACCCCGTGAACCCGAGGTCAACTCCCGGAGAACACGGGCGGTCGCACCCCATCAACTGCGGATGTCCGCCAGGCATCCCCCGCATGCAGCAGGAGAACCCGCATGCACAAGCACCACCTGAGACTCGCCCTCGCGACGGCCACCGCGGCCGCGGTGACGGGCGGTCTGCTCACGCTCGCGACGGCCACGTCGGCGACCGCTGCCGACTCCGCGCACGTACCGGCCGCCGACTTCAACGGTGACGGCCGGGGCGACGTCGTGGCCTCCGCGCACGGCTCCTACGTCAGTGGCCGTGCGGGCGCCGGACAGGTCGTCGTGCTCTACGGCACCGCCACCGGCGTGTCGTCCGCGAAGCGCACGACGATCAGCCAGAACACCGCCGGCTCCCCCGGCACCGCCGAGGCGGGCGACGGCTTCGGCGCCGAGTCCGCGTACGCCGACTTCAACGGCGACGGCTACGACGACCTCGCGGTCTCCGCCCCGTGGGAGAAGGTCGGCACCGACACCAACGGCGGCGGCGTCGCCGTCCTGTGGGGCTCCGCGAGCGGCCTCACCGGCAAGGGCGTCACCGTCACGGACCCGGCTCCCTCGTCGCACGACTTCTGGGGCAAGGACCTGGCCGCGGGCGACTTCGACGGCGACGGCAAGGCCGACCTGGCCGTCGGCAACTCGTCCAGCACGATCCACGTCTTCAAGGGCGGCTTCAACGCCACCGGCACCCCCGGCGGCCGCTACACCGTCAAGCCGCCCATCCACACCGGCACCAACGACTTCCCTTACGGCCCGCTCAGCCTCACCGCCGGCGACGTCAACGGCGACAAGCGCACCGACCTCATCGTCGACGGGTACGAGACCCAGACCGACTACGGCTGGAACCAGAACTACTTCGTGCCCGGCACCGCGAGCGGCCTGAGCGTCGCCTCCGCCAAGGTCCTCAAGCCCGGCATCATCACCGCCATCGGCGACATCAACGGCGACGGCTACGGCGACATCGTCAGCGGCGCCGGCTGGGACAGCACCACCACCGACGGCACCCCCGTCCCGGACGCCTCCAACGGCGGCAAGGTCAACATCACCTACGGCGCCGCCTCCGGGCCCGCCGGCACCTCCGGCATCACCCAGAACTCCGGCAACGTCCCCGGCACCTCGGAGAAGGGCGACGGCTTCGGCTGGGACCTGGACCTCGGTGACGTCAACGGCGACGGATACCAGGACCTGGTCGTCGCCTCCCCGAACGAGGACATCGCCGGCGTCGCCAACACCGGCCAGGTCACCGTCCTGTACGGCTCCGCGAGCGGCATCGACACCGTCTCCGGCGTCCAGGGCCTCGCCCAGAGCACCGCGGGCGTCCCCGGCAACGACGAGAAGAACGACCTGTTCGGCGCCGACGTCAAGCTCGACGACGTCACCGGCGACGGCAAGGCGGACCTCGTCCTCGGCTCGTACGAGAACGAGGGCAACGGAGGCCTGACCTACCTGCCCTCCAACGGCACGAAGATCACCACGTCCGGCTCGCGCACCGTCGCCCCGAGCAGCTCGGGCCTCTCGACGACCGGCACCCCGCAGTTCGGCGCGGTCTTCGCGGACTGAGTCCTGCAGGCAGGCCGTGCAGTCGTCCGGCCTGCATCCCCGTACGGCGGCACCCGGCCGTCGTACCCGTGAACGGCCGGGCCCGTCCCCCGCGGGCCCGGCCCTCCTCCCAGGAGCACCCACTTGCGCAAGCGCCCCCTCCTCCTCGCCGCCACCCTCACCACGGGCCTGCTCACCGCGCTGCCCGCCGCCACCGCCTCCGCCGCCCCGTCGGGCCTGGCCGGCGACTTCAACGGTGACGGCTACCGCGACGTGGCCGTCAGCGCCGCGTGCACCCATGTCGGCTCCGCGTCGTGCGCCGGTGCCGTCGTCGTGCTGTACGGCTCGTCGTCGGGCGTCTCGGCGACCAAGAAGGCCGTCATCACCCAGAACTCCCCCGGCGTGCCCGGCACCGCCGAGTCGGGGGACCTGTTCGGGTCCTCCCTCGCCTCCGGTGACCTGGACCGCGACGGCTACTCCGACCTCGTCGTCGGCTCCTCCGGCGAGAGCATCGGCGACCGGGACGGCGTCGGCTCCGGCACCGTGCTGTGGGGCTCCAAGTCCGGTCTGTCCGGCGGCAAGGGGCTGCCCCAGCCGTCCACGATCGCCGAGTGGGGCGGCTTCTCACGTGGCATCGCCACCGGGGACTTCGACGGTGACGGCGACACGGAGGTGACGCTCACCGGCCAGAACCACACCCGTCTCTACCTGGGCCCGTTCACCCGCACCGGCGGTCCGCTGAGCCACTACGGCGTCGGCGAGCTCGGCACGACGTTCGAAGTGATCGCCGGCGACCTGAGCGGCGACGGCGCGGCCGAGCGCGTCTACCCGTTCAGCGTGGACGGCGACTCCGGCGGCGAGATCCTCTACTACCGCCACACCGCCACCGGGTACAAGCTCTCCGAGCTGGTGAACGCCGACGGCTTCGCGGGCTCCGTCGCCGACATCAACGGCGACGGCTACGGGGACCTCGTCCTCGGCGACTCCTCGGACCCCAACGCCGACAAGCCCGGCGGCCACAAGGGCGGCCAGATCACCGTCTGGTACGGCGGCCCGAACGGCCCCGACCCCGCGCAGACGCCGACCGTCGTCCACCAGGACTCCACCAGCGTCCCCGGCTCCGGCGAGACGGACGACTCCTTCGGTTCGGCCCTGAGCACCGGCGACATCAACGGCGACGGGTTCGCGGACGTCGTGGTCGGCTCCTGGGGCGAGGACATCGGCTCGGCGAAGGAAGCGGGCTCGGTGACCGTGCTGTTCGGCTCGGCCTCCGGTCTGACCACCAAGGGCGCGAAGTCCTACACCCAGAACACGGCCGGCGTCCCCGGCGACGCCGAGACCTGGGACCGCTTCGGCTCCGCCGTCGACCTGACCGACGTGACCAAGGACGGCAAGGCCGACCTCACGATCGGCGTGGACGGCGAGAACGGCTCCGGCGGCGTCTGGACCCTGCGCGGCACGTCCACCGGCCTGACCACCTCCGGCGCCAAGGGCCTGACCGTCGCCGGCCTCGCTCTCAACGCCGGCAACAACCTCGGCTCGGTGATCGCCCAGTGAGACACCGTCAACTCCCGGATACGGCAGGCCGTCCCCTGCGCAGCCGCATGGCCGCCGCCCTCGTCGCGGCGGCCCTGACCCCGCTCGCGCTCACCCTCTCCGCCCCGGCCGCCCACGCCGCCCCGGCCGCCAAGCCGTACGACTTCAACGGCGACGGCCGCGCCGACCTCGCGATCGGCGCACCGGGCGCCACGGTGGGCGGCAAGGCCAGGGCGGGCGCGGTCTCGGTGGTCTACGGCAGCTCCACCGGGCTGAAGACCTCCACGCGCACCCTGATCACCCAGAACACCGCCGGCGTGCCCGGCGCCGCGGAGACCGACGACGCCTTCGGATCCGCCGTCGCCTCCGCCGACCTCAACACCGACGGGTACGCGGACCTGCTGATCGGCACGCCCGGCGAGGACGTGTACGGCGACACCAACGACGGCACGGCCGTCGTCGTCTGGGGCGCCGAGTCGGGCCTGTCGGGGGCGCGTACGGTGCCCAACTCCAACGACAGGGACGTGGACCGCTACGGGCAGACGGTGGCGGTGGGCGACGTCGACACCGACGGCGACCTGGACATCCTGGTCGGCGCCAACGGCCTGTTCACCCTCGCCTTCGTCAACGGCCCCTTCACCCGGACCAGTTCCTTCCAGGGCGGTTCCGGCTCCGGCTTCCCCCACTCGTACGCGTCCTCGTACGGCATCACGTCCCTGGCCGTCGGCCCGGTCACCGCCTCCTGGCACACCAACCTGGTCGTCCACGGCCGCAGGACCGGTACCGACGACGCGATCACCCACCTGGTGACCGACCCGTCCATCGGCAACTACACCGACTGGATGCAGGAGCTGCCGTCCGGCTACGTCTCCGCGATCGGCGACATCGACAAGGACGGGTACGCGGACATCGTCATCGGCAACGAGCGCGAGACCTCCGCCGACCCCGCCGGCGCCAAGGGCGGCAAGGTCACGGTGGTCCACGGCGGCCCCGGCGGCACGGACACCTCCCGCGCCCCGCTCGTCCTCACTCAGGACACCGCCGGCGTCCCCGGCGCCTCGGAGTCCGGCGACCGCTTCGGCAGCGACGTCTCCCTCGGCGACGTCAACGGCGACGGCTACGCCGACCTGGCCGTCGGCGCGTCCGGCGAGAACTCCGGTGCGGGCGCGGTGACCGTCCTGTACGGCTCCGCCTCCGGGCTCCGGACGACCGGCGCGCAGTCCCTCACGCAGAACACCGCGGGCGTACCCGGCACGTCCGAGTCGAACGACCGCTTCGGCGCCCGCGTGCTGCTCGCCGACCACTCCGGCGACCGCCGCGCCGAGCTCACCGTCGCCGCGACCGGTGAGAACGGTGACGGAGCCGTCTGGTCCCTGCGCGGCGGGACGGCCGGCGTGACGACCGGCGGCGCGACCAGCTTCGGCCCGGGCACGACGGATGTGTCCACGGCAGGCAGCCCCGGCTATGGCACGGCCCTCAACTCCTGAGCCCTGAAAAGGACTTCACCATGCACAAGCGCACTCTTCTGCTCGCGGCGACGCTCACGACGGGTCTGCTGACCGCCCTGCCGGCGACCAGCGCGTCGGCCGCCCCGTCGGGCCTGTCCGGCGACTTCAACGGCGACGGCTACCGCGACGTCGCCATCGCCGCCCCCATCGCCAAGGTCGCCGGGAAGACCGGAGCGGGCTATGTCGCCGTGGTCTACGGCACCGCGAGCGGTCTGAACACCGGCCGGCGGCAGATCATCAGCCAGGACACCGCGGGCGTCCCGGGCGTTCCGGAGTCGGGCGACTACTTCGGTGACCGCCTCACCACCGGCGACCTGGACGGCGACGGCTACACGGACATCGTCGTCGGCGTGCACGGCGAGCGCATCGGCTCGACCGACGACTCCGGCGTGCTCACGGTGCTGTGGGGCGGCGCGAGCGGGATCAAGTCCGGCACCGACATCGCCTCGCCGCTTCCCGAGAACCGCAACGAGCTGGGCTGGTCCGTCGCCACCGGCGACTTCGACGGCGACGGCGACACCGACCTGGCGGCCGCGAACATCGCCTTTCCCGAACTGAACGTCTTCAAGGGCCCGTTCACCCGTACCGGCAAGGCGGCGGAACTCGTCGGCATCGACACGTTCGAGCAGACCGGCATCAACGCCGACAAGCTCGTCGCGGGCGACGTCACGGGCGACGGCAGGACGGACCTGCTGGTCATGGGCCAGGAGGAGTTCACCGGCGGCTACCGCACCCGCAGCGTCCTCTACAAGGGCACCGCCTCCGCCCCGGCCGCCGGCAGCAAGGTGGCGGGCGGCTACGACGCGGTGATCGCCGACGTGAACAAGGACGGCTACGGCGACATCGTCACCGGCAACTTCATGGAGAAGTCGGCCACCGAGCCGAACGGCGGCCCCGGCGGCGCGGTCACCGTCACGTACGGCGCGTCCACCGGCATCAGCTCCCGCACCCCGGTCCGTATCACCCAGGACACCGCGGGCGTGCCCGGCTCCGCCGAGAAGGGCGACGGCTTCGGCTGGAGCCTCTCGGCGGGCGACACGAACGGCGACGGATACCCGGACATCGCGGTCGGCATCGAGAACGAGGCCGTCGGCTCGGTGTACAAGGCGGGCTCGGTCGCGGTCCTGCGCGGTTCGGCATCCGGGCTGACGGGCAGCGGCGCCAAGGTCTTCAGCCAGGACTCCGCGAGCGTCCCCGGCACGGCCGAGCGGCTGGACAACTTCGGCGGCGCGGTCCACCTCACCGACGTCGACGGCAACGGCCGCGCGGAGCTCGTCGCGAGCGCGGCGCACGAGAACACCGGCGACGGCTCCGTCTGGTTCTTCAAGTCCGGCACGTCCGGCATCACCGCCACCGGCTCCACGTCCTTCGGCGCCGCGACGGTCGGCGGCCCGACGGGCGACGCGTACTTCGGGGACGTACTGGCGGGCTGACGCCCCACAGACGGGCGGTTCCGCACGTCAGCGTCCCCGTGCGGGACCGCCCCTCCCCCCTCCACCACCCACCCCATCGCAGGAGGCCCCACATGCTCCGGCACCACCGCAGCAGCCGACTCCATGCCCTGGCCCTCGCCACGGCCACCGTCGCCGCCGCGCTGACGGCCGCCCCGCTGCTCACCGCCGCCCCGGCCGCGGCAGCCCCCGCCAAGTACGCCGACGACTTCAACGGCGACGGCTACCGCGACCTCGCCACCGCCGCGCCGTACACCCCGGTCGGCGGCAAGACCGGCGCGGGCGCCGTCGTCGTCAACTACGGCTCCGCGAACGGCATCAGCGCGTCCCGGCGCACGATCATCACCCAGAACACGGCCGGCATCCCCGGCACCGCCGAGCAGGGCGACGAGTTCGGCCAGGCCCTCGCCTCCGGCGACCTGAACCGGGACGGATACGCCGACCTCGTGATCGCCGGCACGGGCGAGAACGCCGACTCCGGCGCCGTCGTGATCGTCTGGGGCGCCAAGAGCGGCCTCTCCGGCGGCCAGGTCGTCCCCGACCCCGCCCCCGCGGACCACAACGAGTACGGCATGTCCCTGGCCGTCGGCGACTTCAGCGGTGACGGCAGAGCCGACCTCGCCGTCGGCAGCACCGGCAGCGACATCTGGATCCACAAGGGCGGCTTCACCAAGGCCACGGGCGCCGCGTCCCGCTACGAGCTCGCCACCGAGCTGTACAGCACCGGCAGCAGCATCTACGGCGCCCAGAGCCTGGCCTCCGGCGACCTGAACGGCGACGGCACCGCGGACCTGGTCGTCAGCGGCAGCCAGGCGGAGACGTACGACGACGGCGCCTTCGCCTACCTGGGCTCCGCCTCCGGCCTCACCCGCCAGACGTTCCTGCGCAACGGCGCCCACGAGCTGGCGGCCGTCGGCGACCTCAACGGCGACGGCTACGCGGACGTGGTCACGGCGGCGTACGGAGACGAGGGCCGCACGAGCCTCGGCGGCTCCGTCAGCGCCTACCTCGGCAGCGCGACCGGCGTCCGCACCCAGCCCCAGGCCACGATCACCCAGGACACCCCCGGCGTCCCCGGCTCGGACGAGGAAGGCGACTGGTTCGGCAACGCGCTCTCTGTGGCCGACGTCACCGGCGACGGCAGGGCGGAGGTGGCCGTCGGCACGATCCACGAGACCATCGGCACCGCCAAGATCGCCGGCAGCGTGACGGTGCTGCGCGGCTCGGCCGCCGGCCTGAGCGCGACCGGCGCCCAGTCCTTCACCCAGAACACCGCCGGCGTCCCCGGCACCGCCGAGTCCGCCGACCGCTTCGGCGCGTCCGTACGCCTCTGCGACCTCACCGGCGACGGCAAGGCCGACCTGTCCGTCGGCGCCGACGGCGAGAACCACCCCGCGGGCTCCCTCTACAACCTGCGCGGCACGGCCTCGGGCGTGACCACCAGCAAGGCGATCAGCTTCGGCCCGGGTTCACTGGGCCTGCCGTCCGGCTACCTGAGGCTGGGGCAGGTGATGCTGCGCTAGGGACGCAGGGACGCGGGAGGGCAGGAACGGCAGGCACGTAGGAGGGCAGGAACGCAGGGATCTCACGTACGGCAGGTCCCTGAGCCGCCGCTCGGCACCCCCTAGGGGATGTCACAGCTCGGCAGCAAAGCCGGGCCCGAACCGCAGGGCCCGGCACGCGAATCTCCGGGACCAGGTACGTTCGAAGACGTGGCTGGATTCAGGATCGGACGCGGAAGCCGGAACAACGGCAGCCCGCAAACGCGCCCCCAACAACCTCCGTACGGGCAGCAGGCGCCCCAGGGACAGTCGTACGGCTATCCCCCGCCGCCGCAGCAGCCGTACGGCGGCCCGGGCGGCGGCGCAGGCGGCTGGCCGCAGGCGAACGGCGGTGGCGGCTACGGCGGTTACGGCGCCGGTGGCCAGGGCGGCCAGGGCGAGCCGGAGTACTTCGGCGACGGCGGCTACCCGCACGGCCCGGGCGGCGGCGCCCCCGACCCGTACGCGGCGAACAACCCGGGCCACACCCAGGCGTTCTCGGTCGACGAGGACCCCTACAACCAGGGCGGCACCTACCGCGCGGGCGCGGCCCCGGCCGCCCCGGCCGGCCCCCGCCTGCACTGGAAGCAGCTGCTGCGCGGCATCGTCCTGTCCCCCTCGCAGACGTTCCTGCAGATGCGGGACTACTCGATGTGGGGCACCGCCCTCATCGTGAGCTTCCTCTACGGCCTGCTGGCCGTCTTCGGCTTCGACGGCGCGCGGGCGGACGCGATCAACGCGACCCTCTCGAACGCGGTCCCCATCGTCCTGACGACCGCCGTCGCGATGGTCCTGTCGGCCTTCGTCCT
Source organism: Streptomyces sp. NBC_00299 (assembly GCF_036173045.1). GTDB lineage: Bacteria > Actinomycetota > Actinomycetes > Streptomycetales > Streptomycetaceae > Streptomyces > Streptomyces machairae. Next base: position 4,606,914 of record NZ_CP108039.1, read on the forward strand.
GGGCGTGGTCACCCACACCCTGGCCCGCCAGCTCGGCGGCGACGGCGCCTGGCAGCCCACGGTCGGCCTCTCCATGCTGATCACGTCCCTCACGGACGCCCCCCGCCTGGTCTTCGCCATGTTCGCGGGCGGCGACGCAACCTTCGTCCAGGCCCTCGGCTGGGCCACCTGGATCGCAGCCGGCGCCCTCCTCACCCTGATGGTCTCCAAGTCCCACGACCTCCCCTGGCCGAAGGCCCTGGGCGCGAGCGCGATCCAGCTGGTCGCGCTGCTGTCGATCGTGAAGCTGGGCACGTTCTAGGACGCGCGGCTCGGCCGAGCACGTAACGAGCGCTCGTACGAGAAAGGGCCCCCGGCATGTCGAACGCCGGGGGCCCTTCTCATCGTCTGGCCCTTCAAGATCAACGCAGGTGCCCGCGAAGTTCCAGCGCCAGTAGCCGTCTTCGTACGCGGGGACGGTGGTCGTCAGGTTGCCGGTGATCGTCAGTGTCTTGCCTTGGCGATCGGCTCAGGACTCGCGTTGGCGGTCAGCTTGGAGTGCCGCTGGAGGCGGGTGGTGGTGTAGGCCCACCGCTCGGCCCGGCTGTCGTCGTTCGCCCACACCTGGACACCGACCTTCCATGTACCGGCGTCGGCGCTCGTGAGCCACCAGTCCGGTTCGAAGGTGAAGGTCTTCGTGCAGGTGGATGTCGTGCTGCTGGAGGCAACGCAATCCGCGGGGGTGGTGTCCTCGTTGGGCAGGATGTAGCCGTCGGGGTTGTCGTGCGGGTCAGTGCCGTCCGGCCCCCGCCACAAGTAGAAATCCGCATCCCAGATGCCCGACGGGTCGGTGGCGGTCGCCGAGACCGTGATCGTTTTGTCGGCTGTGTCGACCACGATGTTCTTACCACCGTTGACGACGACGCCGGTGATCTGGATGTCGCCCACGGTCTCGTCCGCATAGGCACCAGGGACGGCGAAGCCGGCCAGCCCGGCGACGGCCGTGAGCACAGCAAAGGCAACGCGCTTGCGCATGTATCTCTTTCACGGAGCGTTGAGTAGGCACCGCCGAACGGGGCCCGGCGGTGCAGTTGAAACCGGTCAGGGACCGGTGACGGACTTGATCGTGCCCGGGTGGGTGGCCTGTTGCCAGATCACCGTGAACCGGGAGCTCGGGCGGGCGTCGACCTGGGGTACCCGGCTGTCCGACGTGAGCGTCTTGGTAGTGCCGAAGGCGCCGGAGCGGCTGATCAGGCGGGCGCTGGTCTTCGTGTAGCTGTAGGGGATCGCCGATGTGGGGACGACCGTGTGGAAGACCAGCATGCCGTCGCCGTCATCGTCCAGGACGAGGTCGGGCCGGTCGCCGAGGCCGAGGTTGGTGACGGTGCCGCGGGTGCCGGCTGCAGACAGACGGCGGCCGAGCAATTCGAGCTTGTTGCCGTTGTAGCGCGTCCACACGATCATTGAGTCGCCGTCGAGGTCGGTCGCGACCGCGTGGTGGAAGCCCACGGTGTCGGTGGAGGCCGAGATACGCAGAGGGGCCGCGAGCGTGCCGGTACGGCTCCAGCGCGAGGCCCAGACCTGCGCGCGGTCACCGCCGCCGGAGCGGTAGCTGATGACGGCGTCGCCGTCCCGGTCGACGCCGACACGTACCATCCCGAACATGCCGTACGAAGCGATCGGCGTGGTGAGTACCTTCGTCGCTGAAACGGAGGCCGAGATCTGCCGGGCCACGACCTCCGAGCCGCGGACCCAGGCGACGACGAAACGGCCGCTGCGGTCGACGCCGACGGCCGGCTTCTCGGCGGAGCCCGAGCCGAGAGTGATGGGCGCGCCGAGCGTTCCGTCGAGGTAGAGGCGACGGGCGACCGCGTACCAGCTGCCGTCGCGTCTCTCCATCCACGCCGCCATAGCGGTGCCGCCCGGCGTCACGGCGACCACCGGACCGGTGGCCGGCCGCGACGTGGACAGCCGCTGCACGGAGCCTACGAGGCTGCCGCTGGCCGCGACCCGTCGACCCACGACCTGGCTGTCCTGTTCCCAGACCACCGCCGAGTCGCCGGTGTCGTCGGAGTCGGCCTCCGGCCAGGCCACCGAGGCGCCGTCCGGCGACAGGGTGCGGATCGCTCCCGTCGTGCCGTTCGCAAATTTCACCCTGGTCTGGACCCCGGCGGTAGGAGTATGTCGTCGACGGGTCGCCAGCCGTCCAGGTCAGCAGGGCGTCGCCCTGGCGATCGACCGAGACTTTGGGAGAGTCGTCGGCCGTCCAGCCCGAGGCCGACACATTCCACGTCGATGTCCATGCGGCTTCGGCGCCCATGGTCACCGTCGCGGTGACCGCGATCCCGGCCGCCGCAGCGACAGAAACCCCGCAAGGCCACGACGCTTCAGTGAACGCCGATGACGAGCTACACGCAGTGCCACTCTCATCCCCCAGATCAAATTGCCATGAGTTGGGCACAGCCGTCACACAGATTGCCCGCAATCCCCAGCGCACCTGCATGCACAAACGTCACAGTGCGGTTCTGACGGGCTGGACCAGACCACCTGTCAGCGCACCGCACCCGTCCGGTAACCGCCCCCAGACGGCCTCACCACCGCCCTGGGATAGGCTCCCCGCCCATCTGGCCAGTCCTAAGAGCCGCAAAGGGGGGAGGGGCGGTGCAGCTCACCGTTCAGTGGGGGGATCTTTGGGCACCTGTTTGCCTGATGGTCCTGAGCATCATCCTCAGCCTGGGAACTCGTGGGTGGCGCCGCAAGCGGCGGGCTGCCGTGAGGTGGCGCTCACGGACTCACTGGGAGTGGCTGCCGTTCATGTTCGGGTCGGTCGCAGCGATCGCAGAGCTAGGGCGTCTCCTCGACGTACCCGACCCGGGAATCGCCATCGCCGACGTGGTTGCTCGTGTGCTGGCCCTCACCACGGTCTTCATGCTTTTCCGAACCCTGTTCATCCTGTTCGCGCGTGGCGGCCGACTCTTGTTCCGACGCCGTGCAGCGGACAGCAGTAGCTGACAGCAGTAGCTGACAGCAGCCGCAGCTGCCTGCCCGTTCCAGCGGGGGTGCGGAGGCCGCGCACGGTATCCCTGCCGAGACGCGGCTTCGGCGGAGCCACGGATCAGAAGGTCGTCAGCGTCCCCGAACAACATGAGAGCCCCTCGACGGCCTATCGAGGGGCTCTCTTTGATCTACGGAGTACTCGCAGGTCAGACTGCTTCCTTATTCGACTTGGCCGCTTCCCCGGACTTATGTACTGGAGGCAGCACACTCCACGGGAAGTTGATCCACTCATCGGTGCGCTTCCACACGTACTCGCACTTCACGAGGGAGTGGGACTTCTCGTAGATGACCGCGGACCGCACCTCGGCGACATGTTCGACGCAGAAGTCGTGCACGAGCTTCAGCGTCTTGCCGGTGTCGGCGACGTCGTCGGCGATCAGGACCTTCTTGTCGGTGAAGTCGATCGCGTTGGGGACGGGCGCCAGCATGACGGGCATCTCGAGCGTGGTCCCCACCCCCGTGTAGAACTCCACATTCACCAGGTGAAGGTTCTTGCAGTCGAGGGCGTACGCGAGCCCGCCGGCGACGAAGACCCCGCCGCGGGCGATGCTCAGCACGATATCCGGCTCGTACCCGTCATCGGCGATGGTCTGCGCGAGCTCGCGGACGGCGATGCCGAACCGCTCGTAGGTGAGGTTCTCGCGTACCTGCTCTTCGCTCATCCCGCCGCTCACACCTGAGTCCGATGGAAGTTCTGGAAGGACCGGGAGGCGGTCGGACCGCGCTGTCCCTGGTACCGGGACCCGTACCGCTCGCTCCCGTACGGGAACTCGGCGGGCGAGCTGAGCCGGAACATGCACAGCTGCCCGATCTTCATGCCCGGCCAGAGCTTGATGGGGAGCGTGGCGAGGTTGGACAGCTCAAGGGTGACGTGCCCGCTGAACCCGGGGTCGATGAACCCGGCGGTGGAGTGGGTGACGAGCCCGAGCCGCCCGAGCGAGCTCTTCCCCTCGAGCCGCGACGCAAGATCGTCGGGCAGCGAGATGACCTCGTACGTCGAGGCGAGCACGAACTCCCCGGGATGCAGGATGAACGGCTCGTCCCCCTCCGGCTCGACGAGCCGCGTGAGATCCGCCTGCTCGATGGAGGGGTCGATGTGCGGGTACCGGTGGTTCTCGAACACCCGGAAGTACCGGTCCAGCCGTACGTCGATGCTGGACGGCTGCACCATGGTCTGGTCGTAGGGATCGATCCGTACCCGCCCGGCGTCGATCTCGGCCCGGATGTCCTTGTCTGAGAGAAGCACGCCCCGAGGATACGCAAGGCGCGCGGAACGGCCACAATCGCGCCGCCGCGCGCCCAGCGCTACACCTGCCGGTGACTGCTGTTACTCCTGTTACGGCTACTTCTACTTCTTACTGCTCGCCTACCGCTGCTTACTGCTCCGCTACCGCTTCTCCAGCGTCACCGGCACGACGCTCCGAAGCCGGGCACACCGGGGGCACCGGAGGAGCCGGCCGGGGCCGAGGCGATCGGCCTGCTGCATCGGGAACGAAGCGGTGCTGAACACGTGCCCATCGGCACAACGGACGACGGTGCGCTCCATCAAGTCCAAGAGTCCCTTCCCCAAGAGCCGCGTCTGGCTGCTGCCTGCCTGACGACGAGAGGCCACATTACGGGATCAAAGGGACGGCTCTCCAGGCGGCACTCCGACCCCGCCCGGACCCTCTCCCACCCCTCCACCGTACGCCCCAACTCCGGCCCCCTGCACCCGGATCCCAGCCCCTGAAACCCACTCAGGCCCCACGGCGTCAGCGCCGGGGGCCGGTGATGAGGTACAGTGACCAGGCGATCGGACACCGCCTCCGGATCCTCTCGGATCTTCCCGGCGGGCGTCTTACGCGGGTGTAGTTTAATGGTAGAACATCAGCTTCCCAAGCTGAGAGCGCGAGTTCGATTCTCGTCACCCGCTCCATGTGAAACCCCCAGGTCATTGGCCCGGGGGTTCTTTGTTGTCTAGACCGGTGAGCCGGTCGCGCACCACAACCGCACGGTGTGCCCAGGTGTGACGGAGGTCGTAGAAGCAGAAGCTGTCCGGGAGGCCAGCGACCGTGCGGGCGCGGCGCCACTTCCGACCGAAGGAGGACGCCGGAAGGGGTGCGCCCTTCTCCCCGACGAAGACGAGGCCCTCGGGCCCCTTCTCGGCGTACCAAGCGAGGTGCCGCTTCACCTCCTTGTGCAGAAAGAGTGAGGCGCCAGCGGATCCCGATCGCGTCGGCGAGGGCGTCGACCTGGGCGACGGGGGCGATGCGCCTTTCGGCAGCGGATTCCTTGCCCGCGCCCTTGATCCGGCACGGGTTGCGGCTGATCAGGTCGTCGTCGACAGCCGTCTCCAGGATGCCCTTGAGGAGGCGGTACGCCTTGGCGACGGTCGTCTTGGCTCCGGTGGTGCGGAGTCGTTCGGCCCGCCACTCGCGGACACGGGGAGCGGTGATCTCGTCCAGGTCGACGTACCGAAGGCCGGGAGGATGTAGAGGCGCAGGAGGTGCCAACGGCCGGTCCTGGAGGTCGAAGACGACGTGGTGGACGATCAGGACGGCGGAGCCCGGCTCCAGTTGTGCACCGGCGGCGCGTGACCAACAACCAGGACGGGCCGATCACGCTGTCTACCTCGTGGCTCGCTCCGGATGCCCGCCGGCCTCATCGACGTCTCGCGCGTTGTCCTCGACTCCGATCACGTCCGAGCTAGTGCTGTGACCGTGAAGGTTCGCCGGGTTGGCCGCGATGCCCCCTCCATCACCGAGTGTTGAACAGCCCAACCTGCCCGGCGGTTGAGCATCCTGAGGTCCTCGACATATCCCACCTGCGCAAATGGTTACGAGGCAAGCGCATCGGCGTGCGCATCGCCCTGGCCTCGCAGCAGCCCTGTGCTGCTACAGGTGACTGCTCCGCCTCACCGCATAGGACACCGTCTTAGGGCCATGTGGCCGATCTCGTCTTGTGCGGCAGCTCCGAATCCCAGAGCATCCATTACATAATCGCAGCTTACCCACCTTCGACTTCCCGGGAGATCAGCATGTCCAGAACAGGCTACTCATATTCCAAGATTCCAGTGAATCCATTGGTGGCCACGCTGCTCGAGAAAGGCGTGGGGAACAATGTAAGGATTATTCGGGGATTCGTTGGCCCGTCAGACGATGACGCCGTTGTCGTCATCTACCAGCGGCTCGACCGCCTGTCTGACAAGGTGGAAATCCCGAAGGGTGACATCCTGCACCACGCCGAGGCACCGTCTTCCCCTTTCGGAGGCGTGATTCTCTGGGTCAAGAAGGATGCCGAAATCCTCATCAATCGAGTTGGAATCAGAACCCTCGGGCGGTCCCCTGAAGGGTGAGATGCGAGAATCCAGGAGGGGGAGACTCCGCATGCACGTTCCAGAACGCGATGTATGCACCTCGAATTGCGCACCCTGCTATTCGCCGCCCTGCGATGTGTGCACGTCGTCCTGCTGGATTCCACTGCGGTGAGATTCGATGATTTGTGTACAGCACTGCAGGCACTCGAGTTCCCCTCGGACGGCGAGCGGGACCACCCGGAACTCCGAGCCGTTCTCGCCGCGCGATCGAGTATCCAGGATGCCGTCCTAGATGACGACTTCCTCGCTAGCTGCCTTCATTTGGAGTTGCAGCTGCTCGAGAGAGATGAGTTGCGGCCGGGATTGGTGCCGTTCTTCACGATGCCGGGGCTCGGGATTAGATTCGCTTTTGGGTACTGGCCTCCGGGAGGCTCGCCAGGGCCACACGAGCACACAGCTTGGACAATTACTGCAGTCTGCCGTAATGAACTCGAGGTACTGACCTACGACCGCGAGGAATCGTATTCTCGCCGGGAGTTGGTTCTCAAGAATCGCTTTCCCGCCTCGGCTGGGAAAGTCGGCTACATCTACGAGCCATGCATCCATGCGCCGATCAATAATTCGTCGCGCTGGTCGCTGTCTTTCCATATGACCAGCCCGAGGGACGGCGAGGACCCAGGCGATGTATGCGGCGATCCCCTACCCGGCCTCTTGGAGAGGGCAAGACCCGACCGGACGAACAGCGACCACGTCTACCGAAAGGTCATTGAAAGGCGACGACAGGTAAGGCGCATTCGCGCAATCGGCAATATGCTTCCCTCCCTGAACAGCACGAAAGCCTCGTCTCTTTCGGATAAATGTACCGCTCTCGGCGGATTCATGACCGATAGGCCTGAGTCCGGCAAGCCAACCCGACATGGGTTTGCACTGGAGCGTGTGCACAAGGACCTTGAGCTGAGTTACCGCCTCGATGCCGGGATGGCAGTCCTCTATTCGGAGACTCCGACCGGCTCGTTGAAGGAACTAGCTCTCGACAGCCTCGGGCGCGAGGCGATCGCCTTTGTTTCCAAGGAGCGAAGTTTCACAATCGAGGATATGCCAGGAGATCTATCTACGGAAGAGCGTCTGCACATCGCGGATGCTCTGGAAGAGACTGGCCTGTACGTGAAAATTGGTGATGATTATGCATGCACGTCAGATTGAGGTCGCATCGGACTCACGGCAGGTTCTCGACGCCCTGTCTTACGAGGCTCCATTTGTCATCGAGAAGCTAGTAAAAGATCATATCGTGGACACACCGGAGGAAGGCCAAGCGCTTTTTGAAGAAGTCAAACGATACCTCGTACTCGCAAGCGTGAGCGGTGAGGCGGCGTGGCCCATGTACTCCCTGCGCGTCGACGAAGCATGGCATCAATTCATCCTCTTCACTCGGCAGTACATGGAATTTTGCCATAAATATTTTGGTAGGTACATGCCTCACAATCCGAGCAATTCCCCGACGGACGGTCAGGAGAAGCCTGCAGCCGCAACATCATTCAGGCTCTTCGCGGATCGTTACAAGGAGCTCTTTGTCACCCCGTTGCCGAATATCTGGCTTGACGCAGAGACTGTCACAATCCGTCGGCGGGTAATCAATGACAGTGCTGGGTCGGTCCAGGTCCGGGCAGACTTGGACGCGGTAGACCTGCTGGCTCCGAGCGGTGAAATTTTGTTTTCCGTTAACAGGCTTGCCGAGGATGCCCTGACATTCATCGCC